>JANWJR010000137.1 GCA_025451835.1 Candidatus Acidiferrales bacterium | reverse complement strand
GCAAATTCCCCACCGGCCGGCCCGGCGAGTTCAGCCCTGCGCGAAACACCTGGTACAGGTCCACCACCGCCTGCACCGCTTCATCCTGCCCCACGATCTTTCGCCGCAGTCCCGCCTCAAAATCCCGCGATTCCACGCTGCGCTGAGTCGGGTCAAGTTGTAGTGCGCGCGCCCCCATGGCAGTGCTCCCTACCGGAACTTCCTTCCGCTTTCCCGAATCTGCGTTGGCGTCCGCTCGAATTGATCGAGTTTGATATCGAGCGTCGATCGCAATAATCGGAGTTGCGTGACCAGTTCCCGGCTCGAATTGGCACGATCCGCCAGCAGCAACATCGGCGGCGACAGATCGGCCAGGTCCAGGTTAAGGTTGCGAAGCGTGTGCATTAGTCCCTGCACGTACATCGAACGAATGTCAAAGAGCTCGACGCGGCTGTTCACCTGCTCCCGCAGGCGCGACCAGTCGAGTGCGAGGAAGGGATGGTTGCGAGAGACCTTTCGTACGACGTCATCCGTGATTCGCGGCCGCTCTCCCAACCGCGCCAGATGAAGCTGCTGCACCCGCCCCTGTTTCCGCACGTTGTGGACCAGGTAGTAGGTGTTGCCTTTGCGCCGAACGAAAGCCACGACTTCCCCCTTTTTCCGGCCCCATTCCGGCGAAGCTCGCGTAGTGTATGGTCGCTCCACTACATCGTCAATGGTACGATGCTGTGGAGTTTCCAGGGTTGCTTCGAATTGGTTATTAGCCTTGCCGAATTACGGAGGATGCGATCCCTGAGGGCGGCACAACGTTCGCAGCGCGCTCGAGGGACCTCCGATTCGAAGCTCCCGCCGAACTTCGCTTTCAACTTATTAGACGCGCAATCAGCGTGCGAGGTTCCCATTTGCGAAACCGTGCGGGAACAGCGTAGCGACAGAAGAAGATAGGAGAGACTGATGTCCTGGGACCCGGTTTATCGGTTCGTGAAGAAGATCCCGCGAGGGCGCGTGATGACCTATGGAGCGGTGGCCAAGGCTTTGCGTCTCCGGGGCGGAGCTCGAGCGGCCGGTTACGCCATGGCAGCGGCGCCAAATGGACGCGGCATTCCCTGGCATCGCGTTCTCGGGGCTGGCGGGCGCATCAGAGTTCCGGACTCGCACGCCTCGCTTCAGCGCAGGCTGCTTGAGACAGAAGGCGTTGCGTTCCATGGGGGCGTGCTCGACTTAGAAATCTATGGCTGGGAGCCGGCAAAGCGTAAAGTGCGGAAGCGCAAGAGCGTGCGTAAACGGGCGCGCAAGAAGAAACAATTGGCTCGCACTCGCGAAAATTGAAACGTCAGGACTTGCTGCCCACGATGAGCCGCATCGATTTCGGGGGAACGTCGCCGGCGGTACCGATCGCGACGATGTAGCCCACCTCCTGAAGAGCTGTTCGCAGGGCGTCCGCCGCTGCCGGGTGATCTTTCAGATCGGTAACTTGGAGAAGCAATCCCGGCGGATAGTTGGCTTGAGGCTCCATGGTGATGACCGTCTGCGGGTTCCAGTTCGCGTCCAGAAGGATGTCCTGAATCTGCTCCGCAAAGGATTGAATTTCCTCGTCACCGGTGAGCGGCATGATTTGAATGTCCTGATTCAGGAATGGGGAGAGTTTGGAAACCAGAAGCGACCGCTGCTGCCGGCTAAGCTCCCTCGGTTCCTGGTTCTGCCGTAATTCATTCAGCTCCTGCTGAGTTACGGTGAGGTTGGTTTTCGCATGTACTGCCAGTTTTGTCGCGCTCTCCGCAGAAAGGGCCGCGGTGGCAGCCTCCGTTTCGAGCCGCTTTCGTTCTGCTTCCCACTTTCGTTGCTGGTTCTCCGTGGCGGCGGCTTCGAGAGTCCTGCTCCGCCGTCCGGCAATCAATGCGACGAGTGTGAACCCACCCGCGCACACGGCACAGATCACCGCGATGACTTGCAGGCGGTATGTCACTTCCGACAGCCGTTCGGCCGAATGCCAAAGCGTGTGCCACCAGCCCACGAATGTTTCTCCTTGCAACGATCGCAAACTACGACATTACTTCCCATTTCGCAGCCCGGCATCCACGTCGCATGCCGTACCACGAGCGACGCTATGCCTCATCGCTGCTGCTTGGGCCCGGAGAACAAGTACTAATTACCGCCCTGCAGAAAGTCAACTGAAATCGGCCGGACAGCCCGGGCCCTTCGCTTCGCGGCTGATACGGATGTGATATAGACTGTTCCTCTTTAACCGACTGCTGTTGACCTTAGCACAGGGATTATTTGGTGCCCGATTCGATCATCCAAGTCGACGAACTGTATAAGAGTTATGGCGCGGTTGAAGCCGTGCGCGGCGTTAGCTTTGCGGTTGACGAAGGGGAAATCTTTGGCCTGCTGGGACCGAATGGGGCGGGCAAAACGAGCACCATCGAAATCCTGGAAGGCCTGCGCACCCGCGACCGGGGAGTGGCTCGCGTCTGCGGGCTCGATCCCGAAAAGAGCGGCGAAAAATATAAAGAGCGAATAGGGGCGATACTCCAATCCACGTCTTTGCCCGACAAGATTCGCGTCAGAGAGGCGATCGAGCTGTTCGCGAAGTTTTACCGCAATCGCGCCGATACCGAGGGGCTTCTTCGCCGGTTTCAGCTGGAAGAAAAACGCAACGCGTTCTACAGCCAGCTTTCCGGCGGCCAGAAGCAGCGGCTCGCGCTGGCGATGGCGCTCGTCAATAATCCGCAAGTTGTTTTTCTCGACGAGCCGACGGCCGGCCTGGACCCGCAAGTGCGCCGGGAAATTTACGACATCGTCGAGGAATTGAGGCGCGACAAGAAAACCGTCCTGCTGACCACGCACTATATCGAGGAGGCAGAACGCCTTTGCGATCGCGTGGCGATCATAGACCACGGTCGCGTGATTGCGATTGGCTCGCCGCGCGAACTCAAGCACCGATCAGCAGGAACTACTCGCATCGAAGTCCGGCTTGCGCACATGCCTAAGGATGGCGCTCTTGCGCGGCTCGACGGGGTGGCGGATTGCCGTGAATTCGACGGAACGTTCGTTCTGCACTCGGCGCGTCCTACAGTGACCATCGTCGCGCTGGTCAAGGAACTTGAGGCGGAGCAGAATGAATTGCAAAGCCTCGAAATGTTTTCGCCGTCGCTCGAAGACGTCTTCATCGAGCTGACCGGCCGGCGTTTGCGGGAATGAAGCCGGGTAGATAAAGAAGGAGAAAACGCGTTGAGCCGCACCTGGACGCTGACTAAGATGCGCATGCGCCTCGCCATGCGCAATCGCATGTTCCTGTTCTTCAGCCTGGTGATGCCTCTGGGGTTTCTGGTGTTCGGCGTGATGATCTTTTCGAAAGGATCGCCGGGACTGGTGGCTTACATTCTCGGTGCGATTCTGACGGTCACGGTGATGGGGAGCTTCTGGGGACTTAGCGTCCAACTGGTCACGTTCCGCGAACAGGGAATTCTTCGCCGGTTCCGTCTCGCACCGGTGGGCGCAGGACCCCTGCTGGCATCGAGCATTCTTTCGAATTATTTTCTAATCATTCCCAGCGTCTTGGTTGAGATGTTCGTTTGCCGCTGGGCCTTCCACATGGAAACATGGGGCAATCTCTGGGCCATCATCGTCCTGGTCACATTTGGCTCGGCCACATTTTCGGCGTTCGGATTAATCGTCGCGAGCATCACGAACACCATGCAAGAAACCCAGATCATCAATCAGTTGGTCTGGACTGTTTTTCTGTTTCTCTCCGGCGCGAGCTTTCCGCTAGCCATTTTTCCGCAATGGATACAGCGTTGCGCCCTTTTCAATCCCGCGACTTATCTTGCCACGGGCCTGGAAGCGGCCACGACGAACCTGGTGAGCACCGGCGAGATTCTCACCGACGTCCTGGCGCTCGCGATCGGATTGTATGCCGCGTTCGAAATCTCGCGCCAGATTTTCCGCTGGGAACCGGAAGCAAAAGTGCCGCGACGCGCCAAACTCTGGGTGCTCGCCGTGCTGGTTCCTTTCCTCGCCTTTGGCGCATACGAAAATGCCGGCGGTACGCGTCTGGCCCGCATTCAACATGATTTCCAACACATCACTGGACAGCTATCCATGCCGCCCGTGCCGCGGTCGCGCTGATCCGCGGACAGATCGCAACGCAATTATCCGAAGTCGAACTTACCTCGGCTGCATCGAATGCAGAGAGGAGAAATCATATGCGCGCTGCCGCAGGTCCCGCCGTCAATAGTCCACCCGCAAAGTTGGCGATCGCGTTGGAGTCGGCTGGGTGCAGAAAACCCGCGGACGCTGCGAATAGCGTTTCGATGGGGGCCGACAGCAAGCCAATACCTGTATCGCCGGGCTTTCTGATCGGCAAGCGCATCAAAATTATCGGGCAGCACGCAGAAGGCGCCGAGTATGGGTACGAGGCCGCTTGCGGGGTTCGAAAAGCATAGGAGCGCGTCCCTCGCGATGTCGGCTCAGTCCACTTGTTCGGAACAAACCGATTGCGCGGACGTGCCGGAAGCTGGCGATATAATTGCGGCGGAATTATCTGGTTGCGGTAGTCGCGGGGTTGGTCCGTAACGCTGTTCGTGAAAGATGGCGTGCCGGGTATAAGGGAAAGGAGCCGTATCATGAAAGTGTTTCTGACCGGCGCTACGGGATACATCGGCGCCGCGATTGCGGATGCGCTGCAGAAGTCGAACCACTACGTCATCGGACTTGCTCGTTCCACCGAATCCGCCGAAAAGCTCAGAAGTCGCGGAATCGAACCGCATCACGGCGACCTTCGTGATAAAGAATCCCTGCGGGCCGCGGCTAGCAGCGCGGACGCCGCGATTCACGCGGCCTCACCGAACGACGCAACATCCGCCGAGCTCGACAACATCGTGCTCGATGCAATCCTGGCGGAATTCAAAGGCACGAGTAAACCCTTCCTGTACACGAGTGGGATATGGGTTCTTGGCCGTACCGGCGATCGCGTCGCCGACGAACAGTCTGTCGCGAACCCCATACCGCTGGTTGCGTGGCGCGCCGACTGCGAAAAGAAAGTTCTCGCCGCCGCCAATAAGCTCGTTCGCGCTGGCGTCATCCGCCCGGGTATCGTCTACGGACGCGGCGCAGGAATTCCGGCCTCGATGATTGAATGGGCCAAGGAGCGCGGAATCGTGGTTTACGTCGGCAATGGTGAAAATCATTGGCCGACCGTTCACGTCTCCGACCTTGCCGATCTTTACGTACGCGTCCTCGACGATGCCCCCCTGGGGGCTGTATTTCATGGCACGAATAAGGGATTTGTGCGTGTCCGCGAAGTGGCCGAAGCGATGGGCGAGATACTTGACCTGAGGAACAAGGTTGAGCCGTGGCCTCTCGAACAAGCGCGAAAAAAACTGGGACCATATGCCGATGCGCTGGCGCTTGACCAGCAGGTGTCCTCGGAACGGACGCGTGAACGCGTGGGCTGGTCGCCTATCCAGCACAGCCTTCTCGATGATATCCGCGGAGGCTCGTACAAAGGCCTTGGCGTCCGATAGCAATCGTGCTTGACCATGGCTTTTTGGCGTGGCTGGAAGTAAAACAGTCGTGACGCCGAACACTCGCAAGCGGGCTCGCAATCTATTTTCGTTCGTCCAAATCTTTCACTGGAGGCTCACATGCAACGAACGGCCACCGCAGTTTGGCAGGGAGCTTTGAAAGACGGTAAGGGCGCGATTTCAACCCAAAGCGGCGTCCTTTCGGACACACCATATTCCTTCGCGACGCGCTTTGAAAATCAAAAAGGCACGAACCCGGAAGAACTGATTGCCGCGGCCCACGCCGGATGCTTCACGATGGCGCTCTCCGCGCAGCTTGGCACGATGAATTTCACGCCGCAAAGCCTGCGCACCACGGCCACTGTCACACTGGAGAAACTCGATGCTGGCTGGACCGTCTCGAAGGTGCACCTGGACCTGGCCGCAAAGATTCCCGGAATCACGGCCGAAGCCTTTGAATCGGCTGCGTCCAGCGCCAAAGCCAACTGCCCCATTTCGCGGCTGCTGAAAGCGGAAATCACGCTCGCCATTCATTTGGAGCAAGCCGCTTGATCGTGCCGGCAATCGGCGGCCTGATTATCGTTCTGGTCGTACTGTGGGAAGCGTTTGAAACGATCATCCTTCCGCGCCGGGTGACTCGGCGCTTTCGCTTCACGGTGCTGGTTTATCGCTCGACGTGGCTTCCGTGGCGCTGGATCGCACATATGATCCGAGCCAGGAAGAGGCGCGAGACATTCCTGAGTATCTACGGCCCGCTCTCGCTGCTGGTGCTTTTCGTTCTATGGGCCGTCGCGCTGATCATCGGTTTTGGCCTGCTTTATTATGACGCTTCACGCCGCGACGGCTTTTCCCCCGCGCTCGGTACGTGCTTTTACATGAGCGGCACTAACTTTTTCACGCTCGGCTTGGGCGACGTCTTGCCGCACACTTCGATCGAGCGGTTCCTCGCGGTTGTCGAGAGCGGCCTGGGCTTCGGCTTTCTTGCTCTGATCATTAGCTACCTGCCTGTGATCTACCAGGCTTTCTCGCGCCGCGAGGTGAATATCGTTCTTCTTGATGCACGGGCCGGGTCACCGCCTACGGCTGCGGAGCTTCTTCGCCGGCAGACAGGTCCTCACGGTTACGAGGCATTGCAACAGCTCCTTAGCGACTGGGAGCGCTGGTCCGCGGATCTCCTTGAAAGTCACATTTCGTATCCGGTGCTGAGCTACTTTCGCTCGCAGCATAACAATGAATCCTGGCTCGCCGCGCTCACGGCCATCCTGGACACCAGTGCACTAATGATCGTCCACGCGGACGAAGTGTGTTCCCGGCAGGCGCGATTGACGTTCGCCATGTGCCGCCACGCGATCGTGGACTTAGCACAGGTATTCGCTGCGGCGCCTCGGGCCGTACCCCACGATCGCTTGCCGCCCGAAGATTTTGCCCGCCTGCGTGCAGTTCTTTCGCAAACAGGTTTTCCATCGAGTGACAGCCCCGAGATGATTTCCAAGCTCGCGAGGCTTCGGAATATGTACGAGCCTTATGTCGTGGCGCTCGCTGCGTTCCTCTACATGGAGCTTCCGCCGTGGATTCTGGCGGAAGAAATCGCCGATAATTGGAAAACCAGCGCCTGGAGCCGCATTTCCGGATTCGCCGTGCAATCGCAGCGAGACGAAGCCGCCGACGACCACTAGCGATTCGATTTCAATATGCAAGTCGCCGGGTAACCCGGTGGCAACGGAGGAGGCTCCGGCAGCGATGACAAAGCGGATGGAATCCCTGGCCAAGGTGATTCGCGGCGAACTTCCTGCTCCGCCCATCGCACGCTTGATCGGGTTTCGGCTCACATCAGTTCGTCGCGGCGAAGCCGTCGTCGAGCTAGAAGCTAGTGGATCTCACGCCAACCCGATGGGCACGCTCCATGGCGGCATCCTTTGCGATATTGCCGATGCGGCGATGGGAATCGCCTATGCTACAACGCTTGCGGACGATGAATCATTTACCACGCTCGAGCTCAAGATCAATTTTCTGCGACCGGTCTGGAACGATAAGCTCGTCGCTGTTGGAAAAGTAGTTCAAGGCGGCAAAACCGTCGGATTGGCCGAGTGCGATATCACGAATTCGAAGGGAGCACTGGTGGCCCGTTCTTCGTGTACCTGTATGACCCTTCGCGGAGATGTGGCGCTCGGCCGTTGACTTCAAATTCAATTCTTGGCGGTCCAATTTGGTATCGAGCTATCCGGGTCGAAGTCCCGGGCCTTGCAAGGCCGTGAAATGCCGTGTGCTATACTTCGTTTTGGCGGCGCTCTGAGAACTCTTTTCAGAAGAGTGGAGACACAACATGCCCTTCCCGAAGACCGATAAAATCTGGCACAACGGCAAGTTCATCGATTGGGACGACGCAAAGCTCCACGTCATGTCGCACGTCGTGAGCTACGGTTCGGCGGTCTTCGAAGGAATTCGCGCATACGAGACGCCGCAAGGTCCGGCGATTTTCCGCAATCGCGAGCACATGCAGCGCCTGCTGAATTCCGCATACATTTACCGCATGGCCGTCAAGTTCCCGCTCGACGAGCTCTGCGAAGCCAACCTCGAACTGATCCGGCTGAATAAACTGAAATCCTGCTACATGCGTCCCATCATTTTGCGGGGATACGGCAGCGGCGGAGTGGACCCCCATGCTGCTCCCATCGAGGTTTACATTGGCTGCTGGGAATGGGGCCGCTACCTCGGCGATGAAGCGCTGAAGTCCGGCGTCGATGTTTGCGTCAGCTCGTGGAATCGCCCCGCGCCAAACACGTTGCCTCAAATGTCCAAGGCCGCGGCCAATTACATGAACTCGCAACTGATCCGCATGGAAGCCACCGCGAACGGCTATGCCGAAGGCATCGCGCTTGACGTCAACGGCTACGTCAGCGAAGGGTCGGGCGAAAATATTTTTATCGTCCACAATGGGAACGTAATTACGCCGCCCTTCACCTGCTCTGCCCTTCCCGGCATCACGCGCGATAGCGTCATCACCATCTGCCGCGAGTTCGATATTCCCGTGGCGGAAAAGATCATTCCTCGAGAAATGCTTTACATCGCCGACGAGGTCTTTTTCTGCGGTACAGCCGTGGAAGTCACACCGATTCGTTCGATCGATCGGATTAAGATCGGCAATGGCTCGCGCGGCCCAGTCACGAAACGCATCCAGGATGAATATTTCGCGATTGCCAAAGGCGCAAAGCCCGATCCTTACGGCTGGCTGTCGTATGCCACGGCTTCCGCGGGCGCCGGCGCCGCCGTCCGCTAGCTTCGGTTTCGCCCTGGCCGTCGTCTTACCAACATCCTCGACTTCCTCCTGCAAAGTCCGATAGAATCCGCGCGGCCACCGGAGGGCCGAGCTTGTACAACCTGTCGCAGAAGCTGGTTTCCGAATTTATCGGTACTTTCGCACTCATCTTTTTCGGCGCGGGCTCCGTTTGCGCCGATCAATATCTTCGCGCAAGCGGGGCAGGCGGCATCGGGCTCTTCGGCATTGCCGTCGCCAATGGACTTATCTACGCGATTTTGATCTCGGCCCTGGCAGACGTCTCCGGCGCGCACCTCAATCCCGCAGTGACCATCGGCTACTGGGTGACCAAGCGTCTCAGCACACTCGACACGCTCGCCTATTGGAGCGCGCAGATCGTCGCCGCAATTGCTGCGGCGTACTCGCTGGCGGCAATAATTCCCGAATCGGTTTGGCGCCCGGCCGGCTTGGGCACTCCGGACCTCGCGCTCGATTTCACGCGCATGCACGGCATGGCTCTTGAAGCAGTGCTGACGTTTTTTCTGGTTTTTGTTTTCTTCGCGACCGCCGTCGACGCCAACGGCGCATTCAAGAAAGTCAGTGGCTTCGCCATTGGCCTCATGCTTACGGTGGGCATCCTCGCTGGCGGCCCGTTCACCGGCGCCGCAATGAATCCCGCTCGCGCCTTTGGCCCCGCTATCGCCGCGCACCATTGGACCAACAACGGCGTGTATTGGGTGGGCCCGCTGTTCGGCGGCATCGTTGCCGCAGTGATCTACGACCGCATCTTCCTTCGCGATCGCTCCGCTCTCTGAAACAACTTCTCCCAAATTCAAAGACGGTCAAGTCGGTGAGACTCACGACTCACTGGCCAGCAACGTTCATCAGCATCGCATCCAACTTCTTCGGGTCGATTCGGAAGGTACGCAATTGCTCCTGTACTTTCTTCCAATCCCTCGTGCTCATTTGCTTCTTAAGGTGACGCAGCGTTTGTATAGCGTCGTTGTCTCCCATCCACGCGAGTCTAGCGTACTGTACGCATGCATCTATGCGGTCTACTTTCCCGCCCTCGCCGGCAAGTTCCATCTGAGCCAGGGCCTTTGCCGATGGACCATCGCCTCTTTTGCCGGCAAACTCATATCGTTTACGGGCTTCCTTCGCGTCGGCTGTGACACCGAGTCCACGCTGATAGATGAATCCAATGCAGTATTCGCCGCGTACGGTCACTTTCGCAGCTTCTTCGCACCAGTGGCGGGCTTGGGTAAAATCCTGCGTGACTCCCTGTCCGTTGGGAAGCTTGTTGGCAATTTGAAGTTGAGCGTCCTGGTCCCCTCGTGCGGCGGCCTTCAGCCACCAACGCGCCGCTTCGGCCTGATTCTCAGGCATGTCACCGTTCTTCTCGTACATTTGGGCAATTTGTTTCAGACTGTCCGTTATTTGCCAATCCTTGAGCTCTGATTCAGCTCTTTGAACCGCTGCCGCGGCCTCTTTGGCGCCTCCTTCTTTTGCCAGCGTAAACCAAGCGTAAGAGAGTCCATCGTTAACCCCAACGCCATCACCGTTGTAGTAGTACACGCCAAGATTAAACATTGCGTTCACATTCCCCGAACGGGCGGCCTTTTTATACCAGCTCACCGCCGCTTTCTCGTTCTTGGGCATGATGTCGCCAGTCATATAAATCTCGCCTAGAAAGTCCTGGGCCTCGGCACTGCCGTGTTCAGCAGCTTTCTCGTACCACTCGACGGCCTTTGCGCGATTCTCTGGAACTCCACTTCCACGCCAATAAGCCTCGGCCAGCTCCAACTCTGATGCGGAATCGCCGCTGGCCGCTCCTTGCCGTTGCGAAACATCCTGGACAGTAAGGTGTGGTCGAGCCTCTTGCGCAGGCAGGTCGATTCTCGTGGGGGCAGAATTCACCAAACCCCGGACTGAAAGGAGGACGAGCGCTAGGCCAATAAAGGGCTTCAGCATTGCGGGCAAGGGTACTTAACTCAATTCTATTTTGCAACGATGTAAGCAGCCTTTGTCGGTAGCACATGTGACGTTGCAGTCGATGTTGCAATCCACGGCGCCAGGAATAGCGGCGGCAACTCCCTCCGTCCGGAAGTTGCCGATTAAGCAATCGTCTCTTCCGGTTCCCTTGCCCCACCACTTCCGCGCATGCTAGCGTGACTAGACGCTTCTTGTCTGGAGCTTCTGCCATGGCCATCAACGTTGACGATCTCTTGCGGCGGGCTGTTGAAACGCGCTCATCCGACTTGCACCTTAAAGTCGGGAACCACCCCTATCTCCGCGTTGACGGCATTCTGAACCCCATCGCCGACGTGCCTCGCATCACGCCTGAGGAAATGCTTTCGATGGCTTTCAGCATGATGACCAATCGGCAAAAGCAAAAATTTAAAGAGACTGCCGAGTTGGATATGGCTTACGGTGTGGCGGGACTGGGACGGTTTCGCGTCAACGTCTTTCAGCAGCGCGGCAACGTCGGCATGGTACTACGCGTAATTCCGACGAAAATCCGCACCATTGAAGAGCTCGAGCTTCCCCGCATCCTTGCGCAGATTTGCGAAGAGCAACGCGGCTTGATCCTTACCACCGGAACGACTGGTTCCGGTAAATCCACGACGCTTGCCGCCATGATCGACCGGATCAATTCGCTCCGCGCCGAGCACATCATCACCATTGAAGACCCGATCGAGTATCTGCACCGCGACAAAAAAGGATTCATCAATCAGCGCGAGGTGGAAGTCGACACGGCATCGTTCTCCACGGCCCTTCGCGCCGCGCTTCGCCAGGATCCGGACGTGGTCCTCGTTGGCGAAATGCGCGACCTGGAAACCATTTCCACGGCGCTACTGGCCGCCGAAACTGGCCACCTGGTGCTCTCAACACTGCACACCCTCGACGCCACCGAAACGATTCAGCGCATCATCGCCGTCTTTCCGCCCCCAGAGCAGAAACAGATTCGCTTGCAGCTTGCCGGCACGCTAAAAGCCGTGATCAGCCAGCGCCTGGTGCGCAAGAGCGACGGGCAGGGCCGCGTACCCGCCGTCGAAATCATGGTTTCCACCAGCTACATCCGCGATTGCATCATCAATCCCGACAAGACGCGCATGATCCGCGACGCCATCGCCGCCGGAACCAGCCAGTACGGCATGCAGACGTTCGACCAGTCGCTCTTCGATCTTTACTCGCGCGGGCTAATCACCATCGAAGAGGCTTTGCTGCGCGCGTCCAATCCCGACGACTTCCGCCTGCGCATCCAGGGCATCCGTTCTTCCGCCGATTCCGCGCGCGAAGAAATGGAGCGCGCCATGACCGAGTTCGACAGCCTCGGCAAGCGCTAGCGCGAGCCTGCAGGTCTTCCGCGTGATAACGCCGACTTGGCCGGAGCTCAGTCGCAATACATCTGGCCGGCTATTCCCTACCCCGCGATTTACCGAGTTCGTAAGCGTCCTATAGCTGTTATTCTTCGTCTGCCATGCGTTCTCGCTCTGCTCCGCGCAAATTCTCTGACGGACCGCAACTGTACACATCGGCTTTGCGCGCGCTGATGCGCCGCGCGCACTCGATTCACGAAATGAAGAAGTATCTCGAGCGTCGCGTCGAAGACAAAGACCTGGTTCCGCCGGTCATCGCGCGCCTCCGCGAACTCGACTATCTCGACGACGCCCGCTACGCCCTCAACTATGCTCGCCAGCACGCACAACTGCGCCGCCAGGGACGTTTCCGGATTGCGCGCGAACTTCGCGGCCGTGGCGTCCCCGATCGCCACATCGAAGCCGCCCTGGAAGCGGTGTTCGCCGAAACCGACGAATCTGCGTCGGCCCGTACGCGCCTCAAGAGACGCCTCTCCCGTGTCCGCGGGAAGCTCGACCAACGCAAGATCGCCTCACTCTACCGCAGCCTGCTACGCGCTGGCTTTTCCTCTGATATCATCCGCGCCGAACTGCGCGGCATTACGCACGGCGATCTCCCCGAGTTGCCGGAAGTTCCCGACGACATCTAAGCCAATTCTAGGAGGGACGATCCGGGTAGATAGCCGTCGGAAATCGAAAATGAATGAGCAGCGCGAGAAGAAGCACGGTGAATAGGGTGACGATGCTGCCTTCGGGTCCGGCTGAACCGCCAGTGAGCCAATTCGGGCCATGAACTGACGTGTTCAGGAATCGGCCGACGCCAAGAAGTCCACTGTCGGGCGTGCCGTAGAAAAAGGTTTCCGCCCAGTCCCAGGCTGCGTGGTAGCCGACCGCGAACCACAGGTTTCCGGTTCGCCGGATCGTCAGGCAGAAAACCATGCCAATCATGACAACATGCAGAATGCCGAGAACGTTTTCTCCCGGATTGCCGAGATGCGCCGCGCCAAACAGGAGAGAGAGAAATATCGCGGTGGGCCAGAAACGCATGCGTTTCGCGAATGAGAACAGCATGTAGCCGCGAAAGGCAAATTCTTCGTTTATCGCCACAGCAAGAAATACGGCGGCCCAGCCAAGAGCGTATCGGAAAACGCTCCCTCCGGTGAGAGCTACGGAGTCGATTCGAAAATGACCGGACCACCCAAGAACGAGCAGAATAGCTGACAGCACAGCGAAGCCCCAGACGAAGCCCTCCCAAAATCGCCGCCCGAAGGCCTGGCGCGGTGGAATGCCGTAATCATCGAGGGGGCGTTTCTCCATGCGGGATACGAGCCAGGTCGCAAATACGACGAAAAATGCAGCGACGGCTTTGCCCGGTAATTCTCTCCACACCGTGAAGATGGGGCTATTCGATTTAAACGGGGCATGCAATATCAACAGAAAAGGCACGGGGAGGAAAAAGCTGATTGCAAGCCAGGTGAGTAACCGGTTACGCTCGGTGCGTCCCCATACCGGGACTTTCGGCGCCGGAGTTTCTGTTTTGTTAGGATCGGATGCGCTCATTTTGGAGCGACAGTATAGCAGCGTCTCTGCTCACAGGGCGGCTCGGAATCGGCCTCCGGCTTCTGAGTGAGCCCAAAGGGTTATCGGCAGTCATTTGGCTCTTGTTGGGCTGAGGTTGTTGGGCTGGTTGCTGAACTGAACCCCGCGCATCAGGCCGGCTCTCCGGTCTCCCGTGCGCGGTTTCAGGCGGATTTCGAGCGGTCCATTTGCAGCTCCACACCCGCGCAAAAACCACCGATCCCGGAAAGCCTTTTCGTTTGGCGTCCGTCTAAGCGGGAAAGCACGTCCTCACGGGCCACGTGAAGGGCTCGTCAGACGCGTGTCATTTCCGGGGCAGGCAGCCAATCAACAGGCAGGCAACGCCGATAACGCGGCATGCAATGCGTCGCGTTCGAGACGTTGCACCAGTTGGCGTTCAGAAGGAGACGGAAATTCGCTCTCAAGGAGAATGGAAATGAGGAACCTTTTTCTCTCAGCTACGGCCGCCGCATTATTGTGGATGGCCTTCGGGGCAACGCAAGCATCTGCGCAGTCCGCCGATTCCGCTGCGCCTGCGCAATCGGCGCAGTCTTCTGACAAAACCGCGCCCAGCTACGACATGAAGCCTCAGGCGCTGCTCGACCTGAAAGGCCTGCAGAAAAAATTCGTTGATCTTGCCGACGCAATCCCGCAAGAGAAATACACTTGGCGTCCTGGCAACGGCGTGCGCTCGGTGAGCGAAGTCTTCTTGCACGTAGCGGGAGCCAATTACGCCATCCCAGGCTTCATGGGCACTCCGATTCCTGCGGGGCTGGACCTGAAGACCCTCGAAAAATCGACCACTGACAAGAGTCAGGTCATTAATCAGTTGAACAAGTCGTTTGAGTCGGCTGAAGCGGCGGTGGAGGGAATGACAAATGCGGATTTCGCAAAGCCGCTTAAGAAGCTCGGCCCGGATGCCAACTACGGCGACGTAGTTTATCTCCTGGTCACCCATGCGCATGAGCATCTCGGTCAGTCGATCGCTTACGCGCGCATGAACGGCGTCGTTCCCCCTTGGACGGCTGCCGCCCAGAAGAAAACGCCTCAGCAGCCCCAGGACTGACTAAATCCGAGGCAGCGGGGAGGCCGCGCTCCCCGCCTCCCACCAGTTAGTAAGCTACAGCGTGGGGATACGGGCAGGTTGAAACTCTTGTCGATTGAGGTCAGGTACCGTGGGTCGCAGGTCAAGAACGCCAGCGCCGGCGCGGCAAGAGCGCAACAGGGTGACACTCCTGCGGGCGGGGCAGTTCCGATCGTTACCTCTATTCGGCTTCGGATCTTCCGCCAGCCGAGAGCAGCAAATGCGCACGGCGGAGCAAATCATCGAAATCAACGTCCGTCGCGTTGCCGCCAGTTCCGTTCGCGGGACTCCCCGCGTTTGTGGATGAACTCGCTGAAGAGCGCGATATGTCGTGGAGTTCCTGTTTTTTCTCTTCCATGGCTCCTTTACCTTGGCCGTCTTGCTTTGAGCACCCGCCGTCTACTTTCAAATATCACATGACGCCACACCGTTCGATACAGCACATCATGCAGATACGCGTGGCAATCCGTGTATGCCGACTGTCGCAGGCTTCAAATTAGCTCTGGAGAGAGGTAGCGTGCCGCTGCGATCCGAGCTAGTACGCGCGAGCGAAAATGCCCTTTTCCTTGGCAGGATCGTCGCAATAGATGCACTTGCCCGAACGGTTCGCCTGCGCCGAGCCGTCTGCGCCCAGTGACTGATCGAGCGGGATGCAGCGCATGGTCGCCTTCGTTTCCTGCTTGATTCTCTCCTCGCAGCTCTCGCTGCCGCACCACCAGGCCAGGGCGAATCCTGTCTCGACAGCCGTCTTGAACCCGGCATAATCGGCGGGCTCGGCGGTGTGCGCTTCGCGAAAAGCCAGCGCGCGGTCGTAGAGCGCCTTCTGAATCTCTTCCAGCATTCGCTTCACAGCGCCGGCGATTCCCTGTTGCGGCACGAACGACTTCCCTTCTTTGCCCGGCCGGTCGCGCCGCGCGAGGACAACCGATGCTTTGGCGACGTCCTTCGGCCCCAATTCGAGCCGCAGCGGCAAGCCGCGCATTTCCCAATCGTTGAACTTGAAGCCCGGACTCATGCCCTCGCGCTCATCCATCTTCACGCGAATCCCGGCATCGGCGAGCTCGACGCGCAGCTTCCGTGCATTCGTCATGACCGTAGCCTTCTCTTCATCGGTCTTATAAATTGGTACGATCACGAGTTGATAGGGCGCGAGCCGTGGCGGCATGATCAGCCCTTGGTCGTCGCCATGCACCATAATGATCGCGCCGACGAAGCGCGTCGAAAGCCCCCACGAGGTAGTCCAGGAATGCTGCAGGACACCGCCTTTATCGAGATAGCGAATCTCGAAGGCCTTGGCGAAATTTTGTCCCAGATTGTGGGATGTACCCGACTGCAAAGCTTTGCCGTCTCCCATCATTGCTTCGATCGAATAGGTCTGGTCGGCGCCCGCGAATCGCTCCGACGCCGACTTGCGCCCTGGAATCACCGGAATTGCGGCCTCGCGCACGGCAAAGTCCGTGTAAATGTCGAGCATCTGCCGCGTCTCGAATTCCGCTTCTTCGGCAGTTGCATGCGCCGTGTGGCCCTCCTGCCAGAAAAATTCGAGGGTGCGAAGGAAAAGTTTCGTGCGCAGCTCCCAGCGCACCACGCTGTTCCATTGATTGATGAGCACCGGCAAGTCACGGTAAGACTGGATCCATTTCGCGTATGCGTGTCCGATGATCGTCTCCGACGTCGGCCGGATCACCAACGGCTCCTCCAGCTCCTCGCCGCCGCCGTGCGTCACCACCGCCAGCTCGGGCGAAAATCCCGCTACATGCGATTTTTCTTTATCTATGAAGCTGCGCGGGATCAGCAGAGGGAATGCGGCGTTCACGTGGCCGGTCGCCTTGAAACGCTGGTCGAGTGCCGCCGTGATGTTCTCCCACAGCGCCCAGCCGTACGGCCGCACGATCATGCAGCCGCGCACTGGCGCGTAATCGGCGAGTTCCGCCCGCAGGACGAGCTGGTTATACCATTCCGAATAATCCTCGGCCCGCGTGGGCAACTTCATATCCGGCATGCTTCCCCCGATTTCCCTTGCGCACTAACACTTCGCGGCGAATCATATCGTGAACACAGCGAGCGACGCACACGCCATCTGGATGAATGAGTTAGGTTAGGAGAGTACCTGAGCGAAGTCAATCGCAGCAACCGCCGTGCAAATCTCATACGAGAATTATTTCTTGCGCGCTTTACCGCCGCCTCTGGTAGACCTACACTTGCAGTTTCGCTCTCATAAGGAGTATGGATGGGCGACCTCTCGGTTCTGTTGTTGTGCCTATTCGGGCTAATGCAGGCGGCGCCGCCCTCACCGCATCCGGCTGTATCTCAACAAGCGCAAAAGGGAGCGCCCGCCAGCGCGTCAAAAAACTCATCGGCCGATTACTCCCACGAGCCTTTTGTCGTCCAGCAGTTTTACACACAGGTCCGATTTCAGAATGACGGCACGGGGGAGCGCAGCCAGTCCGCACGGATTGTTGTCCAAGACGATTCAGGCGTGCAGCAATTGAAGGAATTGGTCTTTGCATACAATGCCGCAAACGAATCGGTCGATATTCATTTCGTTCGCGTGCGCAAACCAAATGGAACCGTAATCGCCGCCGGCGCCAAGGCCGCAAAAGATGTTACGCCACCGTCCGTTCGCGACGCTCCGGCTTACTCAAATTACAAAGAAAAACACGTTGTCGCGCCTGGACTTCAGCCAGGCGACACTCTCGAATACGACATTACAGTACTCATTTCGACGCCGTTCGCACCCAATGAATTCTGGTACGAGCAGACTTTTATCAGTGACGCGATCGTCCTCGATGAACGCCTCTATATCGACCTGCCTCAAGGCCGCACTGTGATGCTCGAATCTCCAGATTTCGCGTACGAGAAGACTGAGGCCAATGGCCGGACGATCTACCGCTGGAAACACGCGAACCTCGCACATCTACACGAAGAGGCTTCGCAAGAGAAACCCGAAGAAGCCGAGAGCAAGGCTCCGTCAGTTCAGGTCACTACGTTTGCGAGCTGGAACGCGATGTCTCACTGGTACGCTAGCTTAGAAAAGAGCCGCATCGAACCGGATGCCGAGATTCGCGCCAAGACGCAAGAATTAATTGCAAGCCGCTCCAGCAAGATCGACAGAGTTCGCGCTCTCTACGATTACGTCGCAAAAAACATCCGTTTCGTCAGCCTTCCGTTCGGCGTTGCTGGTTACCAGCCGCATCCGGCCGCTGAAGTTCTTAAAAACCAGTATGGCGACGGCAAAGACAAGCAAACTCTCTTCGCAGCGATGCTCGAGTCGGCCGGCATTCCTTCTGATACCGTTTTGGTTCCATCGTTGCAGAGCCTGGACCGCACGCTTCCATCACCAGCACAATTCGGTCACGTTATCACGGCTGTCCGCAACGCCGGAGAATTCATCTGGATGGACTCGACAACGGGAGTCGCGCCTTTTCAATTCCTCGCCGGCTCCTTGCGCAATCGACAGGCCTTGTTGATTGCGCCCGACGGCTCGGAGCAAATCGTAAAGACTCCCGCGGACCCTCCGTTTCTGTCGACTCAACGGGTCGAAATCGAGGGCCAGGTGAGCGACCTCGGCAAGCTTACCGCGAATCTTCGCTATTTTCTCCGTGGGGACAACGGGTTCGCGCTTCGTCTGGCTTTTCAACAGGCGCCGCAGTCTGAGTGGAAGCAACTCGGCCAGACTCTTCTTTCGCTGGACGGAATCAAGGGCGAAGTGGCATCCGTGAAACCGGGCGATCCTACGGATACAAGAGCTCCGTTCGAACTCAATATCGAGTACTCGCAACTGAATTTTCTCGATTGGTCGGCGAAGAAATCGAAAGTTGCGCTGCCTCTGCTGACCATCGGGCTGCCGCAAATCGGCGCCGATAATGCGGCCCCGATTCACCTCGGAAGCCCGCTCGATGTGAACGTCAGCCTGAAGCTTGTTCTGCCTGCGGCTTTCGCGGTCCAGCCGCCCGTGGGAACGGCCATCCAGCGCGACTTCGCCGATTTCCAGTCGAGATATCGCTTCGAGAATCACACCCTCACCGCAGAACGCACGTTGAATTTTAAAATGCGCGAACTTCCCGTGGATCGAACGAATGACTATCTCGCATTCACTGCCGCGGTTGAATCCGATGAATCGCAACCACTCATCGCCCAGAACGCGGCAAATGGCGCTCTCATGGTCCCCGCATCCGCCCAAGCCGGCGAGTTGTTCGAATCGGGAGCCGCAGCGATGAATGCCGGCAACCTTCGCTCTGCGATTTTGCTGCTCGAACGCGCCGTGAACCTCGATCCCAAGCACGATGAAGCCTGGAAAGATCTAGGGCTCTCCTACTTTCGCGCCGGGAAACCGGAAGAAGCTACGCGCGCGTTCCGCAAACAAATCGACGTGAACCCGCACGATGCGCAGGTTCACAATTATCTCGGCGCTGCCCTTCAAGAGCGGCACAAGAGCGATGAAGCCGCCTCCGCATTCCGCGCACAAATCGAACTCAACCCGCTGGATACCGTCGCGCACGCCGCGCTCGGCGACATCCTGCTTGAGCAGCACAGGTATGCGGAGGCCATTCCCGAGCTCGACAAGGCCACGATTCTTTCTCCCGATAACGCCGCTTTGCAAATCAGCCTGGGGCAAGCGTACTTTGGAGACGGCCAAGGTGACAAAGCGCTTTCGGCATTCGAGAAAAGCGCGGAGATGTCTCGGTCGCCTGCGGTGTGGAATGCTGTTGCGCGCGACCTCAGCAGCGATCGCTTGGGTCTGGACAAAGCGATGGAATACGCACAGTCCGCCGTCGATGCAACGTCGAAAAAGCTGCATGAAGTGGATCTCTCTCGCGTGACGCCCGCTGATTTCGCCGAAGTCGCGCACCTTGGAACCTATTGGGACGCGCTCGGTTGGGCCTATTTCCAGAACGGCGACCTCGATCGTGCGGAACGATATGTACGTTCGGCGTGGTTGCTTGATGAAAGCGGTGATGCCGCGGACCACTTGGGGCAAATTTACGAAAAGCGAGCGAAGACGGATGACGCGATCCATGCGTACGCCCTTGCAGTCGCCGCGTTCGAAACAAATTCGGATGCGCGCCGGCGCCTTGCGTCGATTTTGGGAATCCATCCGAACGATAAGCAGATCGACGCGCTTGTGGCGAGAGTTCGTCCCAAGTTGCGCGAATTGCGCACAATCAAGGCCGGCCCGCTATTGAACGAAAATGCCGAAGCGGATTTCGCGCTTCTATTCTCGCCGGGCGGAGCAAACACGAAGGTCGATGCCGTGCGCTTCCTGAGCGGAAGCCCGAAATTGCGGCCGTTCGCCCATCGGCTTCGGTTACTTGAATACGGGGCGGTTTTCCCAGATATCTCGCCTGCAGCAATTGTCCGTCGCGGTACCCTGTCGTGTTCAACCGGCGCAGACACGTGTACCTTCGTCCTCGCTCTTCCGGAAGACGTCCGCGGGGCGAACTAACGCGTAAATTTTCAGGCCGGATGGTCATTCTGTGACGCTGGCCGGTCTACTAACGAGAAATCAAAACACGATTTGGCCGATTGGACCAAAAGCAACGGGGCAATCCTTCGATGCGCCAAATGCGCACTTCTCAGGATAACAACCGCGGACGGATCATCACTTTAGTTCGAGGACTTCCTTTTCTTTAGCGGCAGACAGATCTTCGATCTTTTTCGTTTCCGAGTGCGTCAGTTTTTCGAGTTCATCAAGAGAACGTTTCTTCTCGTCTTCGCTCATTTTCTTGTCTTTTTCTAGTTTCTCGACGGCTTCTTTGATGTCTCGGCGGATATTGCGGACTGCCGTGCGATGATTTTCCAGCACCTTGTGAATGTGTTTCACCAGGTCCTTCCGCCGGTCTTCCGTGAGCGCCGGAATCGGGATGCGAACCACCTTCCCATCGTTCGTCGGATTCAGTCCGAGGTCGGATGTTCGGATCGCCTTGTCGATTGGGGGCACCGCGCCTGGGTCCCACGGAGAAATCACAATCATGGTCGCCTCGGGCACCGTGAGCGTCCCGAGTTGGTTGATCGGCATCTCCGTCCCGTGATAGTCCACGCGAATGTGATCGAGCAACGACACGTTTGCGCGACCGGTTCGCACACCGGAAAGTTCCTTTCGAAAATCCTCCACGGCCTTTTCCATGCGCGTTTTGGCCTGTAGCAGCGCGTCTTTGCTGTTCGCGATAGCAGTCATCGAAGCATTGCCTCCACTAATTCGCTTTACGCGGCGCTGACGGTCGAGCCGACTCGCTCGCCCAGCAGCACGCGCTTCAGGTTGCCCGGCACATTCATGTTGAATACGATGATCGGCATTTTGTTGTCCATGCAGAGCGAGATAGCCGTCGAATCCATCACTGCAAGGCCCTTTTGCAGGACGTCCAGATATGTAATCGTGTCGAAGCGCTTGGCGCTTGACACCTTTTCCGGGTCCGCATCGTACACGCCATCCACCCGCGTTGCCTTCAGAATCACTTGCGCCTTGATTTCCATGGCGCGCAGCGCTGCCGCTGTGTCGGTCGAAAAATAAGGGTTGCCCGTGCCGGCTGCAAAGATCACCACACGCTGCTTTTCGAGATGCCGCGTGGCGCGGCGCCGAATAAACGGCTCCGCCACCTGATGCATCTCAATCGCGCTCAGAAGGCGCGTGTGGCAGCCGGCTTTTTCGAGCGCATCCTGCAAGGCGAGGCCGTTGATTACCGTCGCGAGCATGCCCATGTAATCGCCGGTCGCACGGTCGATCGCGAGCTGCTTCTGCCGCGTCCCGCGAAAAATGTTCCCGCCTCCCACCATGATCGCCACTTGCACGCCCAGATCGTTCACACCTTTTACTTCCTGGGCGATACCCTGGATGGTTTCCGCGTGAATGCCTGATTCAAGCGGCCCGGAAAGTGATTCGCCAGATAATTTTAGAACGATGCGTTGGTAGACCGAACTTCCGTTTGTGCCGCTGGTTCTTATTGCCGGGTCTGAAGTCATCATGGAGTGTTTGAGCGAGCTGCACGCTCGGCGGCATTCTAACAGAGAACTCGCGCAAGCTCACGCGATGGCCGCGCAGTGAGATGCGCGAAGTTCCCAGTATCCGAGCGCTTCAGCATGCGCCCCGAAAAATTCCAACCTCTAGCTATGTAGCCGGAACCACCGCATCCGGCTCTTCCGAAGCAGGGGCAGCGGGCGCGATGCCGTCCATCTCTCCGACCTTAAACCGAGAAAAACGGCGGACGGTGATATTCTCGCCCACTTTGGCGATCGCCTGATCGATCAGCTCTTTCACGGTCGTCCCTTCGTCCTTAATGAAGTGCTGTTCGTAAAGGCAGTTTTCTTCGTAGAACTTCTCCATCTTGCCATTCACAATCTTTTCGATCACGTTTTCCGGTTTGCCGGTTTGTTTCGCTTGCTCGCTATAAATCTCGCGTTCGCGATCGAGCACCTGTTGCGTCACTTCTTCGCGGCGCAGGAAACGCGGATCCAGCGCCGCAATGTGCATCGCCACGTCGTGACACAGTTTTTGAAAATCCTCCGTGCGCGCCACGAAATCGCTTTCGCAATTCACTTCCACGAGCACACCGATTTTCCCTCCGGCGTGAATGTAGCAGCTGACCAGTCCTTCCGAGGTTGCGCGCTGCGCTTTTTTTGCCGCCGCCGCCTGCCCTTTCTTCCTCAGAATGTTGATCGCTTGTTCGATATCGCCCGCGGATTCGAGCAGAGCTTCACGGCACGCCGTGAAGCCCGCGCCAGTGCGGTCGCGCAGGTCCTTCACAAGCTGCGCCGGTACATTCGCTTTTTCAGGTGTGGCCATAAATGACTCAATTCCTTTTCGGTGAATTCTCTTGCGGGCCCGGCCGGAAGGTTCGCCCAAGCCAGGGGTGCGTTACCAGCGGTTACGGTTTGCTCGAAACGCTTTTGTCCTCGTTTGCAGCCGGGGCTGCTTCCTCAACGGGCGCTGCTTCTTCGCCGGTTACGAACGCGCTCGCCTCGGCTTCCACGAAGTCTCCTTCCTGTTTTTCGTAAACCTCGTAGGCGCTGGTATCAACGTAATCAACGCCTTCCTCTCCCAGTCCTTGGGCGGCTTTCTGGTCGGCGATTTGCGTCTGTTCGTAAGATTGGCGGCCCGCGAGCACTGCATCGGATATCTTTGACGTGAACAATCGAATGGCGCGCAACGCATCATCGTTGCCGGGAATGACCCAGTCGACAAGATTCGGGTCGCAATTCGTATCCACGATGGCGACGACGGGCACACCCATCCGCCGCGCCTCACGCACCGCGATCAGTTCCGCATTCGGATCGATCACGAACATCACGTCCGGGAGCGTCGCCATATTTTCCACGCCGGAAAAATTCTGCTTGAGATGTTTCAGCTCGCGATCCAGACGCGCGCCTTCCTTCTTCGAAAATTGAGCGATGCGGCCATCGTCCGCCATGGCCTTCAGCAGCTTCAATCGTTTGATTGATTTTTGCAGCGTCACCCAGTTCGTCAGAGTACCGCCTAGCCAGCGATGGTTAACGTAAAACATGCCGCAGCGATTGGCTTCTTCGGCGATAGCTTCCTGCGCCTGGCGCTTGGTTCCCAGGAAAAGCACGCTCCGGCCCTGGCCGGCTTGCTCCGCTACATAGCGTGCTGCCTCGCGAAACATCTTGAGGGTTTTCTGCAGGTCAATAATGTGGATTCCGTTGCGCTCGCCGAAGATGTATTCCTTCATCTTCGGATTCCAGCGCCGCGTCTGGTGGCCGAAATGAACGCCGGCCTCCAGCAACTCTTTCATCGTAATTTCTACTCCCAAAGTACCTCCTCCTTTAGAGGGATGCTTCGTAGCGCTGGTCGCGCCAGCATCCTTTTCCGCCGGCTCCATGCCGGCCGTGAATTTGGCCCTAGCTGCGGAAGATCGAAGCCGTAGCTAAAGCCTTGCTGCGCAGAAGCGGCGTGACTCCGAGCGAACCTGCCGCGCCCCGGTTCTCGCGAAGCTATCGCTTGCTGAACTGGAAGCGACGGCGCGCGCCCTTCTGTCCGTACTTCTTGCGTTCCTTCATGCGCGAATCGCGCGTCAGGAAACCATTCTTGCGCAGACTGTGGCGCAAATCGGGATTCAGCAGCGCGATGGCGCGCGAAAGGCCCATGCGCACTGCACCAGCCTGACCGCCCACTCCGCCGCTCTTGACCGTCGCTTTCACCTGGAGCTGATCGGCCATCTGCGTGAACTTCAGCGGCTCAACGGCGGCTGTGTGCCATGCGATGTTACGAAAATATTCTTCGACCGGGCGCCCGTTCACAGTGAACTTCGCCGGTCCCATTTTGATGTACACGCGCGCCACGGCTTCCCGCCGGCGGCCCGTGCCGTAAAACTGCTTTCCTGCAACGCTTTCAATCGGGCTCGAAGCTGAACTCAAGTTTCCTCCTGCTTCAACATCTGCTTGGATCGCGGCCGCGCGAATTTATCCGCCAGACGCGGGTTTTTTCGAAACTCGATTCCCTGGGTTACAGCGCGAGTGGCTGAGGATTTTGTCCGGCGTGGCGGGCGAGCGCTTCACTTCCGGCATAAACACGCAGCTTCTTTGCTCTTCGCGCGCGAAGTTTATTCTTCGGGAGCATACCCAGCACGGCTTCGCGCACAACCTCTTCGGGACGGCGTTGCAACAACAGGCGAATCGGCGTTTCCTTCAATCCGCCCGGATAACCGCTGTGGTGGTAGTAAATCTTCTGATCGATCTTGTTCCCAGTCAGCTTGATGCGTTCCGCGTTGATCACCACCACGTGATCGCCGCAATCAAGGTGAGGGGTGAAATTCGCCTTGTCCTTCCCGATCAGCAGACGCGCGACGCGCGTCGCCAGCCGCCCGAGCACCTGCCCGTTGGCGTCAACCACGAACCAATTCTTCCCAACCGACAGCTCTTCAGCCTCTCGGCCCTTTGCCACATACGTCCGCATCTGCCCAGTCACACCTTTCCTGTGAAGACAAACTCTGAGTTTAAGGGACGAACCCCAGCATGTCAATTGAAGAGAATAAAGACCATATGGGTCCGAGCCGGCATAGAGTAGCAACTTCGTGGCGAGGCACCCTCGTTCGCGTTCCGCCTTAGCAGCGATGACGCACCCGCGGGTGACCCGCCAGCCGGTTCGGATACGGGGACTAAACCGAGGAGGAACTTGTTCCGACGGTGCTACGCGCCGCGCGCGAGAAAGACGGCTTATCAGAATCGCTATCGCTGGCATCGCCAGCCTTGTCGATTTCGATCGAGCCTTTGAAATACGCGCCGTCTTCTATCATGATCCGCGCCGTCGTCAGGTCGCCCACCACCGAGCCGTCCTTCTTGATCTCGATGCGGTCGCGCGCGCGCAGATTTCCCTTTACGTTCCCATACACAACCACTTCGCGGGCGATGATGTCTGCCGTCACGCGAGCGCTTGCGCCGACCGTCAGCTTCCGGTCTTCGAGCTGCACCAGCCCCTCGACGCTGCCATCAATGTGCAGGTCTTCGTTGCCGGTAATCTCGCCTTTTACGTGCAGGCTTGCTCCCAGCCGGGCAGTGCCGCTAGCGGAAGAAGTCGTCGTTGGATATGCGGAATCGAGTGGTGCCATTTTCTTAACCTCCCCAGGATAAGCTGTTGCACTCGGCGTCGCCGGTGCGAATGTTGCGGTTGAAGTTGGCTGCTGCTGCGGGAGCGGACTCTTATATGGAGTGTCCGGTTTTTTGTCTCCCCACATTTACCCTCCTTGGGCCCAGGTGCGCCGGAACCAGCTTGTATAATTAGGACCGGGACATTCAATCTATTCCCCCGCCGCACGCGTTCCAAATCCAAAATAGGCCGCATGTGCCCGTTCAGCTAACTGTTCAAAACCTGTACTCAGACGCGCAGCATTAAATCAGCGCGTTTCAGTGCAGATCAGGCGCCGCCCAAGAAAGGGCGCAAGCGACTGGCTTGCAGCTCTATCTTGAATAGCAAGTTGGCGATACTGCTTGGCAAGTGTTATGAGGGCTGGAGCAAGATGTTGCAGGCGCACGGCCCGTTTGTCAAGCGGATGATGCCCATGGACGATGCCCAAGTTAGCGAGACCTGTGGTCGGCACATCAACCGGGATAGCCAGATTGCCGTGGGAGTCTGGGGCGACAGTCCTCGTGTTGGAGACGTTAAACACTGGTAGGATGGCTTTATAGGCAACCGGCTCACGCTGGAGACGATGTGTCTGATAGCCGGTGGACGACCCCGCTTCTTCTCTCCGGAAGTCCACCGGTGGAAACCGTCCGGTGCTGGGGAACCGGCGCCATCTTATGACAAAGCCTCGGGATGAAATGACGGGTGCAGTACCCAAAGACCGCGACGCGGCCCTGGAACACGTGCTTCACGCCCTGGCCGTAGGGACCTCTTATGCCATCATCGCGATGGACGAGCGAAGTCAAATCCTCTTTGCAAATCCCGCGACGGAGAGAATCTTCGGATACGGTGTCTCCGAAGTTGTCGGCCAGGAAATTACGATGCTTATACCCCGATATCTTCACGAGCCGTATCGAGCCGCTTTCGAGCAATACCTGAAAACTGGCCGGCAACAGTCTTCGTGGGCAGCACTCGAACTAAAAGGCTTGCATAAATCCGGCAAGGAACTCCCTCTTGAGATTTCTGTCGACGAACACGTCATGCCGAAAACGCGCATTTTTACCGGCATAATCCGAGATATTTCGCGACTCCATCATGCTACTCAGGAACTCCGGCAATCCGAAGAAAAATACGCAAAAATGATTCAGTCAAGCCCCGACGCTATCACGCTCCGAACTCTCCCGGACCGGCGGTACATAGAAATAAATGAAGGGTTTACTCGCCTAACCGGATATAAACCAGAAGAAGTGATAGGCAAGACCCCCGCAGAACTTGATATATGGGTGGAAGAAAGACCGCATCGCGAGGTGCTTGAGAAATTGGGCCGGACCGGCGAAGTCCGCGAAGAGCAATTCCGATTCCGGACCAAGACGGGAGAAATCAGGCACGCGCGAGTGTCGGCGACGCGCGTCTTGATCGGCAGCCAGCTATGCATGCTTTCCGTCTCACACGACATTACGGATCGCATTCAAGCCCAGGATGCACTCCTTAAATCACGGTCGCGCTTTCGTTCTCTCATTCAAGATGCACCCTTCGCAATCTACCGCGCCACCCTGGGCGGGAAATTCCTGGCCTTGAATCCGGCGATGGTGAAGATGCTGGGATACTCGTCGGAAGCCGAGCTGATGGAACACGACATCGTCGGGGATATTTATCGCGATCCGGAATTTGGACGGAAGCTAGTTGCCGAATACTGGGCATACAGAGAGTTCAGGGATATCGAAGCAGAATGGAAGCGGAAGGACGGCAAAATCATCGCCGTGCGCATGAGTGGCCGTTGGGCGGAGAACGACGAGGACCGCAAGCCGTGCCTCGAGGTTTTCGCTGAAGACGTGACGGAACGGCGCAGTTTGGAAAAGCAGATTCTCCAGGTCCAAAGGATGGAGGCGGTCGGACAGCTCGCGGGTGGCATCGCTCATGATTTCAATAATCTCCTCAGCGTGATTCTGGGACAAATTGAAATTCTCCAAGAGCAGCTGAGCGGCAATGAGCCTCTTTTCAAGCGAGCGGAGACCATTAGGCATTCGGCCGGTCGCGCCGCGGACCTTACGCGACAGCTCCTGGCATTCGGCCGCAAACAGGTTATCGAGCCGCGCATCCTGGATATGAACGCGTCGATACGCAACACCGAAATGCTCCTCCGTCCATTGATCGGCGAGGATGTGGAACTGGTCCTCCGTCCGGACGCCAGCATGGGCCTGGTGAAAGCCGATCCGGCGCAACTCGAACAAGTGTTTATAAATTTGGCGGTCAATGCCCGCGACGCGATGCCCCAGGGGGGAAAGCTAATCGTCGAAACGGCCAACGTCGAGGTCGACGAGGTATATGTGCGCCAGCATCCGGGCGCGCGAGTGGGACACTATGTGATGGTTTCCGTGAGCGATACGGGCGTGGGGATGGAAGCGACGACACTGGCCCGCGTTTTCGAGCCTTTCTTCACGACCAAGGAACCCGGCAAGGGTACCGGGCTGGGCCTTTCGACCGTCTACGGCATCGTCAAACAGAATGGCGGATACCTGATGACGTACAGCGAGCCCGGGCAGGGCACGACCTTCAAAATATATTTCCCGCGCTTCGAGAAAGCCTCAGCTTCGGCGGAGCCCGCTCCTCCTGGAGAAGAATTCCCGAAAGGCCGGGAAACAATACTGGTCGTGGAGGATGAGGCAGCCTTACGAGAGTTGGTGCGCGAACTGCTCGAGGCTAGCGGCTACGAAGTGCTGGAAGCCAGCGGAGCCGGGGAAGCAATCCGGTTGGTCGAGAATCCCGCGTGCAAGATTCATCTGCTTTTGACCGATGTTGTCATGCCTGAGATGGATGGACGGAAGCTGGCAACCCGTCTCAAGAAGCTTTCGCCGGATCTACGCATACTCTATATGTCTGGCTACACCGACGACGTGATTGCCCGGCGAGGAGTATTGAATCCGAACACTCTACTGCTCTCAAAGCCGTTTACCCGCTCGGTTCTCCTCCGAAAAGTACGCGAAGCGCTCAGTTCTGAAGAACCCTAGAAGCTCTCCGCAAGCGAACCAATCTGCGGGCGTTCAGTTACGGCAATGTGTGCTGTGCTACGCGGGGCCCAGCGGACTTCTGAGTTTCAAGGCAATCGCATCTCGCAGGCTAATTGGACTTCCATTCATCCAACACTCAAAATACTCCGAGGAAGCTAGTACTTGCGCAGAACCCCCACCACGCGTCCCTGTATCTTCACGTCCGCTGAGGGGACAACAATTGGCGCCATCTGCGAATTCGCGGGCTGCAAGCGAATTTTTCCTCCCGGCTCGCGATAGAAACGCTTTACCGTCGCTTCGTCCTCGCCCACCAGCGCGACCACGGTTTCTCCGGGATTCGCCACCTGAGTCTGCTCGACCACGATGTAGTCGCCATCGAGAATATGATCGTCGCGCATCGATTCGCCTTTCACCTGTAGCACGAACGTGTTCTGCCCGCGCGCAAAATCCGCCAGAGAAATTGTTTCGCGATCTTCCACCGCTTCCAAAGGACGCCCCGCCGCGATCCGTCCAGCCAACGGCAACTCCACTACGTGCCGGTCGAGAATCTCCTCGCGCACCGGCTTCGGCAGTTGCGTCACTTCAATCGACCGGCTCTGGTTATACCCGCGCCGGATAAATCCTTTTTTCTCGAGCGTCGAGAGATGCTTGTGTACTGTCGCAAGCGACGTCAGCTTCAGCGCGTGAGCGATCTCTTCAAAGCTTGGCGAGTACCCGTTCTTGTCGAGGAACCCCACCAGGTAGTTCAGCACTTCTTTCTGCCGCTTCGTCAGTGTCATCGCTCGTCACCCCGGACCAGACCGTCGCAGCAGGTCGGATCGTCACCCAGATCGCAGGTCGAATCGTCATCCCGGATCGCGTCCTAGTGTAAGGCGAATCAAAAGCGAAAGTCAATGGTACGCTGGGACACTGTACTTCGCTGCGTCTGCAGTGTGCATTGGTTAGAATACTGGACTCACAGGAGCGACGACCCTGCCGCGTGTTGGCATACTCGCGGTTGGCGGAACGTATCCTCAGAGTCTGCCGCCGCGTTGAGAAGCAACCTCCTCGCCGATCCATTTGCCATCTTTATAATAAAATGAGCATTCGAAACCTGCGGCATTCCATATCTCATCGACAATGGGCTTCATGACCAAGGGCAAATCTGCGGAATATGTGTCGATCAGTACTTCCTGAGGCATTAGCACCTCCTGATCGAAAGGCGCTCCTCCGCGGGTAAAACCGAAGCAATCTCTTGGATACATTGTGTGACCCCGAACATCAATTAAAGCGAACATCAGCAGCAGAGGAGGATCAACTCCAAGCGATTGGAGAACTGGTAGTAGTCTCCCGATGGACCTGAACAGGCATACCTCAAGCGACAAACCGGAAATCTTCTTCCCCGTCTCGAAACTCTCGGCAATCGAAATGAACGTGGCGTCTGCCGTTTCTAGGATGCCATTTCTGTAGAGCTGTAAGAACCCCTCTGGATTCTAGTTATTTGCTACGATTAGTAGACCGTCGAAGTTAATCCTGGAATGATTCGCAAGATCGTGAAACAAGGGTGCCAGAGTCTGGTTGATGGCGACACTCCGCTTTAGCGCGATCACATCGTATATCGCGCTGCCTCCAAAGGCGGTAAGCGGGATGATGTGGAGTGCTGTACACGGACCAGCACGCAACGGGATCCCAGTCTCCCGCGCCCGAATGCGCGAAACGCGATCGAGCCTGAAATTCCGTATGCGTTCCGCTGTTGTCTCGGAGCCGAGAAACGCCGCCCGAATCTCATGAACATCCAATTGATACTTCCCATTGGAGGCACGAGAGTAAAAGCGCGACGTATTCTTAAATCTAACCATGTGTGGAGATGAGAAGCTCTTCGGAACGCGGATGAGAATAGCCGTCCGGGAGTTAGCTAGCTTGATAGCGGTGGAATGGATGCCTGTAATCCTAGGATCAATTCCATCTCGTATCAAGCTTTCCAAGCGGAGAATCGCTCCGTCGCCTTCGGCATCCACTCCTAACAGCTCCACGGGCACACCTTCGTCCGCACGCATCCCATAAATCAGATGGCCGCCAGCCGCATTCGCAAACGACGAAATATCTGCGACGAACTCCTTGCGGTCGTCGTCAGAATTCCCAGGTAGCGACTGCTTGTAATCCAACGTCTTCAGTTCGGGCGTGCCTGCATCTATCAGAGACGTGAGGTCCACTTCGTTTATCTCTTCTATGGGCTTGTCCAGCGCCATTGCAGTTCTCCAGGCTCGCTATATTCGCGCAACGGAAGATCAATAGCATTCGGAAAACATTAGCATGACATCACCCGCCCGTCCTTCGGCGCCCTCGGCATGATTGCTGTTTAGGTGCGTCGATTGAAAAGCCCATCCAATTTGGTTGCATCCATTTTGGGCCTTGGCGACCTCCGCGATTCCTCCCACACTAGCAATTCACATTATCAACTCGCTTGCGGCAATCGAGGAGTCATGCTTCGCATCGTACCTGCCGATTCAAAGGACGCCCTCCATCACGTGTCTGCGCTTTTCCGCGAGTACGCCGCAAGCCTCACCGTGAATTTGTCCTTCCAGGATTTCGACATAGAGGTCGCGGAACTTCCGGGCGAGTATGCGCCGCCGGATGGCCGGCTACTGCTGGCGTTTGTGGACGACCCACAACGCGCTCCGAGCGCCAGCCCGGCCGGCTGCGTCGCGCTGCGAAAATTCGAAGGCGCGATCTGTGAAATGAAGCGCCTCTACGTGCGCCGGGGATTTCGCGGGCGCGGCATTGGACGAACCCTCAGCCTGGCTGCAATCGACGCCGCCCGGCAAGCAGGCTATCGTCGAATGCGCCTCGACACATTGCCCGAGATGGAGCAGGCCCAGGCGATGTATCGCTCGCTCGGCTTCCAGGACGTGCCGCCCTACCGTTTCAATCCCGTTCCCGGCGCGCGCTTCCTCGAACTAGCGCTCCTATAACTGCGTTCCCGCGTTTCTTCTCGGACATCGCGGGACCTCCGGGGCCTTCTGGCTCTTGGCGCTAGGGCGTCTGGCTCCCTTTTCCTTCTTGCCTCTTCCCTCGTCCCTCTTGCCTTTTCGCCGTTCCCTTCCAGCCTCTAGCATCGAGCCCCTAACCTCCAGAACCTCCACATCGCGTCTCGCTTGAAACTGGCCCGCCGTGTGATAACTTCGCCACGGCATGGGCGGCGAGACCAGATCGAGCATGGGCAAGAACACACGGGGCCGGTACATACGCGCCTCAGGACCGCAACGTCCGAGTGCTGAAGGTTCGCAACAACAAAAACTGCACGCCAGCGGCTATTTTCTAATCGGCACAACAGGGATTAGAAACCGCCGTAACTTACTCGAAACAAAGGGTTGGCACCTTGTCTAATCGACAATTTTTGAGGCCATTGCTGCCCGCCGGACTTCATGAAAATTGGCGGCAGCAGCGATCCACCTGCTTTCTCAGTTCCCCGGCCTGGAGCGGCCCTAAATCTTGCGTCCGTGCCCGCCATCCGAATTCCAACCTGGTCGCTTCCCCCAATATCTTCGGGACTAGGTTTTTTGAGTCGGGCAGCGCGATTGGGAGTATTCTTATCTTTATCAGGGAACGGCGATACGGGAACCGTCGGCTCGTGCGTCCCGAATTTCTGAGGAATTATGGCGACAACCTCTGATTCACTATTGAAACGCCAGCCCGAAGTGATTGAGAAGGCCGTCATCCGCTTCTGCGGCGATTCCGGGGACGGCATGCAGATCACCGGCAGCCAGTTTACGAACACGGTCGCGCTCTATGGCAACGACCTGGCGACCTTTCCGGATTTCCCTGCCGAGATTCGCGCTCCGGCCGGCACTCTTCCGGGAGTCAGCGGCTTCCAGGTGCAATTTTCCTCGAGCGACGTTTACACGCCCGGCGACAGCGTCGACGCCCTCATCGCGATGAATCCCGCGGCGCTGAAAATGAACCTAACGGACCTCAAGCCCAACGGAATCCTGATCGTCAACCTCGATAACTTCGAGGAAATGGATCTCCGCAAGGCGCAAATGACCTCGAATCCTCTCGAGGATCATTCGCTCGATGGCTACCGCGTTTTTAAAATCGAACTCGCCAAGCTGACTCGCGCTGCGCTCAAGGAACTCGGCCTCGATGCAAAAAGCTCCGATCGCTGTAAGAATTTCTTTGCGCTCGGCATGTGCTACTGGCTTTACAACCGTTCGATGGATCATACGCTGCGGTGGCTTGACGAAAAATTCAAGGGCAAGCCAAGTCTGGCACGCGCCAATCACTTGGCGATGCAAGCCGGCTACAGCTATTGCGAAGCTACCGAAGCTTTTCAGATCACCTACGAAATCCCGCCGGCAAAATTAAAGCCAGGAACGTATCGCAATATCAGCGGCAATTCGGCGCTGGCGATCGGCTTCGTTGCGGCCTCACAACAAGCCGGCATCCCGCTGTTCCTCGGCTCGTATCCGATCACGCCGGCCTCGGACATTCTGCACGAGCTTTCGTCCTACAAAGATTTTGGCGTGATGACATTTCAAGCTGAAGACGAAATCGCAGCGATTACGTCGGCCATCGGCGCCGCTTACGCGGGCGCGCTGGGCATCACCACAACCTCCGGCCCCGGCATGGCGTTGAAAACAGAAGCCCTCGGCCTTGCCGTGGCGGTCGAACTGCCGCTCGTCGTCTGCGACATTCAGCGCGGCGGCCCTTCGACGGGCCTGCCGACAAAGACCGAGCAGGCGGATCTCTTGCAAGCGCTCTTCGGAAGAAATTCCGAGGCGCCGATTCCAGTGCTGGCTCCCTCGTCGCCCGGCGACTGTTTCTGGATCGCGCTCGAAGCCAGCCGCATCGCGATTAAATATATGGTTCCGGTGATCATCCTGTCCGACGGGTTTCTCGCGAATGGCGCGGAACCATGGCGCATTCCCAGTGTCTCCGACTTGCCCGAGATTCCCGTGCATTTTGAAACCAATCCAGAAGGTTTCCAGCCCTACAAGCGCAATCCGGAAACTCTCGCGCGGCCGTGGGCAATTCCCGGCACGAAAGGACTCGAGCACCGCATCGGCGGAATCGAAAAAAAGGACGTGACCGGTAACGTGAACTATGAGCCGCTGAACCACGAGCACATGGTTCAATTGCGCGCTGCAAAAGTGCAGGCGGTGGCGGACGATATTCCCGATGCAGTCCCCGCGGGTGATCCGTCGGGCGAATTGCTGATCGTCGCCTGGGGTTCGACGCACGGTCCCATCACGGCGGCAGTGAGCACGCAGCGCGCCAAGGGCCGGCGCATAGGGCACGTGCACCTGCGCCATCTGAACCCGCTGCCCAGAAATCTAGGCGACGTCTTGCAGCGCTACGACAAGATTCTCGTGCCGGAAATGAACATGGGTCAGCTCGTCATGGTGCTGCGAGCCAGGTATCTGGTGGACGCGCAAGGCTACAACAAGATTCAAGGCAAGCCATTCAAGCAGTCGGAGATCGAAAACAAGATCGAGGAAATTCTCGGCTAGTCGATGCGGGTTTCTGCCCAAAGGTGAGAGACATGGCAACCGATACTTTGCCGGTTTACACGAAAAAGGACTTTCAAACCGATCAGGAAATTCGCTGGTGCCCTGGTTGCGGAGATTACGCAATCCTCTCCGCGGTGCAATCCGTGTTTGCAGAGCTGGGCATTGCGCGCGAAAAATTCGCGGTGATCTCCGGAATCGGGTGCTCGAGCCGCTTTCCGTATTACATGAACACTTTTGGATTTCACACGATTCACGGCCGCGCGCCTGCCATCGCCACCGGCGTGAAGCTCGTTCAGCCTGACCTTGACGTGTGGGTGATTACCGGCGACGGCGATTCGCTTTCGATCGGCGGAAACCACACGATTCACATGCTGCGCCGCAACGTCGGGCTGAAGGTGCTGATGTTCAATAATCGCATCTACGGCCTGACCAAAGGCCAGTATTCGCCCACGTCCGAAGTTGGGAAGAAAGCGAAATCAACTCCCTACGGTTCGCTCGACCGCCCGTTCAATCCCCTTTCGCTCGCGCTGGGAGCCGAGGCCACATTCATCGCCCGCTCGGTTGACGTCTTCCAGCAGCACTTGAAAGAAACCTTGAAGAAAGTGGCGGCGCATAAGGGCTCCGCCTACACCGAGATTTTGCAAAACTGCAATATCTTCAACGACGGTGCGTGGGCTGGCCTGACCGAACGCGATGCCCGCAGCGAACATATCGTCCAGCTCGAACACGGCAAGGCGCTCATCTTCGGCAAGAATCGCGACAAAGGCATACGGATGAACGGCCTCGAACTCGAAGTTGTCGCGCTCGGCAATGGCATTAGCGAAAAGGATTTGCTCGTACACGACGAGAAAAATCCGAATGCGTCCTACGCCTTCGCACTCTCGCGCATGCATACCCTGCCTGGATTCCCGACCCCGATCGGCGTCTTTCGAGCGATCGAAGCGCCGTGCTACGAAACCCTGATCGCCGCTCAAATTCGCGAAGTGCAAGAGAGACGCGGCAAGGGTGACCTCGGCAAATTATTGCACGCTGGCGACACCTGGGAAGTCCGCGCGTAACGGCAAAGTCGTTGAGTGCATCCGCCGCTGGGATCCGTCAACAAGAACCAAACCCCGCCGAAAGATCTGCCGGTATCGTTTTCGCTCCGAATAATCGGCCACGTATATAAACTCAGTACTCTTTTGGCTAAAATGCCGATCTGATTACGTACCTTCCTATAGATCATGGAGAGCCGTTGGGAAAAAAGATAAATGGGATCATCATCCTGTGGCTGCTGGCTTGTTCTGCGGCGTCTGGCCCCGTTTCCGCGCAGACGATCTCCGAGGCAAACGCGAAGGCACCCGATTACTCGAAAGAGCCATTCGTCTTTGACTCGATCAGGAGCAACCTCGCTTTTGAAAACGATGGAACCTACACCGTGGACGTCTCGGCGCGAGTGCGTATTCAAGCGCAGTCGGCGTTGCAAGCGTTCGGGGTTCTGAATTTTTCATACGCTGGGGCAACTTCCACGATGGAGATCCGATACGTGCGCGTCATCAAGCCCGGCGATAAGGTGGTGCAGACGCCTCCCGAAAACTTCCTGGATATGCCAGCCGACATCACGCGCCAAGCACCATTCTATAGCGACTTAAAGGAGGAGCAGGTTGCCGTAAAAGGCCTTGAGATCGGAGACACGCTTGAATATTCGTACCACGCGCAAATAACAAAGCCGCTCGATCCCGGCCAATTTTGGTTCTCTTACAATTTCCTCCGAAGCGGTATCGTCCTGCAGGAGGAGTTGCAGATCAGCGTGCCGGACGCACGATACGTCAACGTAAAAAGCTCGAGCGTACAGCCAACTATTGAAAAAAAGACTGCATACCGGTTGTACACCTGGAAGACTGCCAACCTCGAAGACAAAAACTCCGGCCCGCAGGACGAGACCAAGCATCCGTCCATACAGGTAACCACGTTCCAAAGCTGGAATGAAGTTGGACAATGGTTCCACAGCCTCGCTGCGCCGCAAGCCGTACCGACGCTCGAAGTGCAGGCTAAAGCCAAAGAGCTTACGGCCGGTGCAAAAAGCGACTCTGAAAAAGCCGCGGCCATTTATAAATTCGTTTCCACAAGATTTCGGTATATTGGGATTTCCTTGGGAATCGGGCGTTACCAACCCCATCCCGCCGCCGAGGTATTGAGCAATGATTACGGTGACTGCAAGGACAAACATACGCTTGTCGTCGCCTTGTTTGCGGCAGCGGGCCTGAGAGCCTACCCGGCGCTTATCAGTTCGGGAAATGACATCGATCCGGATGTTCCTTCTCCCGGACAATTCGATCACGTAATCACAGCGCTGCCACATGGCAAAGACTTTGTTTTCTTGGACACTACGGCCGAGGTGGCTCCTTTTGGCTATCTGGTTCCAAGTTTGCGCGACAAGAAAGCGCTGGTGATTCCCGATGACTCTCCGGCCCGCTTCGTCCAAACGCCTGCGGATCCGCCGTTCAAGCCTGTCACAACGTTTCACGCCGACGCCACACTAGACGACACGGGAACGCTAACAAGCAAGATGTTGATGAGCCTTCGAGGCGACGACGAGATTGTGTATCGAACCGTTTTCCGGCAGGCAGCGGAGCCTCAATGGAAGGACGTGATGCAACGGATTTCGTCAAATCTCGGATTTGGAGGGACTGTTAGCGACGTTACGTTGACTTCCCCTGATGCGACAGACGCGCCTTTTCACATCGAATATTCATACAAGCGAAAAGAATACTCCGACTGGTCGAACAAACAAATCACGCCGCCATTGCCGCCGATTTTTCTACCGGCGATTCCCAACGACACAGACAAGAACTCAAAACCCATCAAGCTCGGCTCGCCCTCGCAACTATCGTATGAAGCCATCGTGAAGCTGCCCGCCGGTGCAGATCCGCATTTGCCTCCCGCGATCGACCTGCACGAAAAATTCGCGGATTACAAAGCCACTTATTCCTTTTCGAATGGGGTACTGCATGCCGAACGGACGCTGGCGATCAAATCGCGCGAAGTCGCAGCCGGAAACATCGAGGCATACCGCAAGTTCCAGAAAGCGATTTCCGATGACGAGGACACCTTCACACAGCTTTACGGCGGTGCTTCGGCGTCATCACAAGTGTCCGCAAACCCAGAAGCTCAGTCCTTTTACGAACAAGGACGCGAGGCGTGGCAACAACGTAACATGCCAGCCGCGTTGGACGATTTCCAGCAATCGGTGAACAAAGATCCGAAGTTTGGGCTCGGCTGGTTTTCGCTCGGGAGCGCACATATGACGATGGGCGACGTGGATCAGGGCATCGAGGAAATGAAGAAGGGTATCGTCCTCGATCCCGGCAAGCCGTACACCTATAAATACCTGGCTGCAACTCTGCAATATCTCCACCGCGAACAGGATGCTCTTGAAACATGGAGAGAGCTGGAGAAAGCAGACCCTCAGGATAGCGATGCGCCGCATAACATCGCGGCGATCCTCATCGAGCAGAAAGAATATTCCGAGGCAGCAACCGAATTGGAGTCAGCCCTCAAGCGCAAGCCGGACAACGCTGGCCTGCTTCTGCAGCTCGGCGAAACCTACAGTCACACGGCGGATAAGGAAAAAGCAGTGGCTACCCTAAAAAGAGCCGCTGAAATCGATCCCTCAGCTCTCACATTAAATGACGCGGCATACTTCCTGGCCGACAGCAGCCTCGACATGGATGATGCGCTTCGTTATGGAGAAAGCGCTGTTAAGGAAACTGAAGAAGCAACAAACAAAATCTCGCTCGATAAACTCTCTCTCCAGGACCTCGAACGAATGTCCCAATTGGGAGCTTATTGGGATACCCTCGGCTGGGTTCATTTCCGATTGGGAGACTATGACCTTGCGGAAAAATACCTGAATGCAGCATGGCTTCTGACCTTTGACCCATTAACGGCAGACCATCTTGGGCAGGTCTATGACAAACGAGGCAAAAAACACGAGGCCGCCGTTGCCTATTCACAGGCCCTTTCGGCGGGCAAAGCTCCGAAGGAAACCCAGGAACGTTTGGATGCGATACGACCTCAGGGCAAGTACATGCGCGGGGAAGGCTCCAATCCGGTCGCCCTACAAGATCTTCGAACAATAAAGTTAGGCCGGCTCACCGCGAAGCACGCCAGCGCTGAATTTTTTGTGTTGTTCGGGTCGGGTTCTAAGGTTGTTGATTCGAAATTTATCAGTGGATCGAATGAACTCCGGGATGCCGGGAAAGCTCTCGCAGTCGCAAAATACAAAGTGTCCTTTCCTGACGCCGGCCCGGCTCAAATTGTTCGCCGGGGAGTTCTCGATTGCGAGCCCGAACTTACGGGTTGCATGTTCGTGTTAATTCCGCCACATTCTGTGCACGCAGTGAATTAAAGGTTCAGTAGGACACGAAATTAGCTCTCGGCGCATTTGCTGCTAAGGGAGGGCCCGTGCAGCGGTGGGGGCGGCGTTTTTTGCGAGTGTTGCGCCCCGTGGCGCAGCCAATTGCGGCATGAACGCGAGCGCGTGGTCGCGGGCCGCTGCAAATTCATCCCAATCGCGCTTCGCCACAGGTTGGGACGGCGGCAGAGGCAGCCGCTCGAAATTCAGGAATTCTCCGCGCCGCTGAATCCGGAAATCGAGATGTGGGCCGGTGGCGAGTCCCGTCATGCCGACGAGCCCGATTTGCTGCCCTTGTTGCACTCGCTCGCCGCTGTGCACGAGGATCCGTGAGAGGTGCATGTAATAGGTGGTGTAACCGTTGGTGTGCTGGATTTCGACCAGATTCCCCGCACCGCCTTTTCGTCCCGCGAACGTCACGCGGCCATCCCCGATCGTTTGCACCGGCGTTCCGGTTGGAGCAGCGTAATCGATCCCGAGGTGCGGACGGTATTCCTTGAGAATCGGATGGAAGCGATGCTCGCTGAAATGCGAAGTGATCACCGCGGCGAACTTAAGGGGCGAGTGGAGAAACGCCTTCTTCATCGATTTCCCATCGAGCGTGTAATACGCCGGATTGCCGGACGGATCGTGAAACAGGACGGCGCGATACGCGCGTCCATTGTTGTCATACTGGGCGGCGAGGATGCGCCCGTATGATGCCATCGAGCCATTCGCGAGCATTTTCTTTTCGACGACGACGCGGAACGTATCGCCGGGTCGCGGATCGGTGTAAAAATCCAAATCCCAACCAAAAATCTCCGCTAGCCGGATCGCTAGTTCCGGTTTTTCTCCCGCATCGACCACGCCTTCAAAGAGCGAGCCGTGAATCTTGCCGCCCACGCTCACCGTTTGCATTTGCGATGGAATGGTTTGAATCTCGGAATGGAAGTCACTGCCGCTCGGCGTGATGAAAAGAACGCGATCCACATCGATTTGGTACTTTACCGCTCGCAGGTCCCCGAGGACCGATCGCCCGACCGAAAGGCGGTTCCCGGCGCGAAGATGACGTAAATCAAATACGGGCTGCGCCGCAGCGGACAAGCGCGCGGCCGTGCCGGCACTGATCCCAAAGCTTTGCAGCAGCGACTGAAAAGGAAGCCTTGCAGGGACAATTCTTTGAGTAAATAGGACAAGCTGATCTTGAATTTTCCGCGCGTCCTGGCGCGCGTTCGAGGCTTGCACGAATATCTGCCCCTCGGCGGAGCGGCGTGCGGAGTAGGAAGCTCCGACGCAGGCGGCGGCCGCGGTTAAGAACGCAACCCAAAAAGCAATCCTGAGAGGAGTTTTCATTATCCGGCCGCCCCGGCTCTCTTTTGAGGCTTCCGCAGAATAGCCCACCGAAGCAAGGCCGCGAAAGAGCAAGTCATCGCGCGAACGTCTCGCCGGTCGACAAAACCTCGGGTCGGCGCGATCGTATGGCGGAATCTATTGGGAGGCGCCTGCGGAAGCGGCGTACCGCGAATTCCGGGGTTCTTCGACAAAATAATTCCGGACGCTGAGCTCGCGATACATTCGGCCTGCAATTTCGGAAGCGTGAGGACCGCTGACGTAACGACTTCCGCCGCGAATCAGGACGACCACCACAATGCGGGGATGAGCTTCGTCCGCGTACGATACGAACCAGCCGAGACGCCCGCCAAGCGATTCGTCGTTGCATGTGCCCGTTTTTCCCAGCGTCTGCTCGCCATCGGGATCATAGCTTTGCTTCGCAGTCCCGTAGAGAACCGCGGCTAGCATTCCCTCTCGAAGGTCGGGCAGCAGCGGAGCGATGTTAAGCTGCTGCCTCACGCGCGGAGTGAAATTTTCACGTTCCGCCACCGTGCGCGGGTATTGCAAATAATATTCCGTGCCCCCGTTTGCGAGAGTCGAAGCAAGCGACGCGAGCTGAAACGGCGTGATGCGAATGCCCGATCCAAAACTCGACATACGCCCAATGCCGCCGAAAAGGGGAGGTGCAAGCGGGAGCGCCCCCGGCTGCTCTTCGGGAATGTTGTACCCGACACGACTGCCCAGGCCCAGAAGCCTGGCGTACTCCTCAACTCGCGCGAAACCAAGCCGTGCACCGACCTGCGCGAAGAATTCATTGTTCGAGTGCGCCATTGCCTCGGTGAGATCCACGTAGCGGCGGCGTCCCACTTTAATCATGGAATCGCGCGTGATGACACCTTCTTTGAGTCCCGCCAGCGCGATCACCGGCTTGATAGTCGAGCACGGTTCGAAACCCGCCGAAAATGCCATCTTCTGATTAACGATCGTCAGGATCCGACCGGTTTCCGGATCAACCGCCACGACGGAGCCATTCGCGTGCCCCAATGCATTCACGGCGATCTGTCGGACCACTGGGTCGTCGAATTGAGTTTGATCGTACTGCGTTGGGTCGGAGTAACTTGGCACGCCGCGCGCGTGCCGGCGATGACTGCGTCTCGGAGGCCGGGCGCCTGAGGCAATCCCAATGGCACCCGCAAATAAAAGACAAAATAGGGCTATAACTTCTCGTATGGCTGGCTTTCTTAGCATAATCGTTGGCCGCAAAAGATTGTTTTCCTTATACATGCTCCAGGTCATGAGTGTAAGAAACTGATACGGTGCGGCGCAATGGTAAATGAGGGCTAAGTTTCTGTTAAGCAGGGGCAAACAGTACAGATAGGACATCCTGTACCGTCGGACAGGGCGTTTTCTGCGATTGCGGGAAAATGACGTGGCTTGGTTTGAAGCACGGGGCTACATACGCTTCCCGCGCGCTGTTTAGGTGCGATTCTTCGGATCGAACTCCGCTGACCTAGCGGCCGACGCGGCCTTTGGCGGCAGCCGCAGCCGCCATTACGGCTGGCTTGTGCGCTTCGGCATCACCGTTCTTCGAAGCAACGTCCGTTGAAAGACTGCCGGGGGTAGCAATCCCGAGGGCTTTGCGCAGGTCGTGCTCGATTTTCCCGCGAATGTCGGTGTTTTCCTTCAGAAATTGGCGCGCGTTTTCGCGGCCCTGGCCGAGGCGTTCGCCTTTGTAAGAAATCCAGGTGCCGGATTTTTCGAGGATGTTTTTCGCAACCCCCAGATCAAGCAGATCGCCCTCACGCGAAACCCCTTCCCCGTAAATGATGTCGAACTCCGCTTCCCGGAAGGGCGCGGCCACTTTATTCTTCACGACTTTCGCGCGGGTGCGCGAGCCGATCACGCGGTCGCCTTCCTTGATTGCTTGAATGCGCCGGATGTCGATGCGGATCGAGGAATAGAATTTCAACGCGCGGCCGCCTGTGGTCGTTTCCGGATTGCCGAACATCACCCCGATCTTTTCGCGAATTTGGTTGATGAAAATCAGGCAGGTCTTCGACTTCGAAACAATCGCCGTCAGCTTGCGCAGCGCCTGCGACATCAGCCGCGCCTGCAGCCCCATTTGCGGATCGCCCATGTCGCCTTCCAGTTCAGCCTTGGGCACCAGGGCAGCGACCGAATCCACAACGATAATATCCACGGCGTTCGAGCGGATCAGCGCTTGCGCGATTTCGAGCGCCTGCTCGCCGTTATCCGGCTGCGAAACCAATAGGTTGTCGACATCAACTCCGAGCTTGCGCGCGTAGACAGGATCGAGCGCGTGCTCGGCATCGATGAACGCCGCCTGCCCGCCCAGCTTTTGCGCCTCGGCTATGACGTGCAAAGTCAGCGTCGTCTTGCCGCCAGACTCAGGGCCGTACACTTCGATCACGCGGCCGCGCGGAAACCCGCCAACTCCCAGAGCCGCGTCGATCGAGATCGAGCCGGTGGGAATCACGTTAACCGGGACCAGAACATCACGGTTCCCCAGGCGCATGATGGAGCCTTTGCCGAAATCCTTCTCAATTTGCAAAATTGCTAAATCCAGATTTTTTGTTTTTTCGTCGGTCATTGTCATAGCACCTCGAGAGGGCGTTCGTTTTGTATCCTGCGGGATGCAGGCGGCTAGAGTGTACCAAAGAGTGTCCCGTGCTATCCCGCTCAATTCTGGAGTGGCAGTCTAGCATAAGGCGAACAAAAAGCAAAGACTATTTGAGCCCCGGGTATCGACTTGTCGGCCTGCACTCCACTCACTACTAATACTTATAAAAGCCGCGGCCGGACTTGCGGCCGAGCCAGCCGGCGGCGACATATTTCCTGAGCAGCGGGCAAGCGCGATATTTCGGGTCGCCGAAACCCTTCTGCAGCACTTCGAGAATATTTACGCAGATGTCCAATCCGATGAAATCCGCGAGTTCGAGCGGGCCCATTGGATGGTTCATGCCCATTTTCATTACGGCGTCAACGGCTTCGGGCGTGGCCACGCCTTCCATCACCGCGAACGCCGCTTCGTTGATCAGGGGCATCAATACGCGATTTGAGACGAATCCCGGCGCGTCGTTCACGGCCACAGGCTTCTTGTCGAGCTTTTCGCAGAGCGACATCGTCGCCTGGAACGTCGCGTCGCTGGTCGCCAGACCTCGAATCACTTCCACGAGTTGCATCACCGGCACGGGATTCATGAAGTGCATGCCGATGAAATCTTCCGGGCGACTGGTTTGCGCGGCGAGCTGCGTGATGGAAATCGAAGATGTATTGCTCGCGAGAATCACGCCCGGGCGGAGCACGGCGTCCACGTCCTTCAGCACCCGCAATTTCAAATCGAGCTGTTCCGGCACCGCTTCGACGGCGAAATCGGCCGTCGCGAGTGCGGCCACGTCCGTGGAGGGCTGAATACGCGCAAGCACCGCAGGCTTCTCGGCCTCCGCGATCTTTCCTTTTTTTACTTCGCGATCGAGATTTTCCCCGATCGTGTCGAGCCCTCGATCGAGAAAACGCTTCTCGACATCGCGCAAGATCACGTTGTAGCCCGAGCGCGCAAACAGGTGCGCGATGCCGTTGCCCATCGTCCCCGCGCCCAGCACGCCTACCGTCTTGATCGTGTGTTCTTCCATGCCGTCACCGATTGGAGCCCCGGTCTTCGGACCTAAAATTGAACGTGCCTTGGCGCTCCCTTATTCCGACGGCGCGTTTTCGACAACTTCGCGAATGATTTCGCGAGCACGCGTCTCCGACGATGGAAGAACACTGATGGATGACCCATTGTCGTTTTCGCGGATCACGCATCCGATGCCATTTTCGCGCAGGCAATCCTTCAATATCTGCGCCACGTGCTTGTCTTCACCGGACCAGACTTCGGCGGTTGCATCCTCGGGATCGAAATCTTCGACAATGCCGTCGGCTTGTTCGTCATCGCCCATTTCGTCGTCCGATAGAGCCGCATTAAGGTGATGATCGGAGTGCTGCAAGACGTCGCGGGACGCGGATTCACCAGTATCGTCGCCGAAAATGCCCGTCAAGGCCCTCTGTGCGGCGTCGTGGTCCATCTTTCGAATCCAAATTTCGAAAGACGCCCAAGTCTGAGTTCCAAACAGCGCCGAGCCGGGCGCTTCTGCCTCGTACGGGATTTCCGCGCCGTCAAGCGCGGAGCGGATGGCCGCATGCACCCGCGGGTCAGCGCCACTCCAAAGCCTTTCGGCACCCTCCAGATCGGCGGAATTCCCCTCGCGACCCTGCGCCTCGCCGTTGTTCGGAAGAGTTTCGACGAGCGCGACCTGGCAATCGGAGCACTCGCTGAATCCGGGACGATATTCGACTCTGCAATTTGGGCAGAACATGAAAGCGGAGAGTAACTCAGATGATGGAAATTGGGAAGCTAGTAACGATTCAGCAGGCCGTTGAAAAATCCGCTTCAACGCCGGCGGCGAAATAAGAGATCTCTCTTCGCAATTTGTGCTGGCGGTCGACGCCCGCTAGTAACGTTCGATGGCTAAACCGACCGCGTTTCCTCCGCCGAGGCAGAGCGCGGCGATGCCACGCTTCAAATTGCGGCGCTGCATTTCAAAAAGAAGCGTGATGAGCACGCGCGCCCCAGATGCGCCGATCGGATGGCCCAGCGCGACGGCTCCGCCATTCACGTTCACTTTTTCGGGGTTGAGCTTCAGTTCGCGCGTGACGGCAATCGCCGCAACGGCGAATGCCTCGTTCAATTCGTAGAGGTCAACATCCTTGTCGCGGTCCCATCCCGTCTTTTTCAGCAGCTTTTCGACGGCTTCTACTGGCGCCATCATTACCCATTTCGGCTCGACGCCGCTCACGGCCTGCGCGACGATTCGCGCCATCGGCGCCTTACCCATGCGCGAGGCATTTTTCTCGCTGGTTACGACCAACGCCGCGGCGCCGTCATTCGTTCCGGGCGCATTGCCTGCCGTAACGGTGCCGTCCTTCTTAAACGCGGGCTTCAATTTGCCGAGAGCTTCAAGCGACGTGTCTTCGCGCGGCGATTCATCCTTGCTGATGATCACCGGCCCGTCCTTCCTCGCTGGAATTTCAACCGGCACGATCTGCTCGCCAAAAAAGCACGACTTGATCGCGCGGACGGCCTTGCGATGGCTTTCGAGCGCGAATTGATCCTGCTCCTGGCGCGAAATCTTGTACTTGTCGGCCACGAGTTCGGCCGTCTGGCCCATGTGGTAGTTTTCGTAAACATCCCATAAGCCATCAGTAATCATCGAATCGAAAATTTCGCTGTTGCCTTGGCGGTAGCCGGTTCGCGCGCCCTTCAGAAGATAGGGAGTATTCGACATGGACTCCATGCCGCCCGCGATCACGACTTCCGATTCGCCAAGCGAGACCGCCTGCGCCGCGAGTCCAACGGCTTTCAGCCCCGAGCCGCAAACCTTGTTGATGGTCATCGCGGCCACGCGAGGGTCGAGCCCGCCTCGCAAGCCGGCTTGCCGCGCCGGATTTTGTCCGAGTCCGGCTTGCACCACGTTGCCCATGATGATTTCGTCCACTTCCTTTGCGTCAATGCCCGCCCGGCGTACCACTTCCGCAACTACCTTTGCGCCAAGCTCCGGCGCCTGAAGCGGCGAAAGGCCGCCCATGAACTTGCCGATCGGCGTGCGCACGGCATTTAGAATGACTGGTTGTTCCATGGAAAATCCTCCTTCGGGCCCACACAGGACGCAAACACAGTATAAGCGCAGCCGAAGAACCCAGCAAATTACTCAACCACCGAGCAAAGTTCCCGCGGAACATCATTCTCTGAGCCACGAAGAGGTTTCGGAATGCTCTTCGCCTTACGTTCGCCTACAATGATTTCTGTTATACTATCGACTTCCGACTAGCCCGATGAATCCGAAATCAATTACGAGAGACGCTCCCGGGCTGAACGCTGAACAGCGCATCGCCGTCGCGCACCGCGATGGTCCATTGCTTGTGGTGGCCGGAGCCGGGACAGGCAAAACGCGCGTCATCACGGAGCGCATCCGCACGCTGCTCGAGGCCGACCCCGATCTTTCCGGCGAAAACATTCTTGGCCTCACGTTCACGGACAAGGCCGCCGGTGAGATGAAGTATCGCGTCGTGAAAGCGATGGGCGAGCGCGCCGAAGGCGTGTGGCTGAGCACCTTCCATAAATTCTGTCTCGAAAAAGTGCTCCGCGCGGCGAATCCCGAGATACAGGCGCTCGAAGACATCGATCACTGGATTCTTCTGCGTCGCAATATCGCCGAACTGGATCTGAAAGTCTTCAGGCGACTGCAAGACCCCGGCGAGTTTCTGAATGATTTCGTGAAATTCTTTTCGCGCTGCCAGGACGAACTGGTGACGCCCGACGACTACGACCGTTACGCCAAGGAGTTGCGCCGGAAGCACGAAGCGCGAAGGAAATCGCTCGAACCGGACGCTCTGGCGATCGCGGAAGACGCGCTCGCGCGGCAGGAGGAATTGGCGCGCGTCTATCGCGTCAGCGACCGATTGCTGCGCGAACGCAATCTCTTTACGTTCGGCGTGCAACTCATGCACGCGGTGGAATTGCTCCGCACCGAGGGCGAATTGCTCCGGCGACTGCGGGAGCAGTTCCGCTACATCCTGGTGGACGAGTTTCAGGACACCAACATCGCGCAGCTCGAACTGTTGTGGCTGCTGGCGGGGGAGCGCGGCAACATCGTCGCGGTCGGAGACGACGACCAGGCAATCTACCGCTTCCGAGGCGCGTCATTCGGCAGCTTCACAATTTTCTTGCAACGATTTTGCGGCGTGCGCGAGCCAAGGCTTGGTCCCGCCGCGGAGCAATTTCTCGTTTCGCTATCGCGGAATTACCGCTCGACCCGAAAGATACTGCGCGTGGCCGGGGAAGTGATCTCGCACAACGAGCGGTCGCCGCTGCTGCCGCCGAAGGCGCTGACCACGGAGAATCGCGAAGGCGAAAAGGTTCGCGTCGTCGAATTCGGCGCGCCGGAGGAGGAGGCTTGCTGGGTCGTCTCGGAGGTCGAACGCCTGCACGAAGCAGGCGCGCCCTGGCGCAGCGTGGCAGTCCTCTATCGCAAACACACCCACCGCACGCACCTCGTGGAAGCGCTTCGGCGGCGGTCGATTCCTTTTGTCATCAAGAAGCTTTCGATTCTTACGAGCACGCTAGTGCGAGACCTGCTCGCCTATCTCCGCCTGATCGGCGAACCGGGAGACAACGTCGCCTGCGCGCGCGTGCTCGCAGCCCCATACTGGGGTCTCGAACCGCGCGATCTGGTGCGCCTAGCCGAACGGGCGGCGAAGAATCACCGCCGGCCGTTATCCGATGAGATCGTAACGGCGCGGCACGAAGCTCCGTTCACGCGCGAGGGAGTGCGCCTTGCAGAACTGGCCTCGATGCTCGAACGCTTGCGAAAAAGCGCGAGGAAAATGTCCGCGAGCGAGCTCCTCAACGAATTGATCGGATCGCTCGAAGTCGCGCCGCTTCCCTATGAGGCCGACCGCCATTATCTGGAACGCTTCGTGCAATTCGTCCGCGATTGGGAGAAGAAGAGCGAAGGCACGCGTCTTCGCGATTTTCTGGAATATATCCACTATTTCAACGAAGCGGGCGGAGACATTTGCCTCGAAGAAGAACCTCCGGGTGATGCCGTACAATTGATGACCGTACATTCAGCGAAAGGGCTCGAATTTCCCCACGTGTTTATCCTGCGGCTTTCGAAAAGCGATTTCCCCTCGAAGCCGCGGGCTCCGGTGTTTGAATTTCCTCCCGAGCTGATGAAGGAAGAGCAGCCCTCGGGCGATTTTCAAATCCAGGAGGAACGCCGGCTCTTCTACGTGGCCCTCACGCGCGCGCGGCAGAATCTGACGCTCTCCGCCGTCATCAACAAGCGTAAAAAACCTTCTCTCTTCCTCGATGATTTTTTGATGAATCCGAAGATCAAGACCTTCGATGCTGACCAATTCGGACCGAAGGTCTCCGTGCCTGCTCTCGTCGAGGCGGCTGGGCCTGCGCCGGAATCAGCGGATCCCGTGCAACTGCTCGGTTCAGGAACCGGCGACAACGCGCGAGCGTATTCGCAGGTTGCCGTCTGGGCCAAGGCGTTTCACCCGCCGCGCCCGGAGCCATTGCAACTAAGCCCCTCGGCGATCGGCGCATACGACCGCTGCCCGATGCGATACCTCTTTCAATACGGGTGGGGACTGCGTCCCGGACCCCACGCCGGTGCGACGTTTGGCAGCGTGATGCATACGACCATCAAGGAATTTGTCAGCGAAGTTCACAAGCGCGGGAGCTTGCCGCTCGAAGAACTTTTCTTGATTTACGATCGTGAATGGCAATCCGCGGGATACGGCGACGAATTCCACGAGGAGGAATATCGCGAGGCCGGCCGCGAACAGCTCGAAGCCTTCCATCGAACTTATAGCGCCGCACCGGCCGACGTCCTTTTCCAGGAGAAGCGATTCGAATTGCCGCTGGAACACGACGTGATCCTCACGGGCCGCATCGACCAGGTGAACCGGATTAGCAAGAACGAAGTCGAGATCGTGGATTACAAAACCGGAAAAGCAAAAGATGCGAAGAACGCGGCGACAGATCTTCAGTTGAGCGCGTATGCGCTGGCGGCGCGGGAAATTCTCGAGCTGGAGCCGGCGAGACTCATCTTCTACAACCTGACCACCAACGAAGCCGTGGCCGCAACGCGGGATGCAAAGGCTCTGACGGAGGCAAAGCAGAGAATTGCCGAAGTGGCCGATTCGATTCGCGCGGGCGAATTCGCTCCCAAGGCGGGCTACGGCTGCAAATATTGCGACTTCAAGCCGCTTTGCCCCGCTCACGAGCAACTGATCCCAATTCGCCCGGGTTCGAACGGTGGACCAACGGATAAATGACGTACGCGATCAGGGCAAAATAAAAAACGGGACGCTCCCAAGCGTCGGGAAGGTCCCGTTCATTCTTGCCTCCGGCTCCTTCGGAGCCTTAGTCGCTACGCGCATGAACTACTGTGCAGCTTTCTCCCGCTGGCGAACCCGCGCAAAGTTTTCACGCATCATTCGCCCGCCTGGTTTATCTATAAATGCCGCGATGTATGAAGTCAAGAGGAAAACTTTTTTGCCGATCGGACCCGCAAAAGCAAAATCGCAATTTTTAACGCGCGGAGCCCACCGCGCTCTGGTAAAACCCTTGCCGCGTGAAAATATTAAGGTCCGGACGCTCCACGCGCACTTCGATGGTGTGATAATCGCGCGTCTTATTGAGATCTTTGGGAGAGAACGCGAGCGTGTATTGGTTCCGCGCCTGCTCGGTGACTTCCGGATACAATCGCCCGAGATCAGCGTCCTTGGATGCGAAGAAAGTATCGCCGCCGGTTTGTCTCGCGTACTTGTCGACTTTGCTCTCTCCGTGCTGGAGAAGAGATTTGCCGATCGGAACGGAATGGCTGACGGAGATCGCATACACGGAAATATCCGCGGCGAGCAGAGCGTGCAGAGTTTCGTCGACGCCATGCTGATCGTGGCGCGAGTCGGCTCCATCCGTAATCAGAAAAATGATCTTGCGGCGCTCGCGTTCGCGGGCTTTCAGCATCTGCGCGCCTGCGTACAGCGCGTCATCAATATCGTTGTTGTTCGCATAACGTCCCGAGCCATGCAGCGGCACGCCTTGCCCGTTGGGTAGCGGTTGGCCGTTGATCATGGGACCGGCCGTGGTGGGATCCGCGAGCACCGTCTGGGAATGCGAATCGAGTTCGAGGCGCTTGAGTTGGGTGAAGAGCGTGTCGTTGTTGAAGGAAAAGTTGGATACAATGTGCGGAAATTCGTCGTAAGTCAGCAGCGCCACTTCGTCGTTTTGACCAAACGCGGCGGCAACCGCTCGTAGACTTTTCTGCACCTGAGCGGCCTCTTTTTCCGATAAATCGTTGTCAACGATAACGACGGCCGATAGGGGAACCGGGTCTGCCGAAAATTGGAGGATTTGCTGTTGCACGCCATCACACAATATCCGAAAGTCATCGCGCTGGAGATCGCCCACCAACTCTCCATTGTGGTCTTTCACCGTGGCTGGCACGAGCACCAGATCGGTGCGAACGCGGATGGGCGCGGGGTTTTGCCTTTGCGCCGTTGCGGCAGTCGGCGGAGGCGGCGTTGATCTCTCTGGCGGTGCAGTAACCGCCGGTGTCGTTTGTGGCCGCGCCGGCTGTTGCGGCTTGATCTGCGCGCGGAGACCACAGGGCGCGATAAGAACTAGCGTCGCTGCGAGCGCTTGGAAAAATCGCGTCATTGGAGTTTCTCGCTTTCTTCCGGGGCCATCACTCTTGCCGTCAGGAACCTTGCCGGCGCGCGATAGACTAGCAGCGAACATCCGGCGGCGCGTCCGCTGCATCGTAACAATCGGACTGGTTTCACTTCCCGGAGATTATACAATGCGACCAATCACTATCGCCGCAGGCATTCTGACACTCGCTCTCGGCACGATTCCGGCCACCAAATCCGCGGCACGGGCCGCCACGAATCCCGTGCAGCAGGCCGGACCGATGCGCTCGCCTTCAGCCGCAAATGAATCACCCAGGGCGGTACAAGGGCAACAGGAGCAGCAATCTCCGCCGCAAGAGCAACGCCCCTTGCAAGTGCAGGTATCCATTGTCAATGTGTTCGCCACCGTTCGCGATAAGCACCACGCGATCGTCAACAACCTGACGAAAGATGACTTCAAGATTTCTGAAGACGGACAAGATCAGAAGGTTGCGTTTTTTTCGAAGGAAGTGGACATGCCCATCACGCTCGGCATGCTGATGGACACGAGCTACAGCATGTACCACATCCTCGACGCCGAGAAGAGCGCGGCAGCGCGCTTTCTCAAGGAAGTGATGCGGAAGAGGGACGAAGCGATGGTCATCGGCTTCGACACGGATGTGAATCTTCTCGCTGACTTCACCGAGGATACCTCGGTTCTTGACCAGGCCATCGACCGCGCCACGATCAATGTGGACGCCAGCGGCATTGGCGGCACGCCTGGCACGATCGCATCCAGCAACGGTGGAACCGATCTTTACGATGCGATTTATCTCGCCTGCCACGATCAGATGGCCAGCGAAGCGGGCCGCAAGGCGCTGATTCTGCTGACGGACGCCGAGGATACCGGCAGCAAGATGAGCGAACAAGACGCCATCGAAGCCGCGCAACGCGCCGATGCCGTCATCCATGTGCTGCTGATCCGCGACCGCAGTGCAACCATGGGATACGGCGGGGGCGTGGCCAATAGAATGGCCGAGCAAACCGGCGGACGCGTAATCGATGTTCGGAACGAAGACTCGCTTGAAAAAGCCTTCGACCAAATTTCCGAAGAGCTGCGCTCGCAGTACGTGCTTGGCTATTACCCGACAAACACGAAGCGCGACGGCACGTTCCGGAAGATTCAGGTGAAGGTCGATCAGCCGGACGTGAAAGTTCTCGCGCGCAGGGGCTACTACGCCCCGAGACATTGAACTACAGATTGTCTTTCGCTGGGATCCCGGAGCTAATTCGCGACTTTGCCGCGGCGTTCACTTGCTTGCGGGAACAGGGGTCGCGGCAGTGGGCGCAATAGCGTAATAACCCTTGCGTGTGCGAACGACCAGGCCTTTGCGATTGGTATCGACTTCGATTTTGTGGTACTGCCCATTCATCTGGGAATTTGTCGGCGCGTACGCGAAGAAATACTGGCTGCGCAATTCGGCGCCGATATCCATGAATGACTGCGCGAGATCTTCCACGCGATACGGATAGAAGACGCGTCCTCCGCTCTGCTCGGCAAACTGTTCGAGCACCTTATCCCCAGCTTCGATATGAAACTTGCGCGGCGAATCCGTGTCCGTGGTGAGCCATTCAGTGTTGGTGCTGATCGCGTAGATGGACGCCTCGGCGCGAATGGCCGCTTCGATCGCGTCGCTCAGGGCGTGATCGCTCAAGTTGTCATCGCCGTCGCTGATCACCACGAGCACCCTGCGGACCTCCGGGCCAGGTCCTTTGGGCATAGGAGCTTTTGCCAGCTTGTCGGCAGCCATGCAGATGGCGTCGTTCAACGCGGTACCGCCTCCCGCACGCTGGTCGCGGATTGCCTTCGTCAGCAGGTCGAGGTCGCCCGTGTAATCCTGGATCACTTCGGGTTCATTGTCGAAGGTCATCAAGAAAGCGCGATCGTCCAAGCCGCGGCGAATCACGCTGTTGAGGAAATCGATGGCTGCGTCCTGCTCGAATTGCAAGCGCTGACGAATGCTGTTGGACGTGTCCAGGAGCAGCGCGATGCGCAGCGGCAAATCCGTTTCACGGCCAAAATACTTAATCTGCTGCGGCACGCCATCCTCGAGAATTTTGAAGTCGCCCTGATCCAGATTGGTGATGAAGTTATGGCGTCGGTCGGTGACGGTCGCGACGAGATGCACGAAGCCGGTTGTTACTTGAATCGGAGGAGCGGTCTTCTGCTGCCCCGGCGTCACGCCGGGCGGCGGTGGCGGGATTCGCGGCAGGGTTTGCTGTGCGCACGCGCTCGCAACCGCAAAAAAAAGCAGCCAGACGACAAAGGCTAATATCCGGGAACGCGCCACACAAGAATTATAGGAACTCTCTCAGTGCGGCGTCAATGCGGCCGGGTTCCGCCTTCGTCGCGGCCCCAACTGCCGCGAGGTAGCTAACCAGATCCTCTGGCAGCGGCGCTCGAATCTCCAGCCTCTTCCCAGTGCGTGGGTGATCAAAACCGATTTTCGCCGCGTGAAGAAAATTTCGCGTGAACGATGGAAGCGGCCCCGATGCCAGCCGTTCCTGAGCGGGCGCGCCGTAGAGCGTGTCGCCGACCACAGGACATCCCAGCGCGGAAAAATGGACTCGTATCTGGTGCGTGCGGCCCGTGTGCAGGTCGGCTTCCACTAGCGTGAAATTATCAAGCCGCAGGCGCACGCGCCAATCCGTCCGCGCGGGGCGTCCCTCCCGGCGACGAGCCGTCATTCGCGTCCGGCGGCGGAGGTCGCGCGCCACCGGCAAGTCGATGGTTCCTGTCTCGCCCTTCACTTTCCCGTGAAGCAATGCGATGTACGTCTTCTGTACGCGGCGGTCGCGGAATTGGGCGACGAACTCCCGATGTGCAGCGTCTGTGCGTGCGATCACCAACGCGCCGGATGTGCCCTTGTCTAGCCGATGCACGATTCCTGGGCGCATAGGACCGCCAATCGCCGAAAGCCCGGTCATCCCGCCGAAACGATGCAGCAACGCAGCTACAAGCGTCCCGGTGTCAGCTCCGGCGCCGGGATGCACTATGATTCCTGCAGGCTTGTTGATGACCGCGAGATCTTCATCTTCATATAGAACTTCGAGCGGGATTGCTTCTGCGGTCACGCCGGCAACGGGCGGTGGAGGAACTTCGATGGTCACCGTCTCGCCTGTCTCGACACGATGCGATTGTTTCTTGGCGACGCCGTCCACGAGCACCCGACCTTGATCGGTCAGTCCCTGTATCCGGGTCCGGCTCAAATCGGGAAGTTGGGCGGAGAGAAACCGGTCCAGGCGAAGTCCGGCATCCTCGGCGGCCACCCTGAAACTCAGGTTATCAGCGGTAGTTCTCACAGCAAGATGCTAACGCAGGAGTGGCACCCTCGACGCCGGAAACGCGAAAATGCAGATCCCGGTATCGAGGCGGTGATGTGAAAACTTTTGCCAATGCGGGAAGCTCCCATTATCGAACCGCCACAGCCCGTGCCGCGGTTGCCGGTGGAATGGCCGTCTTGCCGCGCAATCCTCGCCACCAGAGAAATGTTCCGGCCAGGATCAGTAGCACGCTGACGATCTGCATCAGCGAAATGCTGTCGTGAAACATCAGCGTGCGCCCCGGATCGCCCCGAAAGAATTCGATCGTGCCGCGCTCGAAACCGTACAGCAGGAAATACGTGCCGATCAATTGGCCTCTAAATCGCTGCCGCCTTCCGAGCCACACCAGAAAAAGAAAATTGAGAAATTCCGCCCCTGCTTCGTAGAGCTGTGTCGGATGCAAGCGAACTCCGAGAGGCGTCCCAGCGAGTTGTCCCGCCAGGGGATCGCGGAACGTGACGCCCCACGAAAGTGCGGTCGGTTTTCCATAGCAGCAGCCGGCCGCAAAGCATCCCAGGCGGCCTATGCTATGGCCCAGAGGAACGGCTGCGGCAAACGTATCCATCACCGCAAGGATAGACAGATCGTAAATATAGGTGTAGACGGCAATCGTCAGGACGGCGCCCAGAACGCCGCCATAAAAGGTTCCGCCAGATTGAAACGTGCTCAAGCTGAAAATTTCGCGCGGGTTCGCGGAGTAATAATCCCACGCCGAAAGGATCAGCCACAGCTTTGAAGCAACCAGCGCAATCAGGACGCTGTAAATCCCGAGGTTCCAAATCTTGTCGGGGTTCAGTCCGGCACGCGGGGCCTGCCGTCGCGCGAACCACAGTGCGAGCAGGACGCCAGCGGTGACCAGAACGCCGTAAGTATAAATCGAGATCCCTCCGACCTGAACGAGACGCGGATACATCGCGCTACGCGCGCTCCTGTGCGGGATGGTTCCAATCGCGGAAAAGCTCGAGGACGACCAGGGCAGCCCCGATCACAATCGCCGAATCGGCAAGATTGAACGTGTACCAATGGTAGCGGCCAATGTGAAAATCGATGAAGTCCGTGACGCTGCGGCGAAGCACCCGATCAAGCACGTTGCCCAGCGCTCCGCCGAGAATCAACGCAAGGCCCACCTGCCCCAGCCAGCCGCCGGCGCGGCCGGTCACCAGGAGCCAAACCAGCAGCGCAATCACGCCGACAGAAAAAGCAATCAGCAGCGGCGCGAGCCACGCCGACTCGGAATCGGCCAATAAGCTGAACGCGACACCCGGATTGCTGGTGTGCGCAAGATTCAGCAAACCCGGAATGACCACGCGAAGCGAACCTGCGGAAGTATACGCGTCGACAGCGAATTTCGTGGCCTGGTCAACGACGAACACGAGGAGCGATAGGACTGCGAGAAACTTCCAGCTCGATTGCGGCCCTGCCGAGTTCACGATTTTGCGCTCCCGATCGCGCTGGCGCTGTCGCGCTCGATTTCCGCAAGCGCTGCGACGCAGCGATCACAGACCATGGGATATTCCGCGCTCTCGCCGACGTGCGTGGAATAATTCCAGCAACGCTCGCATTTGGCTCCGTCCGCATGGAACACTTCAACGCGAATCGGCGCTTGAGTGTTTGACGCATTGGAGGTGCCAAATGGAAGCACGTCCACTTTCGAGACGATGAAAAGCGCAGGCAGCGAGGAACAATAGCTTTTAAGCATATCGAGGAGAGGACCGCCAGCGCGAATGACCACTCGCGCTTCGAGGGCACCGGAAATTGTCTTGGCGCCGCGCGCAGCCTCGAGCGCCTTCAACACCTCTTCCCGCACGGTTAGCAACTGCTCCCAATTTTTTGCGTGCTGCCCATCCGACGCCGCTTCCAGATCCTTCGCCGATGGAAAGAGAGCCATGTGGACGCTCCCCCGGTCCCCGGCTGCGCGGGGCAAATGTGTCCACACTTCCTCGCCAGTGAACACGAGTGTCGGCGCGATCAGACGCACGAGCGCATCGGCGATCCGATGAATGGCCGTTTGCGCCGATCGCCTTCCGCGCGAATTCGGAGCGAATGTATACAGCCTGTCTTTCAGAACATCAAAATAAAATGCACTGAGATCTACAACGCAGAAATCGTGCAGGGCGTGGTACACGCGATGGAACTCGAATTTCTCGTACCACTCGCGGCACTCACGAACCAGCTTCCCCGTCCGCGCCAGCATCCATGCGTCCATTTCCCACAATTCCGAATCAGCCACCGCAGCGCTGGCCGGATCGAAATCAAAAAGGTTCGAAAGCGCGAACCGGAACGTGTTGCGGATTTTGCGATAAGCCTCCGCAAGCTGAATCATCATCGCTTCGGACAGGCGCACATCCGTCGTGTAATCCTGCGATACCACCCAGACGCGCAGCAAATCCGCGCCCCACTTCTCGCAAATCTCGCCAGGCCCGATCGCGTTGCCGAGTGACTTCGACATCGGCGCGCCCTTCTCGTCGAGCGTCCAGCCGTGCGTCACCACCTGGCGATACGGGGCGCGTCCTTTGATGCCCATCGCAACGAGCAACGAGCTGTGGAACCAGCCGCGATACTGATCCGCTCCCTCCGCGTAGACGTCGGCGGGCCAGGTCCCGTCTTTTTCGCTCAACACCGCCAGGTGCGTTGAGCCGGAATCGAACCACACATCGAGCACGTCCTTTTCCTTGCGCCATTTGGACGCGCCGCACGAGCATTTCGTCCCTGCCGGAAGCAATTCCTCGGCCGTATGCGTATACCACGCGTCCGCGCCTTCCCGCTCGAACCAGCGCACCACATTCCGCAGCGCCGGAAAATCCTTGAGCTGTTTTCCACACGCTTGGCAATAAAAAATAATCAGAGGAACGCCCCAGAAACGCTGGCGCGAAATGCACCAATCGGGCCGCTCGGCGACCATGTTGTGGATGCGCTCTTCACCCCATTCGGGCGTCCATTTAACCTTGGTAATTTCCTCGAGCGCTCGCTGCCGCATGTTGTCGTGATCCAGTTCGATAAACCATTGCTCCGTCGCCCGGAAGATCACCGGATTGTGGCAGCGCCAGCAATGCGGATAGCTGTGCGTAAGTTTGCGTTCGCCCACCAGCATTCCGCGCTTCTTCAGCAACTCGATCACAATCGGGTTTGCTTCGAAGACCGTCTTCCCCCTGTACTCGGGCAAGCCTTCGACGAAGCGTCCATCATCGTCCTGCGGCGCGTACGCTTCGAGGCCGTATTTCTGTCCGGTGTAGAAATCTTCCGTGCCGTGGCCTGGAGCGGTATGCACGATACCGCTGCCCTGATCGAGCGTCACGTAATCGGCAAGTACGCCGGGCACTTGAAATTTCAGGAACGGATGCTGAAACTGGATGCCTTCCAGTTCCCGGCCCGGCCACGAACCATCGGTCGAGCGAACTTCAACGCCGAGTTCGCCGGCAAGCTGTGGCAGACGACCTTTCGCGAGCAGCAACTTTCCGGCGGAAGTATCTGCGACCACGTATTCAAATTCGGGATGGAACGCCAGCGCGCGGTTGGCTGGCAGCGTCCAAGGAGTTGTCGTCCAGATCAGCGCGTTCACGTCCCGGCCCAGCCTGCTCGATCTCGCATCGGCCACGACCGGAAATTTCACCCAGATCGACGGACTGGTGTGATCTTCGTATTCCACTTCGGCTTCCGCAAGTGCGGTACGGTCATAGATGCACCAATAGACCGGCTTCAGTCCACGATATACGTAGCCCTTCTCAAGAAAAGTGACGAACGCATCAGCAACGCACGCCTCGTAGCTCGGATCCATCGTGAGATATGGCTTGTTCCATTGGCCCAAAACTCCCAGGCGCTTGAAATCTCGTTTGTGGGCCTCGACGTACCGCGCCGCATACTCGCGGCACATCCGGCGAAATTCCGCCGCGCTGACTTTGGAAGTTTTGCCTCCCAGCTCCTTCTCAACTTTCGTCTCGATGGGAAGGCCGTGGCAATCCCATCCCGGAATGTAGGGCGAACGAAAACCGGCCATGGTCTTCGACTTCACGATCATGTCTTTCACAATCTTGTTAAGCCCGGTGCCGAGGTGGATTTCGCCTGTAGGATAAGGAGGCCCATCGTGCAGCACGAAAAGCGGCGACCCGGCGCGCGATTCCAGAATGCGACGATAAAGTCCCATTTCCTCCCATGCAGCCAGTTGAAGTGGCTCGCGTTCGGGCAAGCGCGCTTTCATGGGAAACTCGGTCTTGGGAAGATTCAGAGTGCTCTTCAGGTCCGTGAATTTGGCCATTAGCGGGAATGAGTGCCCTTTCCAGTCGAAACAACTTGTGCAACTCGAATTTTCAGTTGAACGCTGTATGTTACAATGAATCCTGTAGCGTGTCAGCCGTGCCCGGTCCAGACATCCTTTTTCGCGGATGAGCGTCTAATAATCCGTAGAGCTGCGCACGCGCGGTCCGGCGGGTTTCGACGGCAAATATGAGCGCGGGAATCGAAAACACAAATACGACCGCAACTCAGCCTCAGCGCCCCATCGGGCGCTACGCTTCACCTTTGCGCGAGCCTCGGCTGAAAACCTTCCTGTCGAATCTTCACGATTTTCTCAACGAACGTTCCGTTAAATTCCGCAGCGGCCCGACGGCCTTTGCCACACCGGAATTCGGCGGAACGATGCGGGAAAACCTAAGGGAACTATTCCGCCCTACTCCGCGCGGTAAAATACAGTCCGATCTACTTGTGGACTGGGGCGGAGGTGTTAGCGGCTTTTGGCGGAATATTCACGACGCCATCTTTCCTCCGAAGCTTCCGCCACTGGAAGTTACCAGCAAACCGGTGGACGTGCCGGAAATCTGGTCGAAGAACACGCAGTTCACCCGCGTGCAGGCACTCTCGATTGCCTTCCACGTCCTGGTCATCGTTCTCCTGATTGTCCCACTCTTACCGGAAATTCTGTCGCCGCCAACCACTAAAGCCAGCAACGTGAACGTAACACCGCTCGATCTCACGTCGCCCTATTTGCCGAAACTGGCACCCGCTGCGAAACGAGCCGGAGGCGGCGGAGGTGGCGGCGAACATGCGGTTCTGGCGGCAAGCCGTGGCAAGGCTCCGAAGTTCGATTGGACGCAAATAACGCCGCCCATGGTCAAACCCATGGTGAATCCGAGATTGGCCGTGACGCCCACGGTTTTGGGACCGCCGCAACTGAAGGTTCCTGAGTCGAACGCCCAGAACTGGGGAGATCCACTTGCTAAGGTGATTAACGATTCGAGCGGCACCGGCGGCGGAGGCGGCATTGGTTCAGGAAACGGCGGCGGCGTTGGAAGCGGCGAAGGCGGCGGACTTGGTCCCGGCAGTCAATACGGTACCGGCGGCGGCACTCCCAGCGCGGGAACCGGCGGTTACGGCTATCCAGCTTGTTTGTATTGCCCGCGTCCCGATTACTCCGATGAGGCCATGAAGGCCAAATATCAGGGAACTGTCCTCCTGATGGCCGTCATCACGCCTGATGGTCGCGCCACAAACATACACGTCTCCAAGGGACTCGGTCTGGGCCTCGACGAGAAGGCAATCGAGGCCGTCCGCACTTGGCGGTTTAAACCGGCAATCGGCCCCGACGGCAGGCCAGCGTCGGTCGTTGTGCCTGTTGAAGTCACCTTCCGCCTTTACTAGATCGCGCGCGACTCCGCTGGATCCACGTGCGCTTATTTCTCGAAGAGGTTCCCGCTGTTTACCATCAGGACCGCCCCGTATCAGCACGCACTCCGGTCTGCTAGGATACCCAGCATGAAACGATTCGTAATTCCAGCAGCATTACTTTTATCAACGGCTATCTTAGCTTCTCCGCGCGCCGTCCCTCAATCCGGATCGGTCGATTTCACGGTCCGAGTTACCCCTTCTGCCGGATTGGAAGAGCCGGTTCGTGGATTTCCTTTCTATTTGCTCACCAAGAGTTTCGATGAAATCTCCCGGGAGGCGGACGCCAGTTATCCCAAGCCGGACCTGGATGCGTTCGTCGACAAACTGGATGTCTCCAAGGAACTAAAGGCTTGGATGAAAAAACGTCACACAGTGCGGCTGTCCGGCGAGGACTTCATTCATTCGCTGACACCGGCCGAGATACAGGATGTCCCCGAGTTCTACAAGGCGTACATGGAGCGAAACGCCGGCGATCAGAGCATCAATTTTCCGAAACCGAAGTACAAGGCGTCCGATAAAACGAAAAATCCCGAGAAGTACGCGAAGCTCGATCAGCAATACCAGGAGGCCATCCTTCGCTTCATCGGCGACCATCCTGAAACCAAGACCGGGATGGACTTGGATCTCATGGACATCGATCCAAGCGCGAAGTGGGGAACGCTCGAAGCGAAGCGCCAGCCGGAAATCGAGCGGCGAATTCTCGAGATGGCTCGCTCCAAATACCTTGCGGGAAGCACGCAAACCAACCTTCAGGGACAAGCCTTGCTTCGTGGCATCGCGCCAGGAAATTATTGGCTTAGCACGCTCGACGTATCCGCGGATGTAGGCGACGCGCGTCCAAGATGGAACGAACCCATTGCCGTGCGTGCCGGGGAGACCACCTACGTCACGCTGACGAACGCAAATGCTGTGCCTCCGCCGGCACCCGCGCAGTAATGCTTTTCCTCAGTTGAGGCTCGCATGCCGCCTGATTTCAAGAGTGACGCGCTCATACGCTCGCTGGCTAGCGGCGATCCCGCTGCCCGCGCCCGCGCGGCCACGGAAATTTTCCATCTGGGACGTGCAGCCGCCATGGCAGGGATTGCCCCATGGCTGGCGGATTCGGATATCGCAAATCTGTTCGTTCGCAACGACACAGGCGCGCCCCTGGCCACGGTCGGCATTGCCGTCCGGCCGGAATCCTTCAACCAAATCCGAACTGCCAACGGAACGCCGAGACTCGCTGACGTTCCGCCAGATCAGGACGCGCTGGAATTTGAGCTGCACTTCGCTGGCGGAATCCAGCTAGACATTCTGACCGCGCGCGACACCGCCGCTGGCGCGGCCATCGCACGATACTTGGAGAAATTTGGCGAAGGCATCCAGCAGGTCGAGTTCCTGGTCCAAAACGTTGACCGCGCCGCCGAAATTCTCCGGACGCGGTTCGCAATCGAATCTATTTACCCAGCCACGCGAAACGGTGCGGACGGAACGCGCGTGAATTTCTTCCTGGTGCCTGCGCCTGGCGGCCAAAAAGTCCTCATCGAACTGGTCGAAATAAAACGCTAAGTTTGGCCGTGCCGCGAGCCCACATTAACAAGACAAATTCACGGGTGCGGGAAAGTGCTATTCACCGCTCTGCTCGATAAGCTTGGCGACGAGCGCCGTCCAGCCGGTTTGGTGGCTTGCCCCAAGGCCTGCGCCGGTCTCTCCGTGAAAGTATTCGTAGAACAGAATCAAGTCGCGCCAGTGAGGATCGTTTTGAAATAGCGCGTTATCGCTGTACACCGCCCGGCGATCGTCCAGCCGGAGGAAAATGTGCGTCAATCTTCGCGAAATCTCAGACGACACTTCCCACAGCGTTTTCTTCTGGCCCGAGTGCGCCGGGCACTCCACCTTGAATTCATCGCCGTAGTAATAGTGGATGCGCTGCAGCGATTCGATCAGCAGAAAATTCATCGGAAACCACACCGGCCCGCGCCAGTTGGAATTTCCTCCGAACATGTCCGTGTTCGATTCGCCAGGCTCGTAATCCACCGAGTAGGTCGAGCCGTTGACATGCACGTCGAACGGATGATCTTTGTGGTATTTCGAAAGTGCGCGTATTCCGTAAGGAGACAAAAATTCGTTTTCATCGAGAAGGTAGCGATATATCCGCTCCAGCTTTTGGCGGTTTGCGATCGTCAGCAGCAGCCGCACGCCTTCTTCCGTTCGGCGGCTCATGTCCACGTGTTGGGCCACGTCGGGATGGTGCACGAGAAACCATTCCATGCGCTTGCGAAAACTGGGCAAGCGCTCGAGGTCTTGCGGTTCGAACGTCTCGACGGCAAACAACGGAATCAGACCAACCAGCGAGCGAACTTTCATGGGAATGTGGGAAGTCTTGTTCAAATGCAGCACGTCGTAGTAGAAACCGTCCTCCTCATCCCAGAGCCCGATTCCCTCTCCGCCGATATCATTCATTGCCTGCGCGATGTAAACGAAATGCTCGAAGAATTTGCTGGCCACGTCCTCATATGCCGGGTCTTCGTGCGCGAGCTCCATGGCCATGGCCAGCATGTCCAGGCAAAACATGGCCATCCAGCTCGTACCGTCCGATTGCTCGATAAAGCTTTCCGGGCCCAGCGACTTTGACCTATCGAACACGCCGATGTTATCGAGTCCGAGAAACCCTCCCTCGAAGACGTTCATTCCCTCCGGGTCTTTGCGGTTCACCCACCATGTAAAATTCATAAGGAGTTTGTGAAACACCTTCTCCAGAAAATTGCGGTCGGGTTTGCCGCTGATACGCCCGGCGATCTTGTAAACGCGCCATGCAGCCCACGCATGGACGGGTGGGTTCACGTCCGAGAGGTTCCATTCGTAGGCGGGCAATTGGCCGTTGGGATTCATGTACCACTCGCGCAGAAACAGCACCAACTGCTCCTGCGCGAAGTCCGGATCGATCAGCGCCATGGCAACGCAATGAAATGCCAGGTCCCACGCCGCATACCAGGGGTACTCCCACTTGTCCGGCATGGAAATCACGTCCGCATTGTAGAGATGGATCCAATGGTGGTTACGGCCTACGCGCCGCTGGGGAGCGGGCGGCGGCTGCGTGGGATCGCCGTCAAGCCAACGCCGCACGTCGTAGTGATAACTCTGCTTGCCCCACAGAAGCCCAGCGAACGCCTGGCGCTGCACCATCTTCGCGTCGTCGCTCAACTCCGGAGCGATCCGCTTCGCGTAGAAATCGTCTGCTTCGGCCTGGCGCCTGGCGAAAATCGAATCGAACGCTCTCCCGAAGAATTCACTCGCTGACGCCTTACTTTCCGATGGGTCGCGTTCCATCAGTCTCAGGCGAATGGTCCAGCTCTTTCCCGGTTGGATCTCAGCCTCGTAATGCGCCGCGGCTTTTGTGCCCTTCATTGCTGGATTCACGGCGCCGCTTTCTCCCCCGACAATGTAGCGGTGAAATGCATCCTTCACGTACGGCGTACGGCTTTTTTCCTTGAATAGCCGCTCCATGTTAGTGTCGTTCTCGGTGAATAGCATCTCGGGCGCGCCTGCCGCAAGCAGCCAGCGCTCGCCGTAATGAAATTCGGTCAGCTCGAAGAGCGACGTTCCCGCGGGTCCTTCGCTGCGCACCACGTGAGGCACTTCTATCGCGTCTCCCCAGGACCAGCGGTTCCGAAACCACAGCGTTGGCAGCAAATGAAGGCGCGCTTCTTCCGGCCCGCGGTTCCAGGCCGTGATTTGTACGAGGATGTCTTCCGCGGACGCCTTCGCATATTCGACGAAAACGTCGAAATAGCGGCTCTCTTTGAAAATGCCTGTGTCTACCAGCTCGTACTCGGTGTCGGACCGCGTGCGCTTCTTGTTTTCCTCGACGAGTTGCTCGTAGGGATAGCGCGTCTGCGGATACTTGTAGAGGTATTTCAGGTACGAGCTCGTCGGTGTCGCGTCGAGATAGTAGTAATACTCTTTCACGTCCTCGCCGTGGTTTCCTTCCTGGTTCGTCAGACCAAACAATCGCTCCTTGAGGATCGAGTCCTTTTCGTTCCACAACACTAGCGCGAAACAGATATGTTGATGGCGGTCGCAAAAACCGCCGATCCCGTCTTCGCCCCAGCGGTACGCGCGCGATCGCGCGTGGTCGTGCGGAAAATAGCGCCACGCATCTCCGTCAGGGCTGTAATCTTCGCGAACCGTTCCCCACTGGCGTTCGGAGAGATATGGTCCCCATCGTTTCCAGTGAACGCTCCGTCCTGCGCTTGCCTGCAGTCGCTCCTCTTCGTCGGTCATTCCTGGCCCCTTAGCCTCATATTCCGCGTACTCGCTCGCATGTGACGCTATTGCGATTGCGCGCGAATCGTTTTCGCAAACCGCAAAGCACTGTAGCCGCTGCGCGGGTTGATTGGCAAGCCGCGTCGGTTCACTTCCTTTGCCTGTGGCACTAGGGCAAAGGACGCTATAGCGAAGCAATGGCGTGTTTATGTATCCTCGTCGGATTCGTTCCGGGAGATTCGCGATTCACGCAGCGCAGACGCCACAAGAAACACCAGAATATTCTGCAACCGACTATCAGCCCGGCTGCCGAACGGCTTTCGTTCTCGTGCTCGTAGCGGCTACTGCTGTTATCGCACCCATGCTTTTTCTCGGCAGCGCTTCCGGCCATGATTTTCTGTTTCATCTGGCATCGTGGATGGACGTTTTCCGCCAATGGCATGAAGGCATCTCCTTCCCTCGCTGGGCTGAGTGGGCCAATTGGGGTTTCGGTGAGCCGCGCTTTATCTTTTATCCGCCGGCGTCATGGATCATCGGCGCCTCCCTGGGAGCAATCCTTCCGTGGACCGCCGTCCCCGCCGCTTACGTGTGGCTGACTCTCATGCTTGCCGGAATGTCTGCGTGGTTGCTGGCGAAAGAATGGCTCTCCGGCACGGAGGCGGCCGCTGCCGCTGTCTTCTTCGCAATCAACCCCTATCATCTCGTAGTCGTTTACTACCGCAGCGCTTTCGCCGAACTGCTGGCGAGCGCGCTATTCCCACTTCTCGTATTGGCGGCAATCCAGGTGGCTCGTGGCGCTTCGCGCGAAGCGCTCAAGCTCGCGCTGGTGTTCGCGGCGATCTGGCTCGCGAACGCGCCCGCGGCTGTGATTGCCACGTATTCCCTCGCGCTGCTGCTCGTCGCCGGCTGTATCTTGCGGCGGAGTTTGCGGCCGCTTGCCCTCGGAAGCGTCTGCATGGTGACGGGCTTCGGCCTCGCGGCCTTTTACATGTTGCCCGCCGCATGGGAGCAGCGGTGGGTCCAAATCGGCGATGCGTTTTCCGCCGAGTACAGTCTCGAACACAATTTCATCTTCACGCACACGAACGCTCCTGACTTCCTTTTGTTCAACTGGAAAGTCTCATGTGTGGCGGCGTGCATGATGCTGATCGTATGGATCGCCGCAGTTTTTGTCGCGCGGCGGCGGCGCGAATTCGGCGCCGCCTGGTGGATGTTCCTCGCGCTCGCTGCCGCGTCCACGCTGTTGATGTTTTCTCCGAGTGCAATCTTGTGGCTTCATCTTCCGGAGATGCGATTCGTGCAGTTTCCGTGGCGTTGGCTGGGTCCTCTCGGGCTGGTGTTCGCGTTTTTTGTGGCGGCAGCTGTCCCATTTCCGGTGCGAAAGCAGCGTATCTCGTGGCTGGCCGTGGTTGCCTTAATCACCCTCATCGGTGTCAGCATCGCGCGTGACGCGCCTTGGGACTCTCAAGACATTCCGTCTTTGGTCGCCGCTGTCGAGTCCGGAAGAGGATACGAGGGCGCCGACGAATATCAGCCCCTCAGGTCAGACCGATACAACTTGCCACAAACCGCACTCCCGGTTCCGCCCGTGACCCTTTCACAAGACGACACGCGGAATCCCTCCGATCTCGTCCGCATCGACAAATGGACCGCCGAGCGTAAGAATTTTCACGTGGATTCGCATGAGGAGGCGACGCTCGCCATTCGATTGTTCTGCTATCCGGTGTGGACGATTTCGGTGGATGGCGCCACCGTTCCAGGCGATTGCGATGACGATACCGGTCAACTCTTGCTGACCCTACCCGCGGGGCATCACCAAATTGCAATCGGCTTTCGCCGCACATGGGACCGCACCGCGGGAGCGGCCATCTCGATTTCTTTTCTGATCGGTTTCCTCGTTTTCGCGTCCCTAAGGCGAATATGGTCAAGGCATGCCGGGCTGGTATGAAGCCTATGCCGTCGTGGTTCATTCCTCGAATTCATGGCAAAGCGATTGTGGTAGAGTTCCGCGACGTCGATTGGCAACAGGAGAAAGTATGCGAAGAGTTCGGCCTCTGAGACTTTGGATCATGCTCGGCGCGGTACTGGGATTCGTATTTTTAGCGGCACCATTCGGTAACGCACAGACAAACGGAGCAAAATCGCAAGATAAAGACCGAGGCACGCACGAGCGACGCGCCGAGCGCGCGTTCGAATCCGCCCGTGCCAACCCGCTCGATCTTCACGCCTTCCTCGTCCGCATGCCGAAGGGCGGGGATCTGCACAATCACCTGAGCGGAGCGGTGTACGCGGAATCGTGGATTCGCGCCGGCGCGGAAGACGGGCTCTGCGTGGACCTCGCCACACTCGCGTTCGCCCGCACTCCCGCACCGGATGCGGCAAACGCATCGAAGCCAGCGTGCAAAGATGGCCAGGCGCCTGCATCCAAGGCTTTCCAGGATCAGCATCTCTACGATGAACTCGTCGACTCATTTTCGATGCGCTCGTTTGTTCCCGACGCAGGCGTCAGCGGTCACGATCATTTCTTCGATACATTTGCAAAATTCG
>JANWJR010000136.1 GCA_025451835.1 Candidatus Acidiferrales bacterium | reverse complement strand
CCGTCTGAATCCACGTAATCGGAAATAGACGATCCGCGCAGCCGGATTGCTTCCTTCAGGACTTTCTGCACCGCTCGATACAGCCGGCTGCATTCCTCGGGCCCTAAGTTCGCACCGATGCGCATCGGATGAATGCGCGCGTGCCAGAGACTTTCGTCCGCATAGATATTGCCGATTCCCCGCAGCACGCTTTGATCGAGCAGCGCAGCCTTGATCCGCGCGCGCCGCGAACCAATCTGCGCGCGGAAGTCCGCTTCGCTTGCTTCGAGAGGATCGAGCCCGAACTCCTTCAGAACCGTTTCGCGCTGGCCATTCTGAAGGAGTTGCATCTTTCCAAAGCGGCGAATATCGGTGTACCGCAGCTCACGCCCGTCATCCAGCGCAAAAAATACATGCGTGTGCGGCGCAATCTCAGTGTCCGGCGCGCACGTCCGCAGTTGGCCCGTCATTCCCAGATGAATAAGCAGCGAGAACGCCGGTGTGCCGCCGTTCTCGCGTTCCAGATCCACAAGCAGGAATTTGCCGTAACGCCTCACCGCCGCGATCCTGCTGCCCGGCAAGTGTGTTTCGAGCGCCGCCGGATCGACAATGAAATCGGTCTTGCCGAGCCGCACTTCCACGATGCGCCTTCCCGGCAACACGCGTTGCAAACCCCGCGCGACAGTCTCGACTTCAGGCAACTCAGGCATTTTTCCGGCCAGAAAGTTAGCACATCCAATTGACGGGCTTGCTGTGTGGCTGTCAGGATTTCAGTTGCCGCCGAACCGCGTGAGTCCCGAAGACATTACGAGGACGCCCGCCGGGTGGCAGAGCGAGTCCGGCGCATTCCGTCAAGCCCCCAAACGTTGCCTGCTTGAGTCGCGTAAAATATCGCGAACAGAAACAACAATGGGATGTGGTCGAGGTTTGCGCCGAAATAGCGCCATAGCGGAGCGCCGTGCCCGGGTCCGAACCACGTCGCGAGCGCGAGCAAAATCATTTCTACCGCCCCGCCGATTGCTGCAGCGCGAACGAAAAGCCCCAGCACCAAGCTCACCCCAATTGCCAGTTCACCCCAGCCCACGAGACGCGCGCAAAACACGGGATGAACGAGCGCCACGTTCACGAGAACCGGCCTGAAGAATCCAACCGTCATGCCTTGAGTGAGAAAACCGCGAATCCATCCCTCGAATCCGCCATACGCGAAGGCACGGTCCGCGACCTTATACTCGCCGAAGAAAAGAAATATCACGCCGGTCAGAATCCGCACCGCCGCTGTTGTCCTTGCTGGAGCGCTTCGTTCCGCGTTCATTCGTCCCTATCCTGGAGGCATCAATGCGAACACACGCACGGGCCCACCTGATCCGCCTTGCAGCTTGATCGGCGCGATAATCAGAAATGCGCCGGATTCAGGCAATCGATCGAGGTTCGCGAGATTTTCGAGGTTGAACAGGCCCGCCGGCAAATCAACCGAGTGTACCTCGAACTTTTTCGAAGGACCGTAATCAACGCTCAGCGTATCGATTCCAAGTCCACTGGCCCCGCGCGCGATAATGAATTTCGCGGCCTCCATCGAAAATCCCGGGAAGTGCATCACGCCGTTATCGTCCATGCTGCGGTACAGTACCTCGTTCGGCCAGCGCGACGACCATCCGGTGCGCATCAGCACGATGGCGCCTTGAGGAATTCGGCCGTGCGCGGCCTCCCATTTCTGTACCCGCGCTAGCGTCAACCGATAATCGGGATCCTGCATCACGTCCCTGCGGACATCGATCACCACAGCGGGTCCGAAGAATCGTTCCAACGGGATTTGATCAACCGTCAGGCTTCCCGGTGGAAAATGCGCGGGCGCATCGAGATGCGTGCCGTAGTGTTCGAGCATGCAGAATCTGCGAGCGAAGTAGCCATCTGTTTCGGGCGATGCTACGACTTCGGCTCGAAAAGGCTCGCTATCGCCGGGCCACGAAGGTGACTTGTCATTGATCGCGTAAGTCAAGTCTACAACGGCGGTGGTTCCATTTGTGACGCCGCGTAACCACGCGCCCACGGCGGGTGTTGATGCTGGTATCTTTTTCTTCTGATGCCTCTGCGCTATCGCGGAAGCAGACAGCACAAGTCCCAAACTCGCGACCGTAAGAAGACGGAACGATGATTGCATGGAATCCTCCACCCCGGGGCTAGGTTCATGGCGCCAAACGCTCAATCAATTAAGGAAAGGCATGGCTATCTTAATTCGGCTCGTGATGCGCGAAGGCAGGTTTTTTGCGCGCGGTTGCCGGGCCGTGCTTCGGGACTACGGAAGGGGGATTCCTGGCGCCGCTACGATTCCAGCCATGCGAAGAATCTCCGAATACTCTTCTTCGGTGAGCGGACAAATCGTGAGGCGTGTGTTCTTAAGGAATTTGATCTTGCGCAGCAGGCGATTATCGCGCAACTCGAGGAGCGCCACCTGCCGCGGCAAACGTTCGATCGCACGCAAGTCCATGACGAACTTCTTCGCATCGGCGTCATGCGGGTCGGGATACGGGTCGCGGCTCACTTCAGCGAGCGCGTACAGGGCGTGCTCGGGCTTGCCGTGATAGAGAAGCGCTCGATCGCCCTTGTGAACTTGCTTGAGCTGCCGCAGGGCGTCCGGTTTGCTCCCGGCGTGCCGCCACATTTCCTTGCCCTTCACGAAGAGGGTGTCCCAGTGGTAGACGCGAGGGTCCACGGCTAACAGCCAGCGCTTGGGTTTGGTAGTGGGCTGCGTCATCCGCGATAAAGTGCCGCGCGCACTATACACGGAAGAGCCACAATTTGAAACCTTTGTTCGACGTTGTTGGGCGGCCCTTTACTGGGATCCGCTAGGATCGGATCAGCACCAGGCAGCTCGCGATCATATCGTGCAGCGCCTGCTTCTTCTGCGTGATGCCTGCCAGAATGTAGCCGATGCCGAGTGGAATCAGGCCCGTAATAATCTTTGCAAAGAACCTTCCCGAGGCGCGGCCGAAACTGATTCGCCGCCCCTGCATGTCGGTGACGTACAATCCGAGCGCCAGCTTGCCTAGCGTTCCCTGATGCGTGGAACTCTCCATCCACGCGTAATAAAGCCAGGAAGCCGCCGTCGAAACAACGGACAGAATCACGATGGCCGCGATCACGGCTGGAACAAGCAAATCTTGGGGGTTTTCTGCGTTCCGGAACGCCGTCTGGAAAAATCCGATCCCTACAAATGCCAGCGCGATAAGAAACAACACGCCGAACGCAGCAGTGAGAATCAGCATGTCGATCAAATAGGCCACCACACGCAGCCAGAAACCCGCGTAGGGCGAGCGCACGGGCATCGCTGCGGCAGGATACGACGGCGGGATCGTGACGGCCGCGGGCGCCTGCGCATAGGGACTAGCGCCTATCGATGCTGGCACCGGAACAGACGTCGGCGTCGCGACGCCCGGGCCTGCGGTTACGGACTGGCCGCACGCGGTGCAAAATGTCGCACTTTCATTGACCATCGCTCCGCATTTCGTACAGTACATTTTCGCCCTCGCTTGGCAACCGCACTTCCGCCCGTGGCCTTACAGTTTTCGAATGACCAGGCAGCCTGCAAGAATGTCGTGCAGCGCCTGTTTCTTCTCCGTGAAGCCCGCCATTAGAAATCCGATGAAGAGAATGATCGCGGAGACGATCTTGCCAAAATAGCGTCCCGAAGCGCGCGCAAAACTCACTCGGCGGCCCGCCAGGTCCGTGACAAGCAGGCCCAGGGCCTTCTTGCCAAGAGTCGCCTGCCATGGCGAACTCTCAAGCAATGCGAAATAAAGCCATCCGGCCATCAGGACGAGAAGCCGGACCGCAACAATCTGCGAATTCATCTGCATGTAAAATTCGAATGGGCTTTTGCCGGAAGTCGCCAGGGCTCGAAGCGTGTTGCCCATCAGCGGGAGAATGATCAGAATTCCAGTCACGAAGCCGAGGATCGCCCAATCGATAATGTAAGCGACCAAACGAAGCCAGAACCCCGCAAAATGCGCGGGCGGCTGCACGCCGCGCGTTTGCCACACAGACGGCAACTCGGAAGATGACGGGCCGGAAGGCACAGGCGTTGGCGCCGAGCCTCCTGTTACGGGCTGGCCGCACGCGTTGCAGAATGCAGCGCCTTCAGGCACTGCCGCACCACACTTCGAACAGAACATGCTGCCCTCCCTCGAATTTGGCCGAGCGCTCTCGGATGACTGGATCGTGTTTCCGCATCGTACAGAAGCCCAATCCTGTGGGTCAACAAACAATTAGGAACTGCGCCCGAAATCGGGGCGCAAGCCGCTGCGCCGGCCACCCGACGCGCCGATTTTGTAGGAGTTGCAGCACCAGCGGCGGATTGCATACACTCTTGGGCGCAATCGTCCGCGGCCGGGGAGGCATCATGCAGATCCATTTCTCGAAATTCACGAAATTTTTTGCCGTTGCTGCGCTCGCTGTCGTGCTTCTCGCGGCGGGCTACGTGGCGGGGCAGAACCGCTTCGGGCAGCCGAAGACGATCATTCATCTGGTGATGATCAAATGGAATCCCGGTGTCTCCGACGCCGACAAGCAGAAAGCAATCGAAGGCGTGAAAGAAATTGCCGCGAAAACTCCCGGCGTGAAAAACATCTGGCTCAAAGCCGAGCGCTTGCAGCCACGCGATTTCAACGCCGCGTTCGTGATCGAATTCAAGGACCGGGCCGCCGCCGACGCTTACGCTGAGAGCGCGGTGCATAAGGCGTGGGAAGAACAATACGTTCCCTTGCGGCAGGTGAGCCTCTCGATCCAAGTCTCCAATCCCTGAACGTTCGATTTATCGGCGCTTTGAGAGAATCGGAACTTCAAAAGATCGTCGTTCTTCTCCGCATCCCATCAGGAAATCTTTTGCAGGTTCGCTCGCGCCAGCAGAAGGCATGGGCGCGTTCCGCGGCGGTGCAGGGTCATTCCAGAGCGCCGGGAACGAAAGTTTCCTGTGACGAAACGGCTTGCCAGCGCGCGTCGCGCCAGATGAACACGTCCGTGAAGATCGTGTTTTGTGTGTGAATTTTTCCTGTCCTCGGCTCAGTTGCCTGTTTTTCCACCGTCCCGGTTGCAATCGCGACGTCTCCGTAAAAACGCACCCTGACGCCTGCCAGATTCTGAGTCATCGGCAGGCCCACCGCCGAATTTGGCGCCGGCCGCGCGAAAAAACTCTCTCGCGTAAACACCTGGCCGATCGCGCTGTTGTCCACCCATTCCGCCGCCAGGATACGCTGTAAAGTCTTGGCATTGTTATGCTGCAGGGCGGCGAGCCAATCGCGTTCCACCTTCAATACGCCTGCCTCGCTGCGGTCAGCGTCGGGCGCGGTTTGCGTGGAAGTGGCTTGCTCCTGCGAAAATGCGGGTGCCGAGAGGATCGTGGCGAGCGCCGCGAATCCGAGGGCTCGCAAAATAGTCCGTCCGAAATTCCCGCCATTCATTTGGCGTCTCCTTTGCCAAGCGATTCACGCAACGAATCGAGGTCAAGTTGCTTCCGCAATGTGCGGTCGAATGCGCGATCGCTAAGCACGCGTTTGAAAAATATGGCCTGTTTTGCGCGGCGCGTGACAACGTAGCGTGTCCGCGGAGGAGTATCCTCGACCGCGCGGAGAATCACGCGCGCGCAATCTTCAGGCATGTACCGGGATGCGTTGCGTATTTTTTCCCAGGCGCCGAGAAAACGCTGGTAGACGCCTTTGTAGGCGCTGGACTCGGCTCCCTTCGCGTAGGCAGAAGAAAGTTCCGCGGCATTCGTGTTGATGTTCGTGTGAATGTAGCCCGGCTCGATGAGCACGACGTGAACGCCGAAAGGATACAGTTCGAGCCGCAGCGAGTCGCTCATTCCCTCGAGCGCATGCTTGCTGGCCGTGTACGGACCCATGACTGGCATTGCCACTTTGCCCGATACGGAACTCATGTTGATGATGCGGCCGCGGCGGCGACTGCGCATTTCCGGCAGCACGCGCTGCGTGACGCGGACCACGCCGAAAAAATTCGTCTCGAATTGCTTGCGGAGATCGTCGAGGGTGATTTCTTCCATTACGGCGCCGAACGCGATTCCCGCATTGTTGATGAGGATGTCCACGGGTCCAGCGCGGCGCTCAATTTCGGATACCGCGCTGTTGGCCGAGGCGTCGCTGCAAACGTCAAGTTCGAGGGTTTCGATGGGAAGTTTTTTTTCACGGGCGAATTTATCGAGCGCGGCTCGGCGGTCGGCGTTGCGTCCGCCGGCGAAGACGCGGTATCCGCGAGAGGCGAGAAGTTCGGCAGCTGCGCGGCCAAGGCCGTCCGTGCCTCCCGTGATGAGAACCGAGTTAAGCTGGGATTCTGATGATTTCGGGCTCACGATTTTCCTTTGTGGCTGGTCTGGATCGGCTGCCTGGAACCCTCTATTTTTTGTCGATTAGACCGCCTCGCCGTCTTTTGTTTTTAATAACTTACGCCGATTTCTAATCCCTGTTGGGCCGATTAGAATTTGACCCTTCGGCATTGCGTTTCGACCCACTGGCCTCCCGG
>JANWJR010000135.1 GCA_025451835.1 Candidatus Acidiferrales bacterium | reverse complement strand
CGCTCCAGCCGAGGGGCACATCCGCATAATTCTGCCCGGCGAATCGCTCGCGAAATATAAGGACAATGTTCCCTCTGCCGGCTCGGAAACCGCGAACGCACAGCCAATCGAAACAACGACAGTCGAAACAACGACAGTCGAAGCAACGCCACCTGTCGCGGAAACGCCGGCATCGTCCCAGCCCGTTCACGACTCGCATCGCCAGGATGTCGGCCCGGCTTCGGCTCCTCGTGATTTTCGCGCATCTTCACCGAGCGGTCTCGAACCTCTGCCGGGAGAATCTCTCGCGAAATGGAAGACGCGCGATTCCAGCCAATCGGACGCGCCGCCCGAACATCTTGAACCCTCGATTCCGTTTGTTGAAATGCGCGAGGAAACGCGTTACGCCGCTCCCGATTTGCCGATGTCGCAAGAAATTGAGGAACCGGGTGACTCGCATGAATCGCACGGGATCGAATTTGACCCAACAGAATCCGTTTCCGACGAACTGACCCTCGAGGAAGCATCTTCCGTCGCCGAGCACATCGCCGAGGCCCAGGTCGAAGAGCAGGCCCGCGAAGCCCGTGCCAGTGAGTTCGCCGCGTCCGAATCCGAGGAGTCTGGCGAGGCAGAGGTTGCGGAACAAGAAGATTTTGCAAAGGCCGGAAACGAAAACGAAACACTCCTTCCGGATGTAGAAGCTGGCCCCGAAACGGACTCGGAAGCGGTTCTGGATCACGAGGATGCCGAGAACGCGCTCGCGGCGTCCGAGAATGACGCCGGCGCGGACGCGATGGCAGACGCCTCGCAAGCCGAAAGCGGCGAGCCGGGCGATTCCGGAAATCCTCCGGCGCAGCAATCGCAACCTTGGAAAGCTCGCGTCCAGAACGATTTCCGCTCACGAATGCAGCATCCCGCGCGCAAGGGACGCGATCGCGGCCGTCGCGATGACCGAGGCCGCCGCCCCCAACATGGCCCTCATCACGGCCACACCGGCGGACATCACCGCACGCAGCCTCGCCGCACCCAGCTCATCGCCGATATGCTGAAGCAGGGTCAGGAGATCATCGTCCAGATCGCCAAGGAACCGCTCGGCAAGAAAGGCGCGCGCATCACCAGCCACATCGCCCTTCCCGGCCGCTACCTTGTGTACATGCCCACGCTCGACCACACCGGCGTTTCGCGCAAAATTGCTTCCGCCGAAGATCGCGCGCGCCTCCGCCAGTTGGTCAATGAAGCCAAAGGCGCTGCGGGCGGCGGCTTTATCGTCCGCACGGCCGCTGCCAGCGCCGCTCCGGAAGATGTTCGCACGGACGTCGAATTCCTCACTCGCACCTGGTCGGAAATCAAGGCGCGTTCCGAACAGCGCAAGGCGCCGTCGCTTCTGCACCGCGATCTTAATCTCGTCGAGCGCATCCTCCGCGATTATCTCACCACGGATTTCACGGCCATTTGGGTGGATGTCGAGGAGGAGTACACCAAGGTCGTGGATTTCGTCAGCCGTTTCCAGCCGCAGCTTGTCAATCGCGTGAAGCTCTACACCAAGGAAACTCCCGTCTTTGAGGAATTCGGCATCCAGCAGGAAATTGACAAAGGACTTCGTCCGAAAGTCTGGCTGAAATCTGGCGGCTACATTGTTATCAATCACACCGAGGCGCTTGTGGCCATCGACGTCAACACCGGAAAATTTGTCGGCAAAGGCTCGAACCGCCTCGAAGACACCATCGTCCGCACCAACCTGGAAGCCTGCAAGGAAATCGTCCGCCAGATGCGCTTGCGCGATCTTGGCGGCATCATCGTCATCGACTTCATCGACATGGAAGAGCGCCGCAATCGCGAAAAAGTGATGGCCGCGCTCGAAGACGCCCTTCGCGCCGATCGCGCTCCGTCAAAAGTTCTCCGCTTCAACGAATTCGGCCTCGTGGCCATCACCCGCAAACGCACCAAGCAGGCTCTCGAGCGCACGCTTTGCCAGCCTTGCCCTTATTGCACTGGCTCCGGCATGGTAAAATCCGTGCCGACGCTGTGCTACGAAATCCAGACCGAAGCGCGCAAAATGGCCCCCGAACTTGATTCCGGCAGTCTCACCTTGCGCGTCCATCCTGAAATTTCAAAGGCTCTCAAGACGCGCGAGTCGTCTCTCATCGAAGAGCTCGAGCGCTGGACCAAAAAAAGCATCATCATCCAAGCTGATCCGACGCTCCATTGGGAGCAGTACGACATTTACTGAGAATCTGCCGGAACAGGCCACGCGATTCTGAGGCCCGTTTTGCGGGCCGAAAAATTTCTCTTTTCTTGGCATTTTTGCCGAATTCATCTTCGATCGCTCAGGCGAAGAATCTCGCTTGGCGAGGGATACCGCTTTGTGCTCGCACATATTTCGCCGGGGCGGAATTACGCTAATCGATCCTTATTCCACTTCCACTTGTATTCCGCCGATGTATCGGGCGGCAACGTTGTAAATCGCGGCGCTCAGACCGCCTCCGATCGCGCCGGCTACCGCAAAGAAAATCGGTAGGAAAATAATCGAAAGGCCGCCGAACATAAGTCCAAAAAACCTGGGCAGCTTCGGTGCACCAAGGGTCGCCGCAAATGGGGCAATCGAGAATACAATGCTGAAGATCACCCCCTCAAGCAATCCCAAAACCGCATAGCCGATTGCCGCGATTTTCATCACTGAAAGAGCCTCGAAACGTTTCACTTCCCTCATTGATTCCTCCTCACCGGCTCGGACGTATCGACAACTCGCGGAGCCTAGCAGGTTCCAAGCATGCGAACAATGGAATGGGATGCGTGTCCCGAACCGTACCGTCGAAGCTGGCAAATCGCGTGTGCTATCATTGCGCGTTCCAGGAGCCCTTAATTGACCGCGCGCATTCTCAACGGCAATGCGATCCGTGACCAGATTTACTCCGAGCTTGCTGCTGAAATCTCGGCGCTAAAAGCAGCCGGCATCCAGCCGGGTCTGGCAGCGGTGCTGGCCGGCGAAAATCCGGCATCCAAACTTTACGTGAACAGCAAGATCGCCGCGTGCGGGAAACTCGGCCTCGCCAGTTTTCTCATCACACCGCCTGCTTCGATTAGCACCGACGATTTGCTCGCAGTCGTCGATGAACTCAATCGTCGCGACGATGTTGATGGCATCCTCGTCCAAATGCCGTTGCCGCATCAAGTGAGCTCCAAGAAAATCCTCGATGCCCTCGATCCTGCGAAAGATGTTGATGGCTTCCACCCGATTAACGTCGGAAAATTAGTCGCGGGTCAGCCAAGCCTCGCGGCTTGCACCCCTTCAGGGGTCATGGAAATTCTTCGCCGCAGCAACATTCCCATCGAAGGCTCGAACGCGGCCGTGATGGGCCGCAGCGACATCGTCGGAAAGCCCATGGCGCTTCTGCTGCTTCACGCAAACGCCACCGTAACGATCTGCCACTCGAAGACGCACGAATTGAAAGACGTCGTGCATCGCGCCGATATAGTGGTTGCTGCCATGGGCCGCGCCGCGATGGTCACTCCGGAATTTATTCGTCCCGGCGCCACGGTGATTGACGTCGGTCAGAACGTGATCGCGGATCGCGCGGACGCGCTGCGCATCTTTGCGAATTTTCCCGAAAAGCTCGAAACCTTCCGCGCCAAGGGCTCGGTTCTCGTCGGCGATGTTCATCCCGATGTCGTCAATGTCGCAGGCGCGTTCACGCCCGTGCCGGGTGGCGTGGGGCCTCTCACGATCGCCATGCTCATGAGCAACACGGTCAAGGCCGCCCGAATGCGGCGCGGATCGAGCGCGCCGGTGGCTGCGGCCGGGAAATCCTGATGGCGCTTGATGCTTAAGGTCGGTCTCACTGGCGGAATTGCTTCCGGTAAATCAACGGTTGCTGCGATGTTGCGCGACCGCGATTGCCTGGTGCTCGATGCCGATCCGCTCGGTCACGAGCTTCTCGAACCCGAACAAGCGGCTTACGATGAAGTCCTCGGCGAATTCGGCCTCGGAATCCTCGATCCCGGCGGCGCAGTCAATCGCGACAAGCTTGGTGCGATCGTTTTCGCCGACGCCAGCAAGCGCGCGCGCTTGAACCAAATCCTCCATCCGCGAATTCTGGAGATCACGGAGAAATGGTTCGCGGCCCTCGCCCGCCCCGGCGGTCCCGATCTCGCTTTCATCGAAGCAGCTCTGATCGTCGAAGCCGGCTATCGCCAGCATCTCGATAAACTCGTCGTCTGCTGGTGCCGCTGGGAACAGCAGCTCGCACGGCTGATCGAACGAGGCATGTCGCGGCAGCAAGCCGAACAGCGCATCGCGGCGCAGATGCCGATCGACGAGAAGCGCGCCCTGGCCGACGTTGTGATTGATTGCTCGGTGGCGCTTGAAGAAACCGAACGTCAGGTCGATGAAGCACTCGTGAATCTAAGAAGCGGTTGATGCGGTCGAAACTTTTGCAAGTGCACCCGCGTACCGAATTGTGCGGCAAGGACTACGGCCATGCGCGAGAACAGAAAAAAGCAATCGCTTCGCCTGCTGGCAATTGGAATAATCATCGGGCTTGGCGCATATTGGGCGGGCTCGCGCTGGGGGACGCATGTCCCGGCAACAGTGAAAGCGCTCCGTCTGCCCGCTGCGGGCGGCGATTCGAGTCTTGACGCTACCGAATCGGAAAATGTTCGCATTTACAGGGAAGCCTCGCCGGCGGTCGCGAACATCGTCACTCGCACCGTCGAATACGACTTCTTTTACAATCCGGTCCCGGTGGAAGGCGCGGGCTCCGGTTTCTTGATCGATACTGACGGGCACATTCTCACGAATTATCACGTTGTCCAGGGCGCCCAGACCATCGAGGTCACGCTCGGCGATCAGTCTCGTTACAAAGCTAAATACCTCGGCGCTGATCAGCGCAATGACATCGCCTTGATTCAAATCGATACCCGCGGGCGCAAGCTCATGCCGCTGCCGCTCGGCGATTCGCGCAACCTGCTTGTCGGGCAACGCGTGCTCGCCATCGGAGATCCTTTCGGATTTCAAAGCACGCTCACCACCGGTGTGGTCAGCTCTTTAGGCCGCACCGTGCAAACGAGCGAGAACACCTTCATTGATGAAGCCATTCAAACCGATGCAGCGATCAATCGCGGAAATTCGGGCGGCCCGCTGCTGAATTCGCACGGTGAAGTGATCGGAGTCAACAGCGCGATCTTCGCGCCGAACGGAACCACAGCCGGCATCGGCTTTGCAATTCCCATCAACACCGCGCGCCGCGTCGCAAACGACTTGATCACGCAGGGCCGCGTCCGCCGCGCAACCCTCGGCGCCGAAGGCCGCGCTTTGTGGCCTGGGCTCGCCGATGCTTTGAAGCTTCCCGTTGAGCAGGGGGTCCTGATCGAGCGCGTTGATTCCGGCGGCCCCGCCGCGCAAGCTGGGATTCGCGGCGGAAATAAATCCGTGCTGCTGGGCCTGCAGGAGTTGCGGATCGGCGGCGACGTGCTGGTCGCGATCGACGGAAAAGCAGTAACCAGCCAGGTGGATCTGAATCTTCTGCTCAACCGTGCCCGGCCGGGAGAAGCGGTAACCCTCACGATCGTCCGTGACGGCAAGAAAATGAACGTGCCCGTTAGACTCGGCGAGGGATAGTCCCGCGTGGCATTCATGACGAAAGAAAAACCGGATTACGGTCTGGACGCTCCAGGCGTCGTTCGCGGTTTTCTCATCGGTGGTCCCGCACTAATCGTGTCTGGTTGGTTCCTCATCCCCCTCGCTCCCTTTGGTCTTGGCCACGCCTTGTTCTTCGCTGGTATTGCCTTGTTCATCGAGGCTTTTTTGATGATGGGAAGCAGTTACTACGGCAAGTTTCGCGCACGTGACCGTTTACTGAATCAGCTTGACCTCCGCGGCGATGAATCGATTCTCGACGTCGGCTGCGGGCACGGCCTCTTGCTCATCGCTGCCGCAAAACGATTGCCGGAAGGCCGGGCTGTGGGAATTGATCTGTGGTCGCAGGTCGATCAAGGGAGCAATTCAAAAGAAGCCACTCTGACGAACGCGCGCATCGAAGGCGTAACCCAGCGCGTCGAAGTGCATGGCGGCGACATGCGGAAAATGCCGTTCCCCGATTCCACCTTCGACGTTGCCGTCGCAAATCTCGCAATCCACAATGTTCCCACTCGTGAAGGACGCCGCGAAGCCATCGCCGAAATCGCTCGTGTATTGAAATCAGGCGGCCGCACCGCATTGATGGACTTCAAGAAGACCGGTCAATATGCGCGTGATCTGAAGGATTTTGGAGTCGCGGACATTCGTGTTTCACGTCCGATTTTCTGGATCTTCCCGCCCGTCCGCATAGTAACCGGTCGCAAACCAGCCCGCCCCGCATAGAACGGTGGGCCGCCGAAGTCCGTTCAGCCTGCCTTTGAACCGGCGGCCACTGGCCTGCGCACGAATCGAGGCTGGCGCCACTCATCGCGCACGCAGTCTTTTTCGCGCTCGCTCAATTGAAACCACGTTTCCGCCGCGTCGCGCACCCGTTCAAGCGCTTCCTGCATCTGCGTCAGGCTATCTTTTATCACTTCGCTATCCGCATCGGGCGGAACACGAATCGGCGGAGCGATGAACATCACCGCGCGTGAAAATGGGTAAGGAATCTGAAACAGATCCCACGATTTCTGGAATGTGTGCGCGCGCTCAAGGCCGATGTGAAAAACAGAAATCGGTTTTCCGGTTCGTCGCGCGAGAATCACGGGGCCCGGCTTGGCAACGTAGCGCGGCCCGCGCGGCCCATCGATCGTGAAGCCCACGTGCTTCCCTTCCGCGAGTTTTTCCGCCATCGTCGTCAGTCCCGCAATCCCGCCGCGGCTCGAACTGCCCTGCGCGGTTCCGAAGCCCAGCCGCTCAATCGTGCGGCGCGTCCACTGCCCGTCGAAATTCACGGTGTTCAGCACCACGATGCCGCGATTCCGCCAGATCCAGATCGCGGGGAAAATTGAACGGTGCCAAAACGCGCCGATCGCAGGTTCGCGGGAATCACGAAACTGAATTGCGTTGTGAACCCCGATCACTTCCACGCGCATGGTCGGTCCCAGTAAACGCACAAGCCAATACGCCGCCCATGCGATCACCGGAATCTGCATTCGCCGCCAGCGCGAAAGTTGCGGCGGCTGCACATCCCGCGACGCATCCTTGCCTTGCAGCGCAAGGCCGCCGGGCGATGTCTTGGGGTTGTCCACTGCGGTATAGTATAGGCGATCCCGAGTCAATCCTTGATGCCCTGTCAGACCTCATCTCCGTGCAAAGCTCGAGCCGTCTTTCCTGCGCTGAGCGTGAAGCTCATGCTTTTGATCGCATCGATGATTTTTGTGTGTCCAATGCTCGCCCGGGCGCAGGCCGCGCCACGCACCGCGATCGCGCGCGTCGCGGGAGCGGACGTTTCGGTCGACAACGGAGCGCAGAACAGCAATAGCAGCATAGACGCTGCGCCAAATGCCTTCGTTTCAAATGGCGGCGTTGTCACGGTTCATTCCGGCCAGGCGCAGATGACGCTCCTCAGCGGCGGCCAAATCGATATCTGCGGTCCAGCAAAACTCACGCTCCTCCAATCGGCCGGATCGATCACGCTGGCGCTGGATTTTGGGCGCTTGCACGCACAGCTTCCGCCTTCGACACAATTCAGGGTTTTCACGCCCACGATCAATGCAACGCCGCTCGATATCGGCGGAGGTTCGCGTGACGTCACCATTGGACTTTACTTGAACGATTCGCTGTGCGTGCGGGCAGCCAGTGGCGCTCTCCTTCTCGAGCAGCAGTTTTCGGGCGATAAGATGGTAGTCCCCGAAAACGGAGAGTTTTTTCTGGACAGCGGCAAACTCGCGCCGGTCGTCGGCACTCCCGGAAGCTGCCAATGCGCCATGCAAACAACCGCTGCGGCATCGGCTTCGCCACCTCAAGTTGTCGTGACGCAACCGCCTCCTCCGCCCGCGCCGGTGCTGGCGCCACAAGCGGCTCCGACGGAAAGCCAGAAGCTTCCGCCTGCCGACTATCGTGGCGAAATCCTTTCACGCGGCAACGCGGCTCATCCGGTATCGCAAACGGCCAGAAATGTCGCGCCGGAGGCTCCCGGGATCTCGTCGCCCGACGACGCGGCGCACATGCCTCCACTCGCATTCTCGGCATCATCTCCCGAATCTCCACACGATCCCACGGCGGACATCGTGCTGCTGGTGCGTACCGCGCGAGTCGAGCCCGGTTGGCAATTTACAGGGCACGTCGAACCGCCTGAATTCGCGCAAGCGCTGGAGCGAAAACTTGGAGAAGCGCCATCCAGTCCGCGGAACCAACCGGAAACTTCCCCGCCGAATTCGAATTTGAAAAAACGAGGTGGATTCTGGGCGACGCTAAAGAGAGTCTTCACGGGCGGCGGAGCGGGTGCAGGGAATAATCCTTGCGAAGGCGCCGGATGCGACTAATTTGAAATCTTACATTCCTTCGTAGTTCGGTCCCCCGCCGCCTTCGGGCGGAATCCAGTTGATGATCTGATACGGGTCCGCGACGTCGCACGTCTTGCAGTGGACGCAATTCGCCGCGTTGATTTTCAGCCTTGGCGTGCCCTTCTCCATCACCATTTCGTAGACGGCAGCCGGACAAAAATACTGGCACGGATTCCCGAATTCACGCACGCAGCGGTCGCCGCAGATATTCGGGTCGAGCACCACCAGGTGGCACGGCTGATCTTCCTCGTGGCGCGTTCCCGAATGGTAGACGTCGGTGAGGCGGTCGAAGGTGAGCTTGCCGTCGCCCTTGAATCGCGTGGACTGGTCCACGAGCGTTCGGTCGCGGTGCAGGTTTGTATATTCCTGGTAACCCGCCTTGCCGCGCATCGGATCGATCAGCCCGCGGCCGCCGCTGACGAATTGCAGTCCCGCGTGAATCAGTCCTTTCCACAATCCGCCGTGAAACGCCTGATGGAAATTGCGGACGCTCCATAATTCTTTTTTTACCCAGCTTTGTTCGAGCTTAGTTTGATAGGACGCCAGCTTGGCGGCACTGGTGTCGCCGGCGCAAAGCGCTTCGTAAATCGTTTCGGCGGCCAGCATCCCGCTCTTGATCGCGGTATGAATTCCCTTCAGCCGCTGCGAATTTAGAAGGCTGGCCGAATCGCCGATAATCAAGCCGCCGTCCACGTAACTTTTCGGCATGGAATACCAGCCGCCGTACGGCACCGTCTTTGCGCCGTAGCGAACCAACTTGCCGCCGTCGAGAATTTTCCGCACGAAGGGATGCGTTTTGAATTTCTGAAATGCTTCGTGCGGATCGAACAGCGGATTATGATATTCGAGCGCGAGGACCATGCCGAGCGACACGCGATTATTCCGCATGCCGTATATCCAGCCGCCGCCGTAAAGATCGGAAGCCAGCGGCCAGCCGAGCGTGTGGGCCACGAATCCCGTTTCGATCCGACCGGGCTGCACGTCCCACAATTCCTTGATGCCGATGCCGTAGACCTGCGGGTTGAGCCCGTCGAGTTGTAGGCGGCTGACCATGTCTTTGGTGAGCGAGCCGCGCGGACCTTCCGCAAGAACCGTGACTTTTGCGCGCAGCTCGTAACCCGGGGTGAAGTTGTCTTTCGGCTTGCCGTTCTTGTCGACGCCTTTGTCTCCTGTGAGCACGCCGCGAATTCCGTTTTTTTCGTACAGCAATTCCTGGCCGGCAAACTGGGTGAAGAGATTCACGCCTTTTTTTTCGACCAGGCCGGCGAGCCATTTCACAAGCTTGCTGAGTGAGATGACGTAATTGCCGTGGTTTTGCAGCGGCGGCGGCGTGATCGGAAGTTTCCAGGAGCTTTTTTTCGTAAGGTAGTAAGCCGCATCGCTGGTGACCGGCGTGTCGAGCGGGGCGGTCTTCTCGAAATCGGGGACGAGTTCGCGAAGAGCGCGGCCGTCGAGGAGCGCGCCGGAAAGTTGATGCGCTCCCGCCTCGCGCGCTTTTTCGAGAACGTAAATATTTTCGGCCGAGAGCGCCGGGGCCTTTTTCGCCTGGGTATGCTGCTCGATCAGGTTCGCGAGGTGCAGGGCGCAGGCGAGACCGCCCGGTCCTGCGCCGATGATTAGAACGTCGGCATCGAGTTGTTCGCGCTCGACTGTCATAGCTATTCAGGTTCGGGCATCTTGTAATGTTATCAGAAGCCCCGCCGATGATTGGGGTGAAACCGTGCAAGTTTTGCCGCGGGATCGCCGTCCGGGAGGGCTTGAAATCGACGATACAAGAGCCCTGATTTTTTTGCGATTAGACTTCATCTCTCCTTTGTTCTAAGCAGTTTGAGGACGATTCAAATAAGTTCTGGTGCGATTAGGAATCCCTCTTGTTAGCTCTGTTTTTGCTCCGCTTTGCCGCTTGCAACTTTGCGGTTGCGTCATGTTGCTCTTCGCGCCGAGGCTAGCAGAGCCAGATGCCAGTGCAAGCAGACGGAGCCGTGGAATGTTGCGCTGGTAGAGAGTTGTACTCGCAAGGGGTTCCCGATCATCAGATAGAAGTGGCGAGTAGTGAGTTAACGATTGGCAACTGATGAGCTTCGGGTGTCTGGCGAGCGGCGGCCGATGAGGTCCGAGGTTTCAGGAGAAAGCAGATGTCACTTCGATTGGTAAGGGTTTGCGCTTTATCTGGCGTTATTGCGATAGCCTTCGGCGCGACCGGTTGCAGTCGCGATCAGCAGCAGCGAGACGAAAAGACTCGCGAGGACGCCGCCAAGGCCGCCGAGCGGGCTAAGCCGGCGTTACAAGAGGCCGGGCGAGAGATTGGGAAAGCGGCCCATACGGCGGCAGACGAGGCAGCCGCGGCAGCGCAAGGCGTTCGTGAAGGATGGAACCGCAGCGGGCATGCCCTGGATATAAATTCCGCAAGCGAAGATGAGTTAGCCGGCTTGCCGGGAATTACGCGCCATGATGCGCGCAAAATCATCGCCAACCGGCCTTACCGCGATCCGCATGAATTGGTCACGCGTGGCATCGTGTCGGATGACGAATACTCGAGGATTCACGACGGCATCACGGCGAAGTAAGCGTTCCCCACATCGGCGCTAAACTAGACGGTAAAAATCCTTTCTCGTGCTGGCATCGTGTGAAAGGCAAGTTCCTCGCTCCGCTCGGAATGATCAAGAGTTTTCTTGTAGCCTGGTTGGGAACTGTAAGGCTTAATTCAAAACCAGTCGCTGCGATAGGCGATCCACCAACTCGCAACGCCAACGGGGATGGTTGCGGCAAGGGCCCACCAAAGCGGCAAGGCGACATCGGCCACCAGGCCCAAGACGGTAAAGGTCGCCCAAAAGATCTTCTTCTGCATACGAGTATTTTACGCGGATTATGCGCGATAAGTTCTCGGTGTGGCGCAAACGTGTCTAGTTAGTGTGGCCTCGTGGCGTGCGCAAAAAATATTACAGCATTCCGCCGGGCACGGCATGCCGTGCCCCAACAAATTCCATTCGCCTGCGTGGGTTACGCCCAAAAAACATCGCCTCTTCTTCGCTTTTTGTTTGCCGCTGGCAAATGCGTCATACCGCGAGATGCGTATTGCGCAAGCGGCGATGAATCCGTAGGATACTTTCCCTCGGAGGAGGGACTATGCCTGCGTCCAGTTGGAAGGGGTACATATCGTTCGGACTGGTGTCCATTCCCGTGCGGCTGTCGCCTGCGGCTCGCACGGAGCGGGTGAGCTTCAACCAGCTCCACAAAGTGTGCCATACGCGGCTGAAGCAGCCGCTCTTTTGCCCGCATTGCGACCGCATGGTGGAGCGCAGCGAAGTCGAAAAGGGCTACGAATACGACAAAGACCAGTACGTGATGTTCAGCGAAGAAGAATTGAAGAAGGCCGAGCCGGAATCGGCTCGCGCGATGGAGATTTTGGAATTCGTGAAACTGGCGGAGATCGACCCGCTGTATTTCGACGCGTCGTATTACGCCGCACCCGAGCCGGAAGGCGAGAAGGCTTATCACTTGCTGCTCGAAGCGATGCAGAAATCGGGGCATGCCGCGATTGCCAAGGTGACGATGCATGGCCGCGAAAATATCGCCATCATCCGAGCGACGAAAAATGGCCTCACTCTGCATACGATGTTCTATTCCAACGAAATTCGGCCGGCCGCGGAGTTCGGAAGCACGGACAAGACCGAAGTGAGGGAGCAGGAGCGAACGCTGGCAATGCAACTAATTGAGAGCCTGGCCGCGCCCTTCCAGCCGGACAAATATCGCGACACCTATCAGGAAAGTTTGTTGACGATGATTACAGCGAAGACTAAGGGACTGGACGTGGCCGTGGCGCCGCGCGTGGCGCGTGCTCCCGTGATCGATCTGATGGAAGCGCTAAAGAAGAGCCTCCGCGAAAAACCTCAACCGGTTGCCGAGAAAAAGCCGCTGTTGCGCACAGTTCCGAAGCCTGGCGAATCCAATAAGAAGAGCCGCAAGGCGGGTTAACCGGGCCGCATTAACCGGATCGGGTGGAACTCGCTTTCCAGGCTGACGAGGTGATGCAATGCGATGGACGCCTGGCGGAGTGAGCAACGACGTTGAAGACGACCGAAATTCGAGCGGTGGCGGGTTTGGCGGCGGTGGATTCGGCGGCATCCACATCGGAATCGGCGGCATTCTGATACTTCTGGTGCTGAGTTTCATCTTCAAGCGCGACTTGCTCTCGCCGTTTCTCGGCGGTTCCATAGATACTTCTCCATCGCAAAGCCAGACCACGGGCCGCTCGAGTGGAACGTCGCAAGATCCGGGCGAACAAAGAGAAGTTCAGTTCGTCTCGTTCGTACTCGACGATGTGCAAAATTCCTGGCAAAAAACAATCCCGCAGTACCACCACGCGAAGCTGGTCCTTTTCCGCAACGACATCGATTCGGCATGCGGGCTGGCGGAATCCGCCACGGGTCCGTTTTACTGCCCCGGCGATGAGAAGGTGTATCTCGATTTGGGATTTTTCGACGAATTGAAGCAGCGATTTGGCGCGCCGGGCGAGTTCGCGCAGGCCTACGTTATTGCGCACGAAATCGGCCACCACGTGCAGAAAATTCTAGGCACAGAGGCCAAAGTGGCGGCTGCGGAAGAAAGCAATCCGGGCCAAGCCAACGCAATTTCGGTACGCGTGGAACTGCAGGCGGATTGCTACGCAGGCGTTTGGGGAAATACGACCGAGCAACGCAATTTGTTAGAGCAAGGCGACGTGGAGTCCGGGTTGAACGCCGCGGCGGCCGTCGGCGACGACCGCATTCAGAAAATGACCACGGGCCGCGTGATGCCCGACAAATTCACGCATGGAACATCCGCGCAGCGGGTTGGATGGTTCAAAAAAGGATTGAACACCGGCCGCATCGACGCCTGTGATACATTTTCTTCCACGCAGTAATTCTCCGCGCGGTCATTTGCTTCGTTAGTCACCTGGGCGGGCCGGGCCTGTAGGACTCATAGTACTTTTTGGAAGGCGTCCTGGCGCGCGATTCGCATTTTGCGACGACTGTTCCAGACATGACAATTCTCGAATCCCGCACAATCGAAGACGCAAAGCTGAAGGAATTTTCCTGTCGCGTCCAACGGCATACGCACTTCGTGTTGGATGGGCGCGACTTGCAGCGGCTCCGGTTGGCAGGCACGTTGCTCTTACTTCTCCCATAGAGACGCATGTTCCCGCTACCGCGCTCTGCTTGAGGAGGATTCTGTGATCGCGAGGAAACGACTGCTTCTGGTACTGCCCATGCTGCTGCTGGTTGCGGTTTCCGCGAAAGCCGACGGCGTGGATGCGACGGTATATTTCAACGGCAACTACGCGTTTGCTAACAATGGATTCGGAGTTCCTCCGTACGGCGGAACTTTGAACGGGCAGAACGCCGAATTCTTTTGCGTTGATTTCAGCCACGAGATTACCGGCCATACGAGCTGGCAGGCCGCGGTGACGGACCTTGGCGGCTCGGCCGACTTCAGTTCAACGCTGCAAGGAAACCAGAATACCTATGAGGAGTTCGCCTGGTTGATCGACCAGATGAATTCAGCTACCGATCAAACCACCAAGGCCGAATATCAGTGGGCGATCTGGAGCCTCTCGGGCGGCGTCGATCCGTATGGTGCGGGCAGCGCTTCCACTCTGTTGACGGATGCGCAGAACGCGGTATACGGCGGGTTCACCGGACAGGGCTGGATCGTTCTCACGCCAACCGGCAAGTACGGGCAGGAATTCATGACCCAAGTGCCCGAGCCTTCGAGTTTGATGCTCCTCGGCATCGGCCTTGCGGGGCTGATGTTGACGGGCAAACGCCGCCTGTTGGCCTAAACGGCAGCGCAGCTTTCTGACATGAATTAAAACCGATCGGGGCCACTCTCACAACGGGAGTGGCCTTTTTTTGGATCAATGCGTTGGATCAATGCGAATGTAGCCGGCGTGCGAAAAACGCGCCGGGTCACTTTTGCACGGTAGCGACGGCTTCTTCGAGAGCTTTAGCCCAGTGCGACAGATGGTTGAGAGACGGCATGTGGGTGTGGTCGAGCTTGAGCGGCGTGATGGAAACTGCGCCGTCGCGGATCGCGGCGTGATCGGTATCCGGCTCGATGCCGTTGTTGAGCTGCTGCTCGTGCAGCCAAAAATACTTGCGGCCGCGCGGGTCGGTGCCGGGCTGAAGTAGGTTGCGTGTAATTTTTGATGATTGACGCGTGAAACGAACGGCGCCATCCCAGGTTTGCGGCACGTTGATATTGAGAAGCACTCCCTCCGGCAATCCTTCCTTGATGACCAGCGGAGCGATCGCGCGAGCGAATCGCGCGGCCGGCACGAAATCGATTTCCTTGCCGCGATAAGCGACGGAAATGGCGATGGCCGGAACGTGGTTGATAGCCGCTTCCATCGCGGCCCCAACGGTGCCGGAATAGTAGACGTTTTCGCCCATGTTGCCCCCGCGGTTGATCCCGGAAATGACCAGGTCGGGCTTGTGGTCGAGCAGCGTGTGGAACGCCAGGATCATCGCATCGGCCGGCGTGCCTTCGATCGAGTATTCCCGCTCGGCAATCTCGTCGCAGTAAATCGGCTGGCGCAGCGTGAGCGATTGCGCGGAGGCGCTGCGCTCGTGGGACGGCGCGATGACGGTGAGCGTGGCGTCGTCTTTCAGCGCGGCAACCAGAGCGCGCAAGCCGG
>JANWJR010000134.1 GCA_025451835.1 Candidatus Acidiferrales bacterium | reverse complement strand
TCGCAGCTCGTCATGCCGAGTTGCGAGCACCGATTTTGCGGCTCGCGTTGTGTGCGGACGGCGCGCGTCACCTGGTCGTCGACAACCGGTTTTCACTTTCGAATCTCCAAACGGCCAAGTTAACGCGCAGTCCGGCGCGACGCAAGCGATCGGAGCTGTGGAGAAAATACGACAACGCGACCATCGATCGGAGCTTCTCCATGTCTTCGGGGGCGATACCCTCTCGATCGAAGTGCCTTGCATCGTTTCGAATTTTCCTGATTTCTTCGAGGTAGTGGGCGAAGGCCCAAGCACTTAGCTCAATGCAAAATGAGTCTTTTCGTGAGTCTCGTTCGTAGTACGAATATGATAGGCAGCGCGGAACTCGAGTGGGAGGGACGGGTGGGGCCCGCAGCCGAGGTGATGCAGCTTCGACGCGGCGATCTTGGTGCGCTCTCAGCGCTGATCGCGCAATACCAGAACCGCCTTTACCGCTACTTGCTTCGCCTGGTCCACGATCCTGCCGAAGCCGAAGATCTTTTTCAGCAGACCTGGCTGCGGGTAGCCGAGAAAATTCGGGCTTTCGATACCAGCCGCAATTTCGACGCCTGGCTTTTCACTCTTGCGCGTAATCTTGCGATCGATTACCTGCGCCGCATCCGGCCGGCAAGTCTCGACGAACCCGCTTCCTCATTCGCTCCAGACCAAACGCGAGGCGCGAACTTGCAATCGCCCGAGAAAGCGCCGCTCGAACGCGCTATTGAAGGCCAGCGGTTCGGGAGGCTCTCCGGCGCGCTCGCTGACTTGCCGGTGATCTATCGTGAAGTTCTTACATTGCGATTTGAGGAAGAAATGAAGCTGGAAGAAATCGCGCAGGTTCTCGGCGCTCCGCTCTCCACAGTGAAATCGCGTCTTCGCCGGTCGCTCGAACAATTGCGGACTTCGCTCGAGGCGCGGTATCCGGGAGAAACATGGCAATGACCGATTATCGAAACCACGGTGGATTTTGCGAGCTACTGCCACTGATGGCGGCAGGATGTCTCGATCCGGCCGAGGAAAAACAGCTCGCTCATCATTTGCAAACGTGCGCCGCGTGCGCCACCGAGCTCGAACGATTGCACGCGATCGCAACCGGTTTGCGGCGCCTGCCAACACCCCAGCCATCGCCTAGTCTCTTCGAGCGTACGCGGGCAGCCGTGGAAGTCCGGTTCGTCCAGCAAGCCGAGGATCGCTGGAATCGCAGCGTGATGATTTTCTTGATTGCTTTCGCCTGGGTGGTGACGGTCTTGAGCTGGCCCATTTTCCGGGTCGTCACAGGCGGACTTCTTAGCATGCTGGATGTGCGGTTCGCCCAGGCGTGGCTCAGCTTCGGAATTTTTACGGGCCTTGTTTGGCTGGCCGGCGCCGCCGCTGCGATTTTGCTCTCGTTGCACCAGCGACGCGAAAGGAGAATGGCATGAGCCGCTTTGGAGACGGATTAAGGATCATCCCGCGAACCGCGTGGTTTTTCGCCGTCACGATCTATCTAGTGTTGGCTACGCTGCTCTTTGAATTTGCTATCCCAACCGATCCGGAGTTGGGGAAATGGCCCCGATGGGGACAGTTTCTGTTTGTCTACGGCCTTTTTCTCCTTCTCGCTGGATTCATATTGCTGGTCGGATATGTCCATGCGGATGCGAAGCGTCGCGGAATGCGCTACGTGATGTGGACGCTGCTCGCGCTGTTCATTCCGGACTGCATCGGAATTATTCTCTATTTCATCCTGCGCGACCCCATGCCGAAAGCTTGCCCGGGTTGCGCTACGCTGGTTAAATCAGGATTCACGTTCTGTCCGCACTGCGGCACTTCGCTCCAGCCCACGTGCCCGCATTGCGGACGCGCCGTCGACCCGGCATGGACTCACTGCCCTCAGTGCGGCACGCCAATGCCACTATCTACAGCGCATCCTGCTTCCGGTCGCGTCATTGGTTAGTGTTCGAGGCGTGCTTCCCCGGGCATCCGCATACGATCCGCACGGATATAATGTGGAATATTCAATTCAGGAGGTACGATGCCTCACGTACAAATCACCTGGGTGACCGGCCGGACACCCGAGCAGAAACGAAAACTGGCGGAGCGCGTAACGCAGGCGCTGATCGAAGATGGCCGCGCCAAGCGCGAAAATATTCAAGTAACATTCATCGACGTGCCCCCAACGGACTACGCAGAAGCGGGCTTGCTGGTGGCTGACCAGAAGCGCGCGCCGTAACGCCGTGCGTTCTAACGGACGGCTCCGGTTCACGATCTGGGGTTGCAGGCTTCTGAGGTTCAAACCCGAAGACGCGGGATAAGACCTTTCAGTACGCTACGCTGCTAAGGCGCTTGTTGCACTTCCATTGTTTCGTCCACGGCCCAATTCGTGCAGCCCGGCGACGTCGCGGCGGGGCAGTGCGCGATCGCTCGGAAGCCGGTGGCCGATGTTTCCACGTCGTAGGTATAGCCGTCACGGCTGGTCTTGGTCATCGTCATAGCACCGCTGGAATTGAGTTCATCAAGGGATGTATATGACCCATGCTCGGCCTGGTAGGCGCGCTCGGCTTGGGCGATGGCGATTAAATCATTCTTCACGCCGACGACATCGATCGTTTGCACAGGCGTTCCCGTGCCGGCGGATTCCATCTTCGAGAAGTAAAATCTGTAAGCCAGAACCGAGATCAGCGCGACGATCAGCAACCCGATTAAGCTCCGCATATTTTCCTCCGTTTGCGATTCCGCCTTCCCCGCTTGAGCTTACGATGCAGCCTCGACGGCCGCAAGAATCGGGGGTACGACCGGTGCGTGTTCGTTACCACCACGACGGACGCCCACACAGTCATTTTCCCAGTTGCCGCGTCTAACGAAATTACGTGTGGTGGCCGGGTTCGGGCATGCGGGGTTCGATCCGAGGATCGCAGAACGGAGATTCCGCAAGTTTGACACTCGCACGCTGCGTCGAGGATACTTGCCAATTCGAAATCCCTGCGAGCGCCGGTATGTGCGGACAGCTCCTTCAATGGGAGTTAACATGAGGAAATGGATCGAAATCTGGCTGCTGATGTTCTTGGCGGCCGCACTTCCCGCGTCGCTTGCCGCGCAGCAATTATCCGATGAAGTTCGCCCGCCGAAACTGAATTTTGCCGCCCACACGCTTGCGAACGGCCTTCACGTGATCCTTCTCGAGGAGCATGCCGTCCCCATCGTGGACGTGCAGGTCTGGTATCACGTTGGGTCGAAGGACGAGCGGCCCGGCCGCACCGGGTTCGCACACTTATTCGAGCACTTGATGTTCAAAGGCTCCGCGCACGTCGGTCCTGACGAGCATTCGCGCATCATCGAAGCCATCGGCGGCTTCGATAACGCCAGCACCCACGATGACTTCACAAATTTCTACGAAACGTTTCCGAGCAATTATCTCGCGCGCGTGCTCTGGCTAGAAGCCGACCGCATGGGCAGCCTCGACGTCAGCGAAGCGAACTTCAAATCCGAACGTGAGGTGGTGAAAGAGGAGCGTCGCGTGCGGGTTGACAACCAGCCGTATGGCTCGATCGAAGAAGATCTCCGCGCAGCCGCCTTCACGGTTCACGGCTACCACCACACGCCGATCGGCAGCATGGCGGACCTCGACAAGGCCACGCTAGCGGACGTGAAGGATTTCTTCAATACCTTCTATAAGCCGAATAATGCCACGTTGATCGTCGTCGGCGATTTCAATTCCAAGCAGGCGCTCGCCTGGACGAAAGAATATTTTGGCGGCATTCCCGCCTCAGCCAACCCCATTCCGAGACTGGACAACCCGGAACCGCAGCAGGCTGCCGAGCGCGTGGTCAAAAAATCGTATTCGAACACGCCGCTCCCGGCAGTCGTGATCGGGTACAAAGTCCCGGCACGGTACACGCCGGATTCGTACCCTCTCGATCTTGCCTCGAACATTCTTGCCGGCGGCGAGAGCAGCCGACTCTATCAGACCCTCGTGTACAAAGACCAGATCGCCGTGCAAGCAGCCGGCTTTGGAAATTTCACGGAGGACCCCAATCTTTTCTGGGCGTTCGCAATCATGAATCCGGGCCAGACCGCACAAGCCGGAGAGAAGGCGCTTGTCGGCGTGCTCGATGAGTTGCAAACGCAACCCGTCGATCCGAAGGAACTGGAAAAAGCGAAGAACCAGGAAATTTCAGGATTCATCCTGGGTCGCGATACCGACGAAGACAAGGCGGAGGCGCTCGGCAGCGCTTCCGTGATTGGCAAGGATCCCGATCTCGTCAATACGGAGCTTGGCAGATATCTGAAGGTGACGCCCGCGGACATCGAGCGCGTAGCAAAGGATTATTTCGTTCCGGATCATGCCACTGTTCTGATTGTTACACCCACACAACAACAGGCCGGCCAGGAGCCGAAATGAGCCACGCCATCCGTCGATCGCTAATTTCCTTAGCCGCTGCAATTCTGTCCACCGTTCTTGTACAAGCTCAGCAGCCTGCATCCTCCACACCGTCGGCGGCTTCGGCCACAGCACAGCAGGATCAGAAGAACGGCAGTGGGATCGTTCCTGCCGGCGTGAAGCTTGCTCCACAGATGCCTGCGGCCGGCGCTCCGCGGCCATTCGAATTCCCGAAGGCGGCCACGAAAACGCTTCCGAACGGTTTGCGCGTGTTTGTGGTTACCGATCGCAGCGAGCCTGCGATCGCGGCCAGACTTGTGATTCTCTCGGCGGGAACGATTAGGGATCCAGCGGCCATGCCGGGCGTCGCCGCAATGACGGCAACCATGCTCACGCAGGGGACCGAAAAACGGTCTGCGCGAGATATCTCGGAAGCAATCGATTTCGTCGGCGGCTCGCTCAACGCATCCGCTGGCAAGGACGTTACGGCCGTTACGCTAGACGTTGTAAAGAAGGATCTTGCCACCGGACTCGACCTGATGTCGGATGTAGTGCTCCATCCAGCGTTTCATGCCGAAGAGCTCGATCGCCAGCGCCAACAACTCCTCTCCGGGCTGACGGTGCAATATTCCGACCCGGAGTTTCTCGCATCGGCGGTTTTCAGCCGCGAAGTGTACGGCGGTTCGCCTTACGGCTTGCCCGGGGAAGGCACGCCGGACACCGTGAAGAAATTAACGCGAGATGACCTAGCCAAATTCCATGATGCGAACTACGCGCCGAATCAATCCATGCTGGCTTTTGCCGGTGACATCACACCGGAAGAAGCCTTCGCCGCGGCGGAAAAATACTTTGGATCCTGGCCAAAGGCCGAACTTAATTCCGAAACGCCCGCAGCGCCCGTCGCCGCGTCAGGGGTGCGTATCTGGCTGATCGATAAACCGGACGCCGTTCAAACGCAAATTCGCGTGGGCAAGCTCGGCATCCGCCGCGCCGATCCCGATTTTATCCCGCTTCAAGTGGCCAACCGCATTTTCGGGGGCGGATACAACAGCCGCCTTAACACCGAAGTTCGGATCAAGAAAGGGCTGACCTACGGCGCTTATTCGTCCTTTACACCGCATCGTTTTGCCGGCGCGTTCGTCGCCGGCACTTTCTCGCGCACCGACGCCACCGTCGAGGCCACGAAGCTGGTGGTGGATTTGCTGGCGAAAATGTCTACTGGCCAAGTCGCGCCCCAGGAGATCGATTTCGCACGCGATTATTTGGCAGGCGTTTATCCAATCGAATCCGAAACCGCGGAGCAGGTGGCCGACCGGGTTTTGACGGTGGCAGCCTACGGTCTGCCCGAAGATTACAACACCACGTACCCGCAGCAAATTCGCGCCGTCACTCCGATAGAAGTGAAAGCCATGGCGGAAAAGTATTTTGCGACCGGTAATCTCGATATCGTGCTTGCCGGGAACATTAGCGCCTTCCGAGACTCCTTGAAGAAAGCATTCCCAGACGCGCAGTACGAAGAGATTCGCTTCGACCGGCTCGATCTTCTGACGCCAGACTTGCGGAAGAGCAAAGAGTCCGGGCAGGCAGCGAGTCCCGAGTCGATCGAGAAGGGCAAGCAGGTGCTATTAGCGGCGGCAAAAGCCGCCGGTGGCGATTCGCTCAACTCTGTCTCGAGCATTTCGATGGCGGAAACCGGCAAGCTCGGCGGCGCATCGGGAACACCCATCAAGGTGAACTGGCAGATCGCATATCCCGATCGCTCTAATGGCGCCGTGACAATTGGCGGGCAGAATGTTCTTCAGGTTTGCGATGGCAAATCGGCGTGGATTGCGGCGCAGGGAAACACGCGCGATGCCACGCCGTTCATTGGCGAATTCAAGCGAGGCATCTCGCTCTTTGGCGGAGGCTGGGGACTCTACAAGATGATTCTTGCCGGCACGGTGACGGCGCAATTTATCGGCGAGGAACAGATCGACGGGAGAGAGACGCAGGGCGTTGCCATCAAGGCTCCGTTTGGCGAAGCAAAGCTTTATTTTGACTCGCAGACTCATCTCCTCACGGCGGCGCGCTACGAAGCTGCGACTCCCCAGGGGCCTTCGGAGAATGAGGAACGCTGGGGCGCTTATCGGACAGTTGGCGGCCGTCAGTTCGCCTTCAGCGATGCGATCTACCGCGGCGGTTCCCTATTTCTGGAATCCACGATTCAGGACTTGCAGGTCAATCCGAAGTTGCAGGAATCGTTGTTCGCAAAGCCGCAACCACAAGCCGCGAAGTGAATATTAGGATTCACTTTATCGTGAGGATCACCTTCCCGATATTTTTCCGGTCGTGAATGAACTGGTGGGCCGCGGCTGCTTCAGCCAGCGGGAAAGTTTTCCCGATGACGGGTTTGATTTTCCCCGCGCCGTACATGCGAAACAATTCGTCGAGCTCGCCGCGGAGCAGCGCGCCGCGCGATTGTAGACGTCCGAGGTTCACGCCGATCACTGCCACGTTTTCGCTCATCAGCTTCAACGGATGGAAGCGCGGCGTTTGCATCATCGCCTTCAATCCGCGAATCCAGCTCTTCTTGCCGTCCGGTCCAGCCGCAATCGAGAAACCGTAAACGACCAGCCGGCCGGTCGGTCCCAGACACAGGTGGCTTTCCGCGAAAGATTTTCCTCCGATCGCATCCATCGCCATTTCGATTCCGTCAGGCGCATATTTCCGCACCACCTCGACGAAATTGCTCTTTTCGTGATCGATCGGATGGTCCACACCGATCTTCCGGAGAAAATCCTGCTTCGAAGGTCCAGCCGTTCCGTAGATTACCAGGCCCCGCGCGCGCGCGAGCTGCACCGCTGCGATGCCCACGCCCCCAGCCGCGCCATGAATCAGGATCCGATCGCCCTGTTGCAGGTTTCCCATCACGAACATCGAGTGGAACGCCGTCATGTAATTCACTGGAATCGCCGCCGCATCGTCAAAGGGCATCCCACCCGGCAAACGGTAAACGCGCTGCATCGGAACCGCAGCCCATTCGGCGTAAGCGTTGAACTGCGTGAACGCCGACACCGCGTCGCCCACTCTTACGGGTTCGCCTTCCGCGGCTTTTCCGCCTTCAACAACTTTTTCGACGACGCCGGCAATCTCAATGCCGGGCACGAACGGTGGCTTGGGCGTTCCCGGATAAAGGCCCATTCGCTGCAGAAGATCCGCAAAATTGATGCCGATAGTCTTCACGCGCACGAGCGCTTCACCCGGTTTCGGCTGAGGATCCGGCACTTGCCGCGCCTCAAAAACTTGCGGCGCGCCATACCTCCGAACCACCATTGCGCGCATCTAACCCTCCTTCTGCCGGTTCTGGGCCGGCTCGGCCGCTTGCCCGCCCGAACGGGGCCGAATCGGCGCCGCAGGTTTTCCCTTGGGGCTTCGAGGCATCCTATCTTAAACTGTAGGACTTTGCTTAGTCATGATTCGCGCACATAAGCTCACATCCTTTCTCGCGGCGTCGGCCATGCTGGCGGCGGCTTGCGCCTGCTTTGCAGCCGATCGCCCGGCGAAAGCGCCCGCCAAATCGTCGGCCACGCCTGCCCTGCTGGTTGCCATGCAGGACGAGCTTGAGCGCTCCACGGCTTCGTTGTCGAAGGCGGACCCGGCAGCATACTTCATTAGTTACACCGTCTCAGACCGCCAGTATGTCAGCGTCTCCGGCTCGAATGGCGCGCTGCTGGCGAGCAGCAACGACCGCGCCCGGTGGCTCGAAGTGCAAACCCGCGTGGGGGACTATCAGCTGGACGATACTCACAAGCTCGGCGATCGTCCGCCAAGCTGGAGCAGTCCCGGCGCTTCCGTGGTGCTCGACGATGATATTCCCGTTCTGCGCCGCGAAATCTGGCGCGAAACAGACCGGCAATTTCGCGCTGCCGCTGAAGCGTTGATTAAAGTCAAGACCAGCCAGCAAGTACAGGTGCAAACCGCCGAAGGCGCGGCGCCCGATTTTTCGCGTGAGGCGCCGCACACCTACATTGGTCCGCGCGTCGAAATCTCCGTGGACCGCAAGCCCTGGGAAGAGCGCGTTCGGCGGTACACTGCCGCATTCAGTAAGTCTCCCGCCGTGCTGAACTCTATCGCCACCTTCACGGCCCTTGCGCAGAACCAATATCAGGTCAATTCCGAAGGGACCAAGCTCGGGTTTGGGCAAATTCACTACCGCTTGGAACTATACGTTCAAAGCAAGGCTCCCGATGGCATGGACATCAATCGCTACGCAAATTTCGATTGGCTCACGCCGAAAGACATGCCGAATGATAAAGCCGTGTTCGCTCGCATCCAGACGATGATTGCCGAGACGGAAGCGCTCGACAAAGCGCCTCTCGTCGATCCCTACGCGGGCCCGGCTCTTCTCACAGGCCGCGCTGCCGCGGTTTTCTTCCACGAAGTTTTCGGCCATCGCGCCGAGGGATTCCGCCAGAAGGACATCAACGAAGGTCAGACGTTCACCAGCAAGATCGGCCAGCAGATTCTTCCCAGTTTTCTTTCAATCAAAGATGATCCGACGGAAGCTACGCTCGGCGGCCAGATGCTGCTCGGCAATTATCTCTACGACGACGAAGGCGTGCCAGCCGAGGACGTTGAGCTCGTCGACCATGGCATTTTGAAGACTTTCCTGATGTCGCGCTCGCCTCTCATAGATATTCCGCATTCGAATGGACACGGGCGCCGCCAGCTCGGTTACGTTCCGGTGGCCCGCCAGGGAAACTTGATCGTATCGAGCACCAACGCCGTCACCGACAGCGAGCTCCGCCAGAAATTGATCGAGCTTGTGAAGCAGCAGGGCAAGCCGTTCGGCCTTCTGATTGACGACATCGCCGGCGGATTCACATTCACCGGCCGCGGCCAGCCCCAAGCTTTCCAGGTTCTGCCGCTCGTTGTGTACAAGGTTTATCCAGACGGACGCCCCGACCAGCTCGTTCGGGGGGTGGATATCGTCGGCACGCCGCTCGTTTCGCTCACCAAGATCGTTGCCACCGGCGACAAGCCCGACATCTTCAACGGCTATTGCGGCGCCGAATCAGGCTCCGTGCCGGTTTCCGCGGTGGCGCCGGCAATTTTAATTTCCGAAATGGAAGTGCAGAAGAAAGAAACCTCCACCGATAAGCCGCCGATCCTTCCGCCGCCAGCGCATGATCCGGAATCCGTTCACCCAGCAGGGCAACAGCCGTGAGGAAATTAGCAGCCATTGCACTACTCGCGGTTCTGGCATTGCCCGTGGCGGCCGCTTCGGCGCACGCGAAAAATATGCGCGCCGTCGCGCGGGAGCAGGCCAGCGACAACGACCAAACACTTCGCGCCATGCATGATGAAATGGAGCGCTCGCGCACACGGCTGCAAATTCCGGGTGTCGACAAGCCCTATTACATCGAATACCGGCTGCTTGATATCGATGTCCGCACCATTTCGGCGGAATTCGGCGGGTTGATTTCGATGAACACCACGCGCAATCGCTTCATGAGCGTGGGCGTGCGCGTCGGCGATTATCATCTCGACAGCTCGAATTTCGTCAGCGAGGACGGTTTTCAAGGATTTCTCGGTTCCACGGGCCAGGTCGGCATCGATCGCGATTACAATTCGCTGCGGCAGGATTTGTGGTTGGCCACGGACCAGGCGTACAAATCCGCCGCCACGCAAATGTCCCTGAAGCAGGCTTTTCTGCGCAGCCTCACGAAAGCTCCCGAGATCGACGATTTCTCGAAAGAACCTCCGATTACGAAGATCGATCCGCGCCTTGAACCCGATTGGACTTCGCGCAATTGGGAAGATGAAGCGCGGACTGCTTCCGCTGCGTTGAAGGCGTTTCCCGATCTTTACGGGACTCGCGTGAATTATTACCTGATTTATGTCACGTCATACTTGATGAACAGTGAAGGCACGACGATCCGCACGTCGCACAGCCTTGCGGGCATCGAAGCCGCTCTCGATACGCAGGCGGACGACGGCATGCCGCTTCACAACTTTTATGCGGTGTACGCCGCGAGTCCCGCCGATTTGCCTGGCCCGCCTGACGTTGCGAAAGCCCTCGACCATGCCGGGACTCAATTGATGGCCCTTCGCGCTAGCCCGCTCGTGTCAGACTACACCGGCCCCGTGCTTTTCGACGCGCCGGCGGCCGGCTCGCTGCTGGCGCAGGCGCTGGCACCGTCTCTTTCAGGAGCGCGCCCGCCGCTTTCGATGGTTCCGGCTTTCGACGAAATTCTCGATCGCATGGGCGGCCGCAGCGAATGGTCCGGGCGCGTGAACACCCGCGTGCTGCCGGCAACGGTCTCGCTCGTTGATGACCCCACGCTCAAGGACTTTAAGGGACAGCCGCTTTTGGGCCGTTACGAAGTGGACGACGAGGGCGTGGCGGCGCAGCGGGTTTCGCTCGTTGAAAACGGCATCTTGAAAAATGAATTGATGTCGCGCCGTCCCGGTCCTGATTTTTCCGCATCCAACGGACACGCACGCTCGGCACTGCTCTCCGATCCGAAAGCGCTAAGCAGCAATCTTCTTTTTCAGTCGAGCGACGGCGCCGATCCGGCGGCGCTCCGCGCAAAATTCATTGTTGCATGCAAAGACGACGGCCACGAATGGTGCCTGGAAGTGAAGCGAATGGATAATCCCGCTCTCTCGTCCCTCAGCCAGCAGGATTTCTCGGATTTCATAGGTTCGGTCGCGGGCGGCCTTTCGAACGGCTTGCGCGTCCCGCTGCTCGTCTATCGCGTTTACGTATCGGATGGCCATGAGGAATTGGTGCGCGGAGGACACATCGAAGGGCTCACGCTTCGCTCCTTGCGCAATATTCTGGGGACCGGCAACGATGCTTACGTCCACACGTACATGCAAGCCCCTGCCGGCGGATTCGCTGGAACGGCCCTTGGCGCGTTCGGCTCCGTCCAGGGAGGTATTCCCAGCACTGTTATCGCGCCATCGTTGCTTCTCGACGAAGTCGAAATTCGCGGCTTCCACGGCGAGCCCCGCCGCCTTCCGATCGTTCCTACTCCGCCCCTGCAATAGCTCGCCGCACGTGGATATTCGCGTCCGGGCCTGCCCCAGCCCGCCCGTTGCGGGCGGTCCCTGGACGTATGCGTGTCGCTTTGCCCCCAGGCGTGCGAGCGTATAATCGCTCGAGTCGATGCCCGAAAAACTATCGCGTGGGTCTCGGGAAAAGCGGGTGGCCGCCCTCGCATCCGTCGGCTCCGCGGTTTGTCTGGTGTGTCTGAAAATATTCCTCACCTTTGCCACCGGCAGCCTGGGCGTTCTATCGGAAGCTCTGCACTCGATCCTCGATCTCATCGCCGCGGTCATTACGTATTTTTCGGTTCGCGTCGCTGACAAGCCGGCCGACGCCCAGCATCTCTACGGTCACGGCAAGGTGGAGAGTTTTTCCGCCTTCATTGAAACGGGCCTGCTTCTCATGACGGCGGTCTACATTATCTGGGAAGCCTTCGAGCGGCTCCTGCTGCACCAAGCCCATATTCGTCCCAGCGCGATGGCGTTCGTGATTCTCGCGATTTGCATGGGCGTCGATATTTTCCGGTCGCGTTCCCTGGGTCGCGTTGCGAAAGAATATCCCAGCGAAGCCCTGGAAGCCGACGCTTTGCATTTCTCGACCGATGTTTGGAGCACATTCGTCGTCATCCTCGGAATCGCGGGAGTCTGGCTTGGTCAGAAATTGCAGATTCCCTGGCTTGGCTCGCTTGATGCCGTGGCGGCGCTGGTGGTCTCGGGCGTAATCATTTGGATTGGCTCACGACTCGGGAAGCGCACGGCCGATGCGTTGCTTGACGTTGCACCGCGGGGCCTGCGCGAACGAATCTTCAAGGCCGTGGAGACAACCGAAGGCGTGCTGCAGACCGAGCGCGTCCGAGTGCGGCGCGCCGGGCAGCGGTATTTCGTGGACGTCACGGTTAGCGTCCCGCGCACGGCCACGCTCGAACAGGCGCACGCCGCCACCGATCGGATCGAACGCCGCATCACGCAGATGATTCCAGCTGATGTGGTGGTCCACGTTGAGCCGCGCGCACCCCGCGACGAGCATCTTTTCGATACCATCCGTGCCATCGCGCAGCGCCGCGGGCTGGCCGTGCACGAACTCTCCGCGCATCTCGTGGAAGGCCGCCTGTTCGTTGACTTGCACCTCGAAGTTGCAGAAACCTCAACGCTCCGCGAAGCTCATCAGCAGGCCACGGGCATCGAAGATGAAATCCGCCAGGCGACAGGTCCCAAAACGCTCGTTAATATCCACATCGAACCGCTGGGAGCGCGAATCGCCGGGGCTGAAGAAATGAAAGGCCTCTCGCGGTCCGTACAGGATTTCGTAAACTCACTTCAATCGGAGTACCACGAACTGAAGAATTGCCACGATGTGCACGTTCGTAGCGTGGACCACAAGATTCTCGTCTCCTGCCACTGCACGATGGACGGCAGCTTGCCGATTACCGAGGTCCACGACGTCACTGCTGGTCTCGAAGATCGCGTCAAGGAGCGGTTCCCCCAGATCTTCCGCCTGACGATTCATCCGGAACCTGTCGAAGAAAGCTGAACAGCCGCCGGCATCACAGGCTGGTGATTTGGCTTCGACCAAACCTGTGCGGCCAAGGCAATCACGGCCGGAAAGCATTCGAGGAGGTAGCGCGGCTCGGGCGTCTCGACGAACTTCGCGAAAAATACCGTACGCACCAGAATGAACAGAATCAAGAATGCCCAACCAGGTCTTCGTCTCGCAATCCACGCTCCGGCGAAGGCCAGTGCAAGGAAAAAAATATTCACGGTCGTGAGGGTGAGCGTTGTGAGAAAATCCTGCCGGTCGTCCTCCCATTCTTCCCCGAGAGGCCACATGTGGCCCGAGACGGGCAGCAGCTCCACACGCGGCGTGAACCACAATGTGAGCGTGCGAAGCAGCGGGATCTCCACGTACGTGCGCAGCGGATGGCGCTCCGTTCGCTCGCGGGCAATCTGGCGGAATTGGTTGTCGACCTCGGGGCCAACGGTCAGCGTGTCATTGTATTGGTCCAGCAAGTCCGACACGCGGGCTCGTTCTTGCGAAGAATCAAAAGCCATCGAGGGCAGCTTATCGATCGAAATTTCGTCGACGTTCAGATTCCACAATGTCAGGTAAACATCGCCGAATCGCCATAGCCAGGTGTCCGTCCAGGCGTAGATCCCGCGCGGCGTATATTCGCCTGGTAATTCGCTGTATCGCGGCGCCAGGAATTGTACGTCGTGAAGGGTGCGCCAATTCCTTGCGGCCCAAGGCAGCAGCGGAAGAATTAGTCCCACACCCATCCAGATTCCCGCGCGCACCAGCTTGAGCCAATTTACAGGACGCCACCACTTGGCGAGTAAGACCAGGCCTGCGGCAAAAAGCAGCAGTGGCGTCTCCGGCCGCACGAGAGCTCCAAACCCCACAATGATTCCCGCGAGAAACCACTGATTTAATGGACCCGCGCGCCGGGCATTGGCGGCAGCCGGGCCAAACTCTGGCTCTTGCTTTGCCACAAGGTCCGATTCGAGGAAAACTAAAATCGCCAGGGCCGTTAGGAAGGTTACAAGGGTTTCCGTGAGCACCACCGCTGTGTAATTCGCCGTGAAAGGGCACAGCGCCGCGAGCCACAATCCGGCAATTGCCACCTTTCTTCGCGAATTTACGGGGGCCAGCCGTGAAGCCATCATCGCGATCAGGAAACACGTAGCAAGATCCATCACGGTTTGCGCTACCATAACCGCGCGCGTCGATTGGCCTGCGAATGTGAACACCGCAGCGAGAAATGCTGGATACCCCGGAGCGCGCATGTCCACAGGCGTTAACTTTCCCGAAACCGGGAAACCATAGATGCCATGCTTCAGCCAGTTCCACGCAAGCGCGATGTAAAATGGAGCGTCGCCCGAATCCAAGGTGGGGTATCGCAGTACGAAGAACAGGCGCAGCCCCAACCCCGCCAGCGTCGCGAGCGCGATATTCCATCGCATCTTGAGGTGAGTGCTCATTGACAGCTTCCCGAAGGACCGATAGCTTGGAATGTCCCGATGCCTGAACGCAAGCCCATTTTCTACGACCAGGAGCGCCGCCGCTGGCGCCGAACCAGGCGCGTGCTCGAAATCTCTGGAGGGCTCTTCACGCTCGTTCTCATCGTTTTCCTGATCAACGTCTTTCGCAATCCCGACCTGCCTGATTTTCTGCACCCTGACACGCACGGCGGCCTGCACGCCATTCATCTGCGCCAGAAGCCCAGACCAATCCGCCCAGGGCGCAAACGCCGCGTCGCCGCACTCGGCAAGATCCCGCAGAATTACGATCCCTTGCGCGCTGCATTTTACGTCAGTTGGGACGCCACCAGCCTGGCCTCTCTTCAACAGCATTACAAGGACATCGATCTTCTGATTCCCGAAGCGCTGCACGCGGTGTCCGCGGACGGCCATGTCAACGTGGATCAGGACCCGAAATTGGTCAGTTGGCTGCGCACCAGCGGCGTCGGACAGCAACTGCCGATGATGTCGATGGTCAACAACTACGACGGCAAAGACTGGCTCGTGAAGGAAATGGCGGAAATGCTGGCGCACCCGGCCTCGCGAGCGCGGCTATCGAAGGAACTGACAGCCTTTGCGGCGTCGCAGCATGAACCCGGCATCGTCGTGGATTTCGAGCAGATGCCCGAATCAAGCCAGCAGGATTTTGGGCGTTTCATCCACGATCTGGGAGTGACGCTTCACGCAGCCAATTTGAAACTCATGGTTGCACTTCCGGCGGCCGATTGGAGCTACGACTACAAATACCTGGCGTCGCAGGCGGACGCCGTCATCCTCATGAATTATGATTTTCATTATCCAACCTCCGATCCCGGCCCCGTCGCCGCGCAGAATTGGTTCGTCCGCAATATTCAAAATATTTTGAAGATCGTGCCGCCCGCGAAGATTGTGATGGGCATCGCAAATTACGGTTACGATTGGCCGGCCAAGTCGAAAAAGAACCCGCATCCCGTTGCGCCATTCGTCACGTTCCAGCAGGGAGTCATCACCGCGCTCGAATCCGGCGCCGACATTGAATTTGATTCCGATTCGCTCAATCCTCACTATTCTTACGAAGACGAGAACAACGAAGTTCATAACGTCTGGATGCTCGACGGCATCACCGCCTACAACGAACTTCGGGTCGCCGAACGCGCCGGCGTGCGTGGCACGGCCCTTTGGCGCCTTGGCACCGAGGATCCCTCGCTTTGGGACATCTGGGATACAACTCACCCGGACGATGAAATCCGCTCCAAGCTCGAGGATGTCCCTCCCGGTTACGATCTGATCCTCGAAGGCGATGGCGACGTCTGGCGAATCACCGCCACTCCACAAAGCGGCCGCCGGACTTTCGACTACGATTCCACGGCCGATACCTTCACCGATGAAACTTTCGAAAGCTATCCTCTCACCTGGCGGATCCAGCAGATGGGCGCGGCGCAGCACAAAGTAGCGCTTACCTTCGACGACGGCCCCGATTCTCGCTGGACGCCGCAAATCCTCAACGTTCTCAAGGAAAAGCACGCCCCGGCCACGTTTTTCGCAATTGGGGAACCTGCCAACCAGGAAGCAAAGCTCGTGAAACGCGAGTACGCCTGGGGAAATGAAGTCGGCAACCACACGTTCACGCATCCCGAATTTGAAACGATTTCAAAATCGCAATTGCAAATCGAGTTGAACCTCACCGAGCTTCTCCTCGAAAGCAGCCTTGGCGTCAAGACGCGCCTTTTCCGTCCTCCGTACGGAATCGATCACCAGCCAGAAACCGCCAGCGAAATTCAGATGCTTCCAGTTCCGCAAGCGATGGGGTACATCATCGTCGGCGCGCGCATCGATCCGCACGATTGGGGAGAACCCAACGGCGGACCGCCTCCGCAGGCGGATACGATCGTGCAGCGCGTGGTGTCCGAGGCGGTCACCGGCAAGGGCAACATCATTCTTATGCACGATGGCGGCGGCGACCGCAGCCATACCGTCGCGGCGTTGCCTCGCGTGATTGACGCCCTGCGCGAAAAGGGATTCGAGTTCGTCTCCGTGTCCGACCTTCTCGGACAAACCCGTGCACAGGTGATGCCGCCGCTCAGCCACAAAGAATGGCTGTTCGCCCGCGCGGATGCATTTATTTTCGACATCTTCCGCTGGTTTCGCGCGATCATCGCGTTTATTTTCATAGGCGGTATCGTGCTCGTCAGCGGACGCGCGCTCATCATCGGTTTGCTCGCCATCGGTGAAAAGCTTCGTCCGGCGCCCGACGATCATCCGGATTACAAGCCCGAAGTGAGCGTTCTGGTGCCTGCGTACAACGAAGAAGCGGCAATCGTCGACACCGTACAGTCTCTTCTCGCCTCGAATTATCCGAAGCTTGAAATTCTGGTCATCGATGACGGTTCCGTCGATCGCACAGCCGAGCGCGTTCAAGCAAACTTCGGGCGCAATCCGCGCGTGCGGCTGATTTCCCAGCCGAATCGCGGAAAACCGACAGCGCTGAACCATGGCCTCGCGGAAGCGATCGGTGAAGTCGTCGTCTCAATTGACGCGGATACGATTGTTGATCCAGAAGCCATTCGCCGACTCGTGCGGCATTTCGCCAATCCTAAAGTCGGAGCAGTGGCCGGTAACGTGAAAGTGATAAATCTCAATCGTTGGCTCACGCGCTGGCAGGCCCTCGAGTACATCACCAGCCAGAATCTCGAAAAGCGCGCATTCGATTTGCTCAACTGCATTCCCGTGGTCCCGGGCGCTGCCGGCGCGTGGCGCGCGGATTTGCTTCGAAGCCATCGTGGATTTTCCGGCGACACGGTGGCCGAGGACACGGACCTCACACTCACGATTCGCCGCGAAGGCTGGAAGATTTTGTATGATGAAGATGCCATCGGCCGCACGGAGGTCCCCGATACCATGGAGGCGTTGGTTCGCCAGCGTTTTCGCTGGACGTTTGGAACGCTGCAAGCGGTTTGGAAGCATCGCGACACTTTCGGCAAGCCGCGCTACGGCACGCTTGGGTGGATCGCCATTCCCAACATTTTCCTGTTCCAGATACTTCTCCCGCTCGTTTCGCCGCTCATCGATCTCTTGTTCCTACTCTCGCTGGTTCTGTGGGGATTGGCTCAGCTCCGAATCGCGCATCTTCCGCAGCTCTGGACGGCTCAAGACGTCGAGCGCTCTCTCGTGTTCTTTGCGATTTTCATGTTGATTGACCTTCTCACGTGCGTCGTGGCATTTGCGCTTGAGAAAGACGAAGACTGGACGCTTCTGGCTCCGCTGCTTATCCAGCGTTTCTATTATCGCCAGATGATGTACGTCGTGCTCTTCCGAGCCCTCAAAGAAGCAGTCCGCGGGCGCCCAGTGGGCTGGCGCGGTGTCGAACCCCAAGTCCCGGCACGCAAGGCTTCCGATTTGAAGATTTTCATGTCCCGGGAGTAACCTGTTTTGCATCTTTCCGTCTAACCGGGCGAAGGAGCAATGCCATGGCATCGATTTCGTTTCAGGTGAACGGCCAGCCCCGGACAGTTGACGCCGAGCCCGAAATGCCGCTTCTCTGGGTGCTGCGCGATGTCCTTCAATTAACGGGCACGAAATTTGGCTGCGGAATGGCGCTCTGCGGCGCCTGCACCGTCCATATTAATGGCGATGCTGTTCGTTCTTGCGTCACGCAAATCTCCACCGTCGCGGGCAAGAGCGTCACGACGATCGAGGGCCTTTCGGCCAGCGGTGGCGATGCCGTTCAGCAAGCGTGGATCGCGGAACAAGTGCCGCAATGCGGCTATTGCCAGTCGGGGCAAATCATGGCGGCGGTTGCATTGCTCGCGCGCACGCCGAAGCCGACGGATTCCGATATCGATCGTGGAATGTCGGGAAATATTTGCCGGTGCGGCACCTACCAGCGAATTCGCCGCGCCATCCATCGCGCCGCCGGTCAGCTCGAAGCCGATACGAATCCTGTCGCAGGCGTGAGCACTGGAGGTAAGCAATGAGATCCTCATCCGTTGGCTCTAAACCATCGCGTCGCAGTTTCTTGAAAACCACCGCCGCAAGCGGCGCTGCCTTGGTCGTCGGCTTTTATCTGCCCGAAATGGCATTCGCCGAAGGTCAGGAAGCACCACGCGTGAATCCCTTCAACGCTTGGGTTCGAATTGATTCGGACGGCAAAGTAACTCTCACCGCCGCGAAATCGGAGATGGGCCAGGGAGTTCTCACGTCTCTGGCCATGATTCTCGCCGACGAACTCGAAGTCGATTGGAAGATGGTTCACATTCAGCAGGCGGAAACCAAGCCCGAGATTTACCCCGACCTCGGCACCGGCGGGAGCGGTAGTGTCGCCGGTTCGTATCTTCCGCTGCGGCAGGCTGGCGCAGCCGCACGCGAAATGTTGGTTTTGACTGCGGCGAAGACATGGCGTGTTGACCCTGTTACTTGCCGAGCGACGGATGGCGCCGTGTTTCACAATCCGCGCGGTCATCGCCTCGCGTATGCCGAACTGGTCGAGAAAGCCTCCAAGCTTCCGGTGCCTGATCTGGAAACGGTTAAACTCAAGAATCCGGATAATTTCCGGTACATCGGCAAATCGATTCCGCGTGTGGACTCGCCATCCAAAGTGGATGGCACTGCTCAATTCGGCCTCGACGTGCGGGTCCCCGGCATGCTCTACGCCGTCGTCGCTCGTTGCCCCGTTTTCGAAGGCAAGGCCAAGCATTTTGATGCCACGAAAGCAAAAGCTCTGCCTGGCGTGCGCGCGGTTGTCGAGATTCCCGCAGTTGTGGATGGCTCGCATTCCGCAGGCGGCATCGCCGTGGTCGCTGACAACACGTGGGCGGCAATTCGCGGCAGGCAGGCGCTTGAGATCGAGTGGGACAACGGCCCTCACGCGGGTGAATCAAGCGAATCGCTCAGCGCGCAATTGCAATCGCTTACCGCGAAACCAGCCAAGTTGGTCAGGGAAACCGGAAATGTCGAAGCCGCTCTTTCGCACGAGGGGCCCGCAAAGATCGAAGCGGCCTACGAGCTGCCTTTCCTGGCACACGCTACGATGGAGCCGATGAATTGCACGGCGGATGTTCGTGCGGATCACGCTGAGGTCTGGGCGCCCACGCAAGGTCCTGTTTGGATTCGCGATCTGGTGGCGCAGGTCAGCGGGCTGCCCAAAGAATCCGTCGCCGTCCACACTACTTTGATGGGCGGAGCTTTCGGCCGCCGCTATCAGACCGATTTCGCGGTCGAAGCCGCTCAGATGTCGAAGGCGCTGGGGAAACCGGTTCACGTTGTGTGGACGCGTGAAGACGACATGCAGCACGATTTTTATCGTCCAGCGTTTCATCATCGTTTGGCAGCGGTGCTCGACGGCCAGAAAGTCACGGCTTGGCGCCACCGAATGTCTTCCACGCCGATCGCGCCCTACTGGCGCCCGAACGGCAAGCCCGAAGAATCGGAAGTCGGGGGAGCCGTTTATCTCCCTTACCTCGTGCCGAATTTTCGATTGGAGTATGCGCCCGCTGCTTCTGGCGTCCCGCGAGCGTGGTGGCGATCGGTCGAAAATTCCAGCAACGGTTTTGTCGTCGAAAGCTTCGTTGATGAATTGGCGGCTGCAGCCAAGACCGATCCTCTCGAGTTCCGCCTTCGCTTGATCGGCGCGCCAAGGAAAGTCGGCGACCTTAAGGACGAAGACAATCCGCCCCTCGATACCGCGCGTTTCAAGGCTCTGCTTGAGCTTGTCGCGGGGAAATCAGGATGGGGAAAACCACTTTCGCCGGGCCGCGCCCGCGGCATCGCTGCTTTTTATTCATTCAATACGTATGCCGCGCAGGTCGCCGAAGTTTCCGTTGCTTCGGGCGGGAAGCTGCGCGTGCATCGCGTCACCTGCGCCGTCGATTGCGGCAGAGCGGTCGATCCCGACGGCGTGAAGGCGCAAATGGAAAGCGCGATCGTCTACGCGCTCTCCGCGGCGCTGATGGGCGAAATCACGATTGCGAATGGCAGCGTCCAGCAAAGCAATTTCAACGATTATCAAGTCCTGCGAATGAACGATATGCCGGAGATTGAAGTCTTTATCATGCCAAGCACCGTCGCGCCCACGGGCATTGGCGAACCCGGCGTGCCGCCCCTTGCCCCGGCTGTCACCAACGCGATTTTTGCGGCCACCGGCAAGCGCATTCGCCGCCTCCCGATTCGCGCCGAGGATCTCGCGTAGTTGTACGGCTGCGATTCAATAGCCGTGTTCGGAGGTTCGTCAGTTAGCCGGTTTTCCGTTGTGCGGTCAATGACACGAGAGGCTTAGGGGAAAAGGCCGCGGACGAGCGTCGCGTCCGCCACGCGACTGACCGCCAGAGCGTACGCGCCGGTGCGCATGTGAGTTCGATGTTTCCGCGCCGATTCGTGGACTTCGCGAAACGCGCGGCGCATCACAGCTTCGAGCTTGGCGTTCACTTCGGCCTCGGACCAGAAGAAGCTCTGCAAATCCTGCACCCATTCGAAGTAGCTTACCGTCACGCCCCCCGCATTCGCGAGAATATCCGGCAGCAGTGAAATTCCCTTTCGTGCAAGTACTTCGTCCGCGTGGGGAGTGGTTGGCCCGTTGGCCGCCTCGGCGACGATCTTAGCCTTGATTTGGTCGGCATTATTCAGCGTGATCGCGTTTTCGAGCGCTGCTGGAACCAGAATGTCGCACTTCAACGCCAGCACATCGTCATTCGAAATCCGCGAGGTTCCTGGCATGCCGACGACGGTCCCAGAGCGTTCCTTGTAACGCGCCGCCTTTAGGGGGTCGATTCCGCGCGAATTGAACACACCGCCGCGCGAATCGCTGATGGCGATCACTCGAGCCTTCTTTTCGGTAAACAAACGGGCCGCGATCGAGCCGGCGTTGCCGAATCCCTGGATCGCCACCGTCGCGCCCCGCAGCGACATTTTCTTCACCTTGCAGGCTTCTTCCACCACCACGACGCATCCGCGCGCCGTCGCATCGTTGCGTCCTTCCGAACCACCGATGGAGAGAGGCTTGCCGGTGACCACGCCAAGCGTTGAATAGCCCTTCGTCATCGAGTACGTATCCATGATCCAGGCCATCGTCTGCGGGTCGGTGTACACGTCCGGCGCGGGAATGTCTTTCTCAGGGCCAATCAGCGGCAAAATTTCGAACGTGTAGCGCCGCGTCATGCGTTCCAGTTCCGGCTTCGTCATTCGCTTCGGGTCGCAAATCACGCCACCCTTGCCGCCGCCGAATGGAATGTTTACGGTCGCAGTTTTCCAAGTCATCCATGATGCGAGCGCTTTCACTTCATCCAGCGTGACGTTTGGATGGTAGCGAATACCGCCCTTCGCCGGTCCGCGCGCCACGTTGTGCTGCACGCGGAATCCAGTGAAAACTTTCACTTGCCCGTTGTCCATCTTGGTGGGAACGGAAACTTCCAGCACGCGCTTCGGCGTGCGCAAAATTTGGCGGAGCCCAGCGTCAAGTTTCAGATATTCAGCAGCAATGTCGAACTGGATTTGCGAGATGCGGTAGGGATTCAGATCCTCGCGCGGCGCAATCCGCGGTATGGGCTGCGGCGCCGCCTTGGCAACAGTGGCCATCTTGCCTTCCTCCTGAATTCGGGAGAATCTTCGCTGCCTTCGACTGCCAAAAACTGTCTTTAAGAACCCCAGGCTACCCGTAACTGCTGCGAGAGACGAAGTTTAGTCCAGCCACGAAGGAAGTCAATCGAAACCCCATTCCCGCTCCTCACTGAGAATCAACAAGATACGCGCAAACCTAGGTGCTGTTCGTGTATCTGACTGATTCGACAAACGTTACCTGCGTAATCTTACCGATGCAATGCGGGAAACAATAGGCTTTCTTTTGCTCGCGCCCTGTCTCCATACCCCCCGTTGACGGCAATCGCCAGGCGGGATACGCTCACCCCGAAGTTCATTTCTTGCAACGCGCTGGGAGTTTCTCGCAATCCATAAGCTCCTGTCTTCGCGTACTTGAACCGACGGAATCGCAAGGATCTCGTGAGTTCGGACTCGGGAGCGAATCTGAGGCCCGCGGATGCGGTCCTCGTTGAGAAAATCATCCAGCGCGATGAGTCGGCGCTCGCGGAGCTATACGACCGCTACGCCGGAATGCTGTCGTCGGTCCTGAACCGGATTTTGCGTGATACGCAAGCGGCCGAAGAAATCTTGCAGGACATTTTCTATCAGCTATGGCAAACCGCCGCGCAGTTCGACACGTCGCGCGGGTCGCTTCCGGGATGGTTGATGGTGATCGCCCGCAACCGGGCAATTTCGCGTCTGCGACGAAAAAATCCAAGCCAGGGCGTTGAGCTGACGGAAAATACCGTCGTGTTGCCCTACAACATCGAGACCGTCATTACGCGGAACCAATTGGCCACCCGCGTCAGAAGTGTTCTCAGCGAACTTCCAAAGGAGCAGCGCGACGCCGTTGAGCTGGCCTATTTCGAGGGATTGACGCACAGCGAGATCGCCCAGCGCACGGGCGACCCGCTCGGAACCGTGAAAACGCGTTTGCGCACCGCGATCGAGACACTAAAGAGAACTCTGCATCCATGAACGGCCATCCAACTCGGGAAGAAGATTTCGATCTCTACGCGCTTGGCGCGCTCGAAGGCGCCGAGAAACAGGCGACCGAAACGCACGTAAGGTCGTGCGCCGATTGCGCGCGGAAGCTCGCCGAAGCACAGGGA
>JANWJR010000133.1 GCA_025451835.1 Candidatus Acidiferrales bacterium | reverse complement strand
TTGTCCTTGGTGCGGCTGCAGATGAAAGTGACGCCTTCGGTTCGGGCCACATCGTTAGGATTGCTTCGATGGAGGTAGCTGCGAGGGTAGGTGGCTTGGTTGAGTTCGTGGAAAGTACCGTCTTTGAGCATCTCCTGCGTTAATTTCCCGTTCTCGGCGTCTGAGCCGTCACACATGACTATTTTTTCGGGCTTCGTCAGGCGTGCAGACTCTTCGATCCAGCTTTCCAGTGGCGTTGACACCGAACCTCCCAAGGTTCTCGCGGGGGATCTCGCCCGGGCTTGCTGTTCGGGCGGGTTGCGGTCATAAATTCAATAAATAGGAACTATTACAGAAAAATTCTAGGGCACGATTGGGGGAAAAGCAAGCAGGTGAGTACCTTAGAGGGCGGATTGCTCAAGTGCTATACTCGACCCGAAATGTACGCCCGGAAGCTTCAGGCCGATATCTTAATCGGAAATGACCGCCGGCCAGCCCCTCTCGATTGGCTCGACAGCTTCTGCATGCGCAATTTCACAGGTTCAGGGGAGTTTGACGACACGCTCTCGACAGCCGAAGGGCGCCTCGAAGCCGGCCTGCGGGTGGACCCGGCCCGGCTCGCTGCCGCCATGAGCGAATGGTTCACGAAACGAGGCAAAGGCAATGGCCAGCCTGTGACGGTGGAACTGCGCGAATCCCAATGAAGGCCGGGCGTTGCTCCTTTCTAAGCGCGTGCGCTAAGGTCTGAGCAAGCCGGGCAATATGTGGGGGCGAGGGCCGGATTCCTCCCGCGACCGATTGGGGCGTTGCAGCGATCGCCGCGAAAAGAATTCGACCCTTCATTCATTTTCGACGCAGCATCCCAACGATAGTTAGCAGGCCAATCGACGCGTTCGTCAGTGTCCCGCAATGAAGTCCTGACCTGGGAACCGCCTTGGCAGAAAACACGTAAGCAATCTTTGCTAATTGACTTGGCGCTGGCCGCGTCCTAGCATGACGCTCACGGAGGACTTTTTGGACGCCGGCAAGGCCCCAGGAACCCGCCGCCTTCTCCTTGCGCTGGTAATTCTGGGCGCGATTTTTTTCCTTTCGTATGAGGGTTCGCAACCCCCAAGCGTCGTCTCGTCCGACGCACCGGCGACGGAATTCTCTGGCGCTCGAGCCCGCGAAATTCTAAATCGCCTGGTCGGAGATGGGATTCCTCATCCCACGGGAAGCCCTGCGAATGATGCGGTGCGCGGCCGGGTGATCGAGGAACTGCAAAAGGCCGGCTACGACCCGCAGGTCCAAACGGGCTTCGCGTGCAGCGAGTACGGAACATGCGCGACCGTGAACAACGTTGTCGCACGACTCGAAGGCACGGAGATTGGTCCCGCGGTTTTGCTCGCCGCGCACTACGACTCCGTTCCTGCCGGCCCGGGGGCTTCCGATGATGGCGCGGGCGTCGCCGCCGTGCTTGAAATTGCGCGGGCGTTGAAGGCCCTGCCGCGCCCTCGCCATTCGGTCATCTTTCTTATCGACGACGGCGAAGAAGCCGGCCTTCTCGGCGCTCATCTGTTCGTTGACCAGCATCCCTGGGCCAAAGAAGTGCGCGCGGCGGTAAACATCGATGCCCGCGGCTCTTCCGGAGCCAGTTTGATGTTTGAAACAGGCAGCGCCAACGAGTGGGTTGTGCGCCTCTACGCACGAAGCGTGTTGCATCCGGCCACCAGCTCGATTTTTTATACGGCGTACAAGCGGCTGCCGAACGACACCGATTTCACGGTCTTCAAGGCGGCCGGTTACCAAGGATTGAACTTCGCGAACATTGGCCACGTGGCCGACTACCACACGCCGCTCGATAATCTCGAAAACGCGGAACCCCGGACGCTACAGCACCACGGAGCCAACGCACTGCCATCGGTTTTGGCGCTTGCAAATTCCGAACTTAGGAATCCGCCGTCGCGTGAAGCTGTCTTCTTCGATCTCTTCGGGCAGCGGACGATCTGGTGGCCGGCGGCCCGGTCGCGAAATCTCGCATGGGCGGTTTTAATTCTCTTGGTATTCCAAATCGTGTGGATGATTTGGAGCAAGCGGCTGGCTCTGAGCAGCTTCGCTCGTGGATTGCTTCAATGGATGGTCGCGCTATTTGCGACAATCGTCTTGGCACTGTTGCTTCGGTTGCTCATTCGGTTGCCGGGAGCGATTCCTGTCAACTGGGTCGCTCATCCGGTTCCACTGGTGGCGGCCTTTTGGCTTCTGGGCCTCACGGTTGTTGTAGTCGTCGCGCGGAGTTTCAGCGGGGCGGCAGGTTTTTGGGGCTTGTGGACAGGGGTCTGGGCGTGGTGGGCCGCTCTGTCGCTTGTGATCGCGTGGCGCATGCCTGGCGCCAGTTACGTTGTTCTCATTCCGGCTGCGGTAGCGGGACTTGTGGGGCTTCCGTTCACGCTGCGCCGCCGCGGCTTCACTCGCGGTTCGTGGGTCCCGGCGATTTTGCCTCTCGCGACTGCGGCGATTGTGGGATTTGCCCCGGTTCTGATGCTTTACACGGCGCTCGGAAATCGCTTTCTTCCGGCGATTGCGCTGGTTGTTGCCGTGCTGCTCACGCCACTCGCTCCCCTCCTGGCGGATCTCGATGATACCTCCAGCTTATCGCGCCTAGCAGGGGTGGGAATTCCGATTGTGTTGACCGTCGTGGCCGCCTTTCTCGCCGGCGTAATGCCAGCATTTTCGGCTAAGGCACCGGAGCATGTAAACGTGGACTATTGGTCCGATGGCGATTCGGGAAAAGCTCAATGGCTAGTATTCCCAGAGTCGGGACGCATGCCCGAACCAATAGGCGTAGCGGCACCGTTCCACCGCGTCTCGAATGGGCCTTTGCCCTGGTTCACCCACGCTGTGTATCTCACAGACGGGCCGCACATCGATCTTGCCGCGCCCACATTTACGATTCTTGAATCGGCTGTCGAAGGCAATGAGCGGACTTATCGCGCGCTTCTCCGTTCTGAACGCGGGTCGCCCGCAGCGGCGGTACTATTTCCCCCGAATTCCGCCGTCGATTCCGTTGAGATCGAAGGCCAACCGCTGCAGTCAGAATCGGAATCGGTTAGGCGATTCTTGAACGGATGGATTGCGTACGATTGCGTTACGATGCCAGCGAAAGGCATCGAGATTCGGTTTCACTTGCCCGCTGGCAAGCCGGTGCAAGTCTATGCCGTCGATCGTTCCTATGGCTTGCCTGCCGAAGGAATGCCGCTTCTGAAATCTCGTCCGCTCACCGCGACGCAGGTGCAGGATGGCGATGTAACGGTTGTGAGCCGCCGAGTGCAACTCAACCCGTGACTCGCATCCTTCCGAACCGCGCGCGTTGCGTTTGCTGCAAAGCGCGGCGTCCGGTAGAATGACGCTTTTCGATTCGCCCCGAAAATGCGCGAGATACGCCTCCACAACACGCTGACGAACCGTCTCGAGCTTCTCGAACCGCTGCATGAGGGCGAAGTCCGCATCTATACGTGCGGGCCGACCGTCTACGACTTTGCCCACATCGGGAATTTCCGCACCTTCGTATTCCAGGACGTCCTGCGGCGGTTCCTACACGCCAGCGGGTATCGCGTCCTGCAAGTGATGAACCTCACCGATGTGGACGACCGCATCATCCAGAATGCAGCCGCCGCCGGAATTTCGATTCGTGAGTACACCGAGAAATACATTCAGGCGTTCATTGACGACACGAAGTCGCTTAGTTTGGAAACGCCGGAGGAAATCGTTCGTGCCACCGATCACATCGACGACATGGTTGATTTGATCGAGCGTTTACAAAAAAAGGGATTCACCTATTCGAGGGAAGGCTCTATTTACTACAGCATCGCGAAATTTCCAGCTTACGGAAGGCTCTCGAAAATCGACGTGGCGGGCATTCAGGCCGGCGTCCGCGTGGACGCGGATCGCTACGAAAAAGCGGACGCGCGCGATTTCGCTCTCTGGAAAGCTCCGAAGCCCGGCGAACACTTCTGGGAGACGCGCATCGGCGCGGGGCGCCCCGGCTGGCACGTGGAATGCTCCGCGATGTCCATGAAGTATCTTGGCGATACGATTGACGTTCACAGCGGCGGCGTGGACCTGGCCTTCCCACATCACGAAAACGAGATCGCACAGAGCGAGGGCGCGACGGGGAAAACGTTCGTTCGGCTGTGGCTTCATGCCGAGCACCTGATCGTCGAAGGCGAAAAGATGTCGAAATCGCTCGGCAATTTTTTCACCTTGCGCGATCTTTTCGCCAAAGGCCAGAAGCCCTCGACGATTCGCTTCCTTCTTCTTTCGGTTCCGTACCGCCGCCAGCTGAATTTCACGCCTGACAGCCTGAAGCAAGCCGAAAGTTCCGTCGAGCGGTTGCGAAACTTCTTCGCGCGGCTAAAAGAAGAGAAACTCCCCGCGGGTTCGAAGGTGGAAATGCAGAAGCGGGCCACAAAGGCGGAGGCCGATTTTGACTTAGGGCTAGCCGATGACCTCAATACCGCCGTCGCGCTTGCGGCGGTGTTCGATCTCGTCCGCGATGCCAATACCGCCATGGACCGCGGCGAATTGCGCCAGCAGGACGCCACGCGCTTGGTTGCATCGATGGAAAAATTCGACGGAATTCTCGCCGTGCTCACGGACGACGATGCCGAGAAGACCCGCAACCTGGGCTTTGGCGCCGCGGAAGCGCGCATGACAGCCGATCAGATCGAAGCTCTTATGGAAGAGCGCAACGTCGCCCGTCGCCGTCGCGATTTCAAACGATCTGACGAAATCCGGCAGCAACTCACGGATTCTGGTATCATTGTGGAAGATACGCGGGACGGCAACGTCCGCTGGAAATACAAATGACAATCTCCGCGAAGCATAATATGTCGCTACACAGCCAGCCCGCTCACGAGCGCCCCAACCTCTACGGCGTCGACTAAGTAACCTTTCCTCTGGATTTTGTACGCGGCATGCCTCCGGTTGGAACCGGTCTGCGCGCGCCGGCCGAAATCTATTTTGTGGAGGAAAGACATGCAAGCGATCGAAGCGAAAGTCGAACCAAAGCTGCCGCAGCTCATCACGTCGCTACCCGGCCCCAAAGCAAGGCAAATCGTTGATAGGGATCACAGAGTCCTGTCGCCGTCTTACACGCGCGATTATCCTCTCGTTGCCAAGACCGGTCGTGGCGCCGTGATCGAAGATGTTGACGGCAATACGTTCCTGGATTTCGCGGCGGGCATCGCCGTTGTCGCCACAGGCCACTGCCATCCCGAAGTTGTGGCTGCCATTCAGAAGCAAGCTGCTGAGTTGATTCACATGTCTGGCACGGATTTCTATTATCCCAACCTGGTCGAACTGGCCGAGAAACTGGCTGCCATTGCGCCAGGAAAAGATGCGAAGCGCGTCTACTTCGGAAATTCAGGCGCCGAAGCGATCGAATCGGCGATTAAGCTCGCGCGATATCACACGAAGCGAGACAAACTCATCGCGTTCAACGGCTGCTTCCACGGACGTACGATGGGCGCTCTTTCGCTCACCGCGAGCAAGGCCGTCCAGCGCAAGGGCTTCGGCTCGCTTCTCGGGGGTGTGTTCCACACTCCGTATCCGAACACGTATCGCGGAGCGTATGGAATCCGTCCCGAGAACGCCGCAGCCGATTGCATTGGGTACCTCGAGAACGAGTTATTCAAACGCCTCGTCGATCCCGAGGATGTTGCTGCAATCGTCATCGAGCCAATCCAGGGCGAGGGCGGCTACATGCCGGCACCTGCGGCGTTCTTGCAGGACTTGGAAAAAGTCTGCCGGAAACACGGCATCCTTCTGGTCTTCGACGAAGTGCAATCCGGCATGGGACGCACCGGAAAATGGTGGGCTGCGGATCACGCCGGAGTCGAGCCGGATATTCTATGCACGGCGAAGGGAATCGCGTCTGGTATGCCGCTCAGCGCGATGATCGCGAAGGCGCACGTCATGAACTGGAAGCCAGGCGCACACGCGTCAACGTTCGGCGGCAATCCGGTTTGCATAGCGGCGTCGCTCGCCACCATCGGTTTGCTCGAGCGGGGGTACATCGCCAATGCGGCGCGAATGGGTGAATTTATCTCGAAGCAGATTGAAGGCTGGCGCGACAGCCACAAAATCGTTGGTGACATCCGCGGCAAAGGCTTGATGATCGGAATCGAATTCGTGCGCGATCGCAAGACCAAAGAAAAAGCGCCTGACCTCCGCAATCGTGCGGTTGAGATGGCTTTCCACAAAGGACTGCTCATTCTAGGCGCAGGAGAAAATTCTCTGCGCCTGGCACCGCCGCTGATGGTCGATGAGGAACAGGCCACGTTCGCGATTCGCACGCTGGAAGGCATCATTACCGAAATCGAGCGTTCGATCTAATTTTGCAAAGAGCTTCTTGAAGCGGACGACCGTCCGAGTGACGGCGCCGTTTGTTAAGAATCCGTGGCTGTCTCATAGCGCCTTTCGCGCATATTTTTGTGCGCATGTGCGTGCATGGGCGTCCCCCTACTCAGGATTGGCGTGATTGGTTTTTGGAACTGAGTGCAAAAGCTTACCCGATTTACCGCTTAATTGTGGATGACAGAAGCTGTTGCCTTGCCCATAATCACAGGCTGAATTTCATCTCCCCGGGAGGATGATTTGCCGAGAATTCTGGACGTTGGCTGCGGCCCGCAGAAATATCCCGGCTCGATCGGCCTTGACATGAATTCGGCAACAGCCGCCGACGTCATTTGCCATCTCGATCGCGGCGGGCTACCGTTTCGCGACAACTCGTTTGACCACGTTCGCGGCGAACATGTGATCGAGCATGTGGCCGATATCATCGCCACGATGGAAGAATTCCACCGGGTTACACGCGCCCGCGGCACGATCTTCCTGGTGACTCCGCATTACACCGATTTCAGCTCCTTCCGCGATCCAACGCACCGCTGGCATCTGAACACCTACTCGTTCATTTATTTTTATCCTGGCGGAATGCACGGCCGCGACATGTGGTACACGAAGGTTCGCATGCGCGAAACGCACCTTCACCTCCGCTTGCTCAAGCTTTGGCGCGCGCTGGGCTTCGAGTTTCTTGTAAACCACAGCCGGATGTTCCGCCAGTTCTGGGAGCACTACTTGAGCTTCATCATCCGCGGGAAACTGATGGAGTTCACTTTTGAGGTTATCAAGTAATTCCGATGCTGCGCGTTCTCGACATCGGATGCGGCCGCAAAAAATTTCCCGGCTCGATCGGCATTGATATGAGCGCCGCGGGGCAAGCCGACGTTCTTTGCGACTGGACGAAGATTCTGCCGTTTCGCGACAGCAGCTTCGGCCAGGTTCGCCTCATTCACATCATCGAAGAAGTTGACGACATCTTTCGAGTTCTCGGCGAAGTTCATCGCGTAGCGAAGCCCGGCGCGATGGTGACGATCGTTACGCCGCATTACACAGACCACGCGTCTTATTGCAGCCCGGCGCATCGCTGGCATCTCTCGAGTTTTTCGCTGTGGTTTTTCAGCGAAAAGCCCGCCGAATACGATTACTATGCCCCAGCCCAATACCGCGAGCGGCGCGTCCACGTCGAACTGCTGCGAATCTGGCGCGCATTCGGTTTCCAGTTCATGGTGAATCGCTTTCGCTGGTTCCGTAAATTCTGGGAGTATTACCTTAGCTTCGTGATTCGCGGCAAAACAGTGGAATGGAATCTCGAGGTTGTAAAGTGATGCGGCCGCCGAGCATTCTCGCAGCTCGGACGCATCCCTAAGTTCGCCGAGGGGATCTGGAAAGACCCGGGAGACGCTGGCAGACCTTCTTGTACGCTCGCCTTATATTCGCGATGGTGGACTTCGCCGCACGCAAAGGTCTGGCGGTGGAATCGGGCGGCAAAGACTCGGCAAAGCTAGTCGCCCGACGCACCGGCATTCGCGGCGAGACGTACGCCTACTGGTATCTTCGCCACCAAGGGTACACACTCATCGCGCGCAATTTCATGCTCCCCGGCATGCACGGCGAAATCGACATCGTCGGGTACGACGGGCCCGTTCTCGCTTTTGTCGAAGTGAAGACTCGCTCGGCGACCGTGGTGGGCCAGCCCTCCGCGGAAGATGCCGTGAACATCTACAAGCGCCGCAACCTCGCCCGCATGGCGCAACAATTCATTCGCGCGCGCCGGCTCGAACCGGCAGCCTATCGTTTCGATATTTTGGCGATCGAGACGCGGGCCGGTACAAAGCCGTGCATTCGTCTTCACAGGAACGCATTTGCGATCGAGACGCAGTAAGGTTTTCGCGATCCGGTGAT
>JANWJR010000132.1 GCA_025451835.1 Candidatus Acidiferrales bacterium | reverse complement strand
CGACGCAGACAGAGACAGACGCGGAGACGCCGGAACCTGGCGCGGCGGTCGGCAAGCGCCTTGTCCGGCTGGACGGCAAACTCAAAGTGGAGGGCACGGAGATTTTTGGCGCGGATGAAATCCCGGCTGGCGCGCTGGCCCTGCGCGCAATTCGCAGCCGGTACGATCGCGCACGATTTCAACTGGGCGACTTGGATGCCTTTATTGCCGCGAATGCCGGCGTGTTCGCCATTTTCAGCGCAAAAGATGTGCCCGGCAAGAATTGCTACGGCGTGATCCCGCCCTTTGCGGACCAACCCGTCTTCGCGGAAGCCGAGACGCGGTTTCGTGGCGAGGCGGTTGCGGCCGTGGTAGGCGAGCCCGACGCAGTTGAAGCACTCGACCTAAACAACTTCCCGATTACGTGGGAAGAGCTTCCGGCGCTCACAACGATGGACGAGGCCCTCGATCCGAACGCTCCACTGATTCACGCGAGTCGTCCGGAAAACGTCCTGGTTCGTGGCCGCGTTGTGCATGGCGATGTTGATAGGGCGCTTGGCGAGGCAGATGTGGTTGTCGAGGGAGAGTTCGAAACCGGATTCGTGGAGCACGCCTATATCGAGCCGGAGGCCGGCTTTGCCCGGCGCGTGGAAAATACAATTGAAGTTCAGGCCTGCACGCAATCGCCGTACATGGACCGCGCGGACTTGGCCAAGGTTCTGGGAATTGCTCCCGACTCCGTGCGAATTATTCCCACGGCGGTCGGCGGCGGCTTTGGTGCGAAGCTGGACCTTTCGGTTCAGCCGTTCGTGGCAATCGCGGCATGGCATTTGCGCCGGCCAGTAAGAATGGTCTACTCCCGCATCGAGTCCGTGATGACCACCACGAAGCGACATCCGGCACGGATTCGCATTCGAGCCGGAGCGAATCGCAACGGCAAGCTGCATGCATTCGATTTTTCAGCGGACTTCAACACCGGGGCTTACTCCTCATGGGGACCGACGGTCGCCGCACGAGTGCCGGTGCATGCTTCAGGCCCCTATCGCGTGCCGAATTACCGAGCCGTGACGCGGGCGGTACACACGCACATCGCTCCCGCCGGCGCTTTCCGTGGATTCGGCGTTCCGCAGGCAACGATTGCCCAAGAGCAAATCTATGACGAACTGGCTGACCGGCTGGGGATCGATCGGCTCGAATTTCGGATCGCGAACGCTCTCGACGATGGCACTCCGACCGTCACCGGGCAAGTGCTGGGCGAAGGCGTGGGAATTGGAGCGTGCTTTGAGGCGCTGCGTCCGAGGTGGAAGCTGGCCCGGGCAGAAGCCGCGGCATACAACGCCGAAGCAAAGGGACCGCTGCGTCGCGGCGTGGGCATTGCCGGAATGTGGTACGGCTGCGGCAATACTTCCCTTCCGAATCCGTCCACGATACGCGTGGGATTGAAAGCAGACGGCCGAATTGCGCTGCATCAAGGGGCCGTGGACATTGGGCAGGGATCGAACACAATTGTCGCGCAGATTTGCGCCGATGGGCTCGGCGCACCGATGGAGCGCTTCGATTTGGTTGGGGGCGACACATCGATTACGCCTGACTGCGGCAAGACGTCTGCTTCGCGGCAGACGTTCGTCACGGGAAAGGCTGCATTTCTGGCGGGCGCGCTGCTGCGAAAAAAAATTCTGGAATTTGCGGATGCTTGTGAGTGCGCCAAGATTGTTTTCGCGGAGGATTGCATTAAAGTCGAGGGCAAGAACGGCGAGACCATGCAGGCAATCCATTTGCGCGAACTGCCGGCCGATGAACGCGGCTATGTGTTGAGTGCGGAAGCGACCTTCGATCCGCCCACGAGTCCTCTCGACGAAAACGGCCAGGGTGTGCCTTACGCGGTTTACGGCTTTGGCGCTCACATCGCAGAAATCTTCGTAGACACGGAGCTTGGCACCGTCCGAGTGGTGAAGATCACGGCGGCTCACGACGTCGGGCGAGCCATCAACCCAACACTGGTCGAAGGGCAGATCGAAGGAGGAGCGGCGCAGGGTCTTGGAATGGCGCTGATGGAGGAATTCTTTCCCGGAAAAGGAGAGAATTTGCACGACTATTTGATCCCCACGGTTGGAGACATGCCTTCGGTTGAATCCATCTTGATTGAGGACGAGTCGCCGATTGGGCCGTTTGGCGCGAAAGGAATCGGCGAACAGGCTATGATCCCGACGGCTCCGGCGATTCTAAACGCGATTCATGATGCGATTGGAGTGCGCATTCGCAGAGTACCGGCGACTCCGGATCGGGTGCGCGCGGCGATTCTCGCCGCCAGGGCGGAAACAAAATATGCCGGATGACGACGCGATCCGCTGCGACGCCTGCCCCGTGATGTGCTACATCAAGCCAGGGCGCGCGGGCGCCTGCGATCGATACGCCAACGATGATGGACAGCTCGTGCGCGTCGATCCACACGTGGTCCTGGATCGCGCTCTCTCCCAGGGCAATCCGGTGGTGCCATTCCTTGAACGCAATCGCGATTGGGACGGCTCCATCGTGAATTCGCCGGAAACCTTCGTGACCGCGATCGGCGCCGGAACGACCTATCCGGATTACAAGCCCGCACCGTTCATAATTTCTTCTGAAGTGGCCGGCGTGGACATGGTGACTGTTGTTACGGAGGGAATCTTCAGTTATTGCGGCGTGAAGGTGAAGATCGATACCGACCGGCATCTCGGCGCCGAATGCAGCGCGGTGCGCGCGCAAGGCGAGACCGTCGGGCACGTGACAACCAACGAGTACGGCTCGCAGATGCTTTCCCTTGGCGGTGTAAACCATTTGACCGGCGGCAGCCGCAAGGAAGGCGATGTTACCTGCGAAGCCCTGTTGAATCTCTGCAACGGCAAGCCGGTTGAACTGACAATCGATCGCGGCGCAAACGTGATCGTGCAGGCCGAAAAGCCGCCTGTCGTAAACGGAGTGAGGGAAGAAAGAATGCGTGTTGGCTGCGGCTCGGCCACCATCGGAATGTTCGCGAAGCAGTGGTTTGGAAAGGTGGATGAGGTCGTCGTGGTCGACGACCATATCACGGGCGTCCTCTCCGAGCATCAGGCTGGAAAGCTGCTGGGCATTCGAGAGACTGGAATCAAGCTGAAGGGGAGGCGATCCACTCCCGGGCGCTACTTTCGAGTAGCCGAGCCTGGAACGGCGTGGGGCGGCACAAGCATAAATGATCCGTTGATGATCCTGGGTGAATTTAATCCCAAGTTTGCGTGGGCGGGGCTGCGATTGCTGATGGTCAGCACGACCGGCGAGCACTATGCGTACTTCGAGCTGGATGCAAATTTGCTGCCGGTGAAAAAGAACTTGCCCGATTCGATGCGGGAATCCGTCGCCCGGATCGAGGAGAACTGCGAACCGGCGTTGTGCACGGTGCTGTTCATGGCGGGCGCGGGCGGGTCCTTGCGCGCTGGAGTGACGGAAAATCCAGTGAGCTTAACGCGCTCGGTGAAGGATGCGCTGACGCGCGTGACCTCCGGCGGCGCGCCGGTTTACGTTTGGCCCGGCGGCGGGATTACGTTCATGGTAGACGTTAGCCGGATGCCGGAAAATGCTTTCGGCTACGTGCCGACTCCGGCGCTGGTTGCGCCGATTGAATTTACGTTGAAACTTGCGGATTACGCCACTCTAGGCGGACACATGAATTACATTCGTCCGCTGAAATCAATTGCGCCGGAAGAGGGCCGCAAGCGCGTCGCCGCGCGTCCGGAAAATCCCTGGCCTCTGGGGCCCTCGGCACCGCGGAGCTCGCGATGAGAGAGCCACCTCAAGTTCGATTTCTCTCCGATGGGCGCCGGCTACACTTGCAGGACGGACCAATCGATCTGATCGTGGAAGCATTCGGTACGATCGAACAAAACACCGCAGCTTATCGTGCAGCCACGCGGCGGTTCGTTACGATTCTGGATGAGCTTTGCAGCGAACTCGCATTTTTGCGACGGGCCGCGCGCCCGGATGGACCGGCGCCGCGAGGTGTTGTCGCCCAACGGATGACGGCTGCCGTGGCGCCTTACGCGGCGGACACGTTCATCACACCGATGGCCGCGGTGGCAGGAGGGGTAGCCGAAGAAGTTCTCGAAGCGATGACCTCCTCAGCGAACCTGCCTCGGGCGTACGTAAACGATGGCGGCGATATCGCGCTGCATCTAGCACCGGGCCAGCACTTCATCACCGGAATGGTGGAACGGCCAGACGCGCGGTCATTGTTCGGAACCGCTACTCTTAAGGCCAGCGATTCCGTTCGAGGCATCGCCACGAGCGGCTGGCGCGGCCGAAGTTTTTCGCTCGGAATCGCTGACGCGGTTACGATTCTTGCCGACCGCGCGGCGATGGCTGACGCTGCCGCGACGGTGGTTGCAAATGCCGTTGATTTGCCGGGCCATCCTGCGATCTCTCGCCTTCCAGCGCGCGACATCACCCCTGAAAGTGATCTCGGCGATCGCCTGGTGACCCGCGGCGTTAGCGCGCTTTCTGAGAATGAAGTTTGCCGGGCGCTTGATGCCGGCGTACTGACAGCTGAACGCCTGCTCGCCGCAGGCCTGATTCGGGCAGCGGCATTGCGATTGCGGGGGGAGACACGGCTAGTAGGCGCGGCATTACATGCGAATGCGTTCTTATCCGTATCAGGAAACGAAACGCGAGGGAGTTTTGCCGATGCCTGAAGTCGAAGTCCGAAAAAAACTGACGATCGTCGAGGAAATCTTTCATGAGGGTGGGCCCGTTGCGGCCGTGCCGCTTCGCCGGGCAGCAGCGCTGGCCGTCATTCGGAATCCATTTGCCGGTTCCTACGTCGAGAACATCGCGGGGTTCATGGACGATCTGAAACCGCTGGGGCTGGAACTGGCGCGATCCTTGATTTCGGCGCTGGGAGGCGACCCGAAAGTCGTGCAGGGATATGGCAAGGGAGCCATCGTCGGATCAGCGGGAGAAATCGAGCATGGCGCGCTGTGGCACGCGCCGGGCGGTTACGGAATGCGCGAAGCGCTCGGCGGCGCGAAGGCGATTGTTGCATCGACGAAGAAGGTGGGCGGACCGGGCGCGCGGCTGGATGTGCCGATCACGCATATCAACGCCTCTTACGTGCGAAGCCACTTCGATGCGATGGAAGTGGGCGTGGTTGATGCGCCGCGAGCGGACGAAATCCTGCTCGCGCTGGTGATGACCACAGGCGAACGAATTCATGCGCGCGCCGGAGGGCTGAAGGCTTCGGAGATCAAGGGAGAGGACGGACTGCGATGAGCGCCGGGGAGAAAGCGAAAATCCGCAAGATCGTGACCTTCGTGGAAGAAACGCACAGCGAAATGGGACGCGCCGTGAATCCGCCCACGCGGCGCGCAGCCGCCGCCGCTGTGATTGAGAATCCCTGCGCCGGCAAATACGTCGAGGACTTGTCCGAGCTAATGACGATTGGGGAAGAGCTTGGCGAAATTCTCACGCAGCGAGCTGTTGCGGCGCTCGGAATCCCGGCGAACGCGATCGAAAGTTATGGCAAAGCTGCTGCCGTCGGCGAGAACGGCGAAATCGAGCATGCCGCGGCAATCCTGCATCCAAAACTGGGAACTCCCGTGCGGCGAGTTCTGGGCAAAGGCGCGGCATTGATTCCATCCTCGAAGAAACGCGGCGGCCTGGGCGTGGCGCTCGATATTCCGCTGGGACACAAAGACGCCGCGTTTGTACGCAGCCATTTCGATGGGATGGAAATTCGAATTCCAGATGCTCCGCGAGCAAATGAGATCGTGGTTGCCATTGCCGTGACCGACAGCGGGCGGCCGCTCGCACGCGTTGGCGGATTGATGAAAGATCAGATCAAGGGCGAAGACGGGCTGCGGTGAGGTTTCCCGCCAGAGGCGCTGACACGCAGGGAGTCGGCTAGTTCTCCAGAATTTCCGGGACCTTTGTTGCCGGCGGGGTGTTTCGGCTGCGCTGCGCGCTTACAACGCCATCGATGATCACCATGCCGATGCCCGGCAGATCGCCGAGATGAATGCTGTCGAGCAGGTTTTTCCCCGCTGAGTGCTGCGCTTTATCCATCAAGACAAAATTGGAGGCGCGGCCGGGTTCGATCAAGCCGCAATCGAGATTTCGCATCCGTGCAGTGTTTCCGGTTGCAAAACAGATCGCGATCTCGGCGGGCACATCTCCGAGAGCCGACAACAGCGCGATCACCCGAAGAATCCCAAGCGGCTGCACGCCCGATCCGGCGGGCGAATCAGTGCCGAGAATAATTCGGCGGAGCTGTTTCAGATCTTTGGCCGTGCGCAGCGCGAGGAGAGCGGCACGCTCGTTTCCGTTGTGCACGATTTCGAGCGCTCGCGGAGATTTTTCGCACAGCGCGATGATTTGATCGTCGGGCAAAGCCGTGTGCCCGCCGTTGATGTGCCCGATCACGTCGGTGTCCGCTTCGAGGACGACGTCTTTGTCGATTAGCCCGGAGCCGGGAATGGACGGACCACCGGTGTGAATCGTGCTTTGGATCCCGTGGCTACGGGCCCAGGAAACCATTTGGCGCGCGGTTGGCCCGTCCTTCACGCTTCCAAGGCCGATCTCGCCGAGGAATTTGACGCCCGCCGCGGCGAGTTCCTTGAAATCCTGCTCGTTCATTCCGTTTTCAATTACGGGCGCGCCCGCAAGCACGTGGACGCCGCCCGGACGAAACGCCTGGAACGCACGCTGCGCAAAAATAGCCATGGCCTTGAGGCCGAGAACGTCCTTGGGACGTCCCGGCGTGTGGACTTCTCCGGCAGAAATCATCGTGGTGACGCCGCCATGCATGCAGCTATCGATCCAGCCAATCTGATTTTGCCGAGGCGTCCAGTCCCCCGCCACGGGATGCACGTGGCTGTCGATAAGTCCGGGCGCGACAGCCGTGCCTTTTGCATCAATGGTGGTCGCGGCGGTGAACGCTGAGCCGGCCGTGGCGAGGTCTTTTTCCTTCCCGACCGAGGCGATCCGGCCGTCGATAGCGACGATCGTGTCGGCATCGAGAATTGGGCGATTGATGTCGCCGCTGAGGAGAAGACCGATATTTCGAATCACGAGCCGCGAAGAGGATGGCTTTGCTGCGTTATTATCCACGATGGCCATTCCTTTCGATCAAGGCTTCCACGGCGATGCAAGATTATCGGTGCCGGCCGCTATTATACGAACGAACATATTTGAAGCAAGGTCGTTCGAACGAATGACGGAGCCGATCCATTGGGCTTTACGTTTTGCGCGCAGCGGCCGACTGATGAAGGCGAGCGACCGCCTCATCCGTACTGATGAGCTCGGCGCCGAGCGACACAAGCTCGCTAATGGCGCGCTGCCCCTCCGCGGGATTTAACGTCTCGATCGCATCTTTCACGATTGCGACTCGCCGGCCGCGTTCGAGCAGACCCTTCGCCGCAAATCGCACGCAGTATTCCGTGACGACTCCGAACACGACAAACTCGGCATCGCTTGCGAGGCGGTCGACAAGATCATTCGCGTGGCGGCTTTCGAAGATGTCCAGCGTCGGCTTCTCGATCACCACTTGCTGGTATTGCCCGAGGTCCTTGGGCAGCGCCGACGCGGCATCGTTCGCGATGGTCACGTAAGTATCGGCCAGTGCTTCTGGAACGAGGTTCGCGCCGTCGGTTCCTGCCAGGCAATGCGGCGGAAACTGCTCGAATTCGGGATCGTCGATGGCGTGCACGCAACCGTGCGACACAAGGAACGCGCGGCCCTGGCGCGCCTCGTTCGTCAGCCGCCGGATGTTCGGTAGCAACTTTTCCGCGTTGGGCACGTAGAGTTTCCCGCCTGGCAGCATGAAATCCTTCTGGGCGTCGACTTCCCACAAAACAAAATCCCGTGAAACCATTCCTAATGCTCCTCACTGCACTTTGCCGAGGCGACGGCGATTAAACCGTCAGCTATCAGAGGGTGCCCGAAGTAGGGGCGGAACCCCTAGTCCGATCGCAACTAGACAAGTCATTCATAACACGATCCCACAAATCCAACAAAAACGATAGAAACGCCGAAGTGAGATATACGACGGCTACACGAAGTCCTTCGGGCCTGTGCCCAGGGTCGCTGACGCGATTATGCAGATGTTAAGCCCTGCGAAAGTTTTCTGCCGCCAAGCCAGGCTCTCTCAGATTTGAGTAGGAGATTCCCAGCGCCTCAAAAGCCACCTGCTATCGCAGGCAAGCATCTACATGCACACGTTGAGATTTCCGCCAGGATGAGCCAGGCATTGTTGAAATTTCTATTTTCCTGCTGGACAAAACTAAGGGAAAAGATATAAAGAGAAATAAGTCGAAAGCCACCGTTTGGCTGCCACTCTGAAACTGGAATCACGCGCGTAGCGAGTGGCTCAAGCCCGATTTTGTCAGTCACGAAAGGCGGACATCCGAATCGCGGACTGCAAGGAATTGTCCTTTCGAAGCTCAAGAAGCAGTTCGCGCTAAAGTTGCAATATTCGTTCTGCCGCCTGTCCCTGCAGGTAGCCAAAACATTTCGTTTAGAGGATCGACTTCTTGGCGATCCGCGAAAACCGGCAAAAGGGGCACAAAGGAACCGAAATCACCTTGGAACGATGAGGAGACCACTTCGATGCAGCGCAGGGCCTTTTTAAAGAGCAGTGTCGCGTTGGCGGCAGCTATCGAACTCGCGGCAAACAAAGCAATGGGATACGTTCCCGCTCACAATTGGGAGAAATATGACTTTGG
>JANWJR010000131.1 GCA_025451835.1 Candidatus Acidiferrales bacterium | reverse complement strand
GTGATGATGTAACGCCGGATCTTGGACGACGGTTCCTCTTCAGTTGAATCGAAAATTCCCACGGGAACTCCTTACCCCTGCAATTACAACTGCCGCTTGAACAACATCATGCTGCCCGCAATCATCACTGCCGCGAAACATGACAAAACTATCACGTCTCGATAAATTCCTTCAATGCCGGTGCTCTTGAGAGTGAGATTCTGGAGCGCATGTACCGTGTAGGTGAAGGGATCGACCACGGAAATCCAGCGCAGCCACCTTGGAAATCCCTGGATCGGGTAGACGGCGCCGGAGGGAAAAAAAAGGAGCGTATTCAGGACGCCAAAAATCGCGCGCGGCACCAACGGATCGTCCACGCGCACCATTACCAGAAACATGAAGCTGATCATGGCGATCGAAGCTACCAGCACCACGACAGCCATATACAGCAGGCGAACGGGATTCCATAGATCGGGAATCCCCGCGATCAAGCCGCCGATAATAATCAGAACCATCCCTGACATCAATCCCTTGAGCGCGCCCGCGCCGATTAATCCGAACACGAGCTCCGACTTGTGAATCGGGGTTACCAGGTATCCCTCGTGCAGGCCGCGCGATTTGTCGTCAATGAAGGTGATGCCGCCGCCGATCATCGCAACGATGAAGATGGACATCGCCGTCGAGCCAGCCAGCAAATATTTGATGTATTCAATGTACGGATATACTTCGACGGTGTTGAGCGCGACCTGCGCGTCCAGGCGAGGCTGGACGGCTGCCACGTTCAGCGCCTCCACCATTTGCTGCACGCGCTGCTCGATCGAGTTCGAGAGGAATTGGTCGGTGTTGTCTTCGATGAAGACGAGACGAGGCCGGTCATGCTGGTAATAGCGGCGCGAGAAATCAATGGGAATTTCCACCACTGCGTGGACGAAGCCCGCTTTCAAATCGTCAACTGCCTGCGGCAGGGAATTGTATTCGACCACGCGGAATGTCTTTGGGCCTTCTTCGATCCCGTCGACCATTTCCTGAATGCGATGCGATTCAACTGAGTGGTCCTGGTCGACGACCGCAACGACAGCTCCACGGATCACGCCGCCAAAGGCGTAGCCGAGCACGACGAGCTGCACCAGAGGGAAAATCATCGAGCTCATCATGAGCGCGGGACTGCGGAAAAATTTCCGCATGTCGCGCTCGATCAGCGCCCAAATGCGATAGAACTTCATCGTCGCAAGCCCTCGCCGGCAATTTTCGGCGCTGCGCGTTCTCCGGCTCTAGCGATAGAGATGGCTGATGTCATAGCCTCCTCCGTGCGCCGCGTCGCGCAGGTCGCTGCCCGTGTAATGCAGGAAGACGTCGTCGAGAGTCGTGCTCTGCACGGAAACCTTTCGCACGATTACGCCGCGAGCCCGAGCGAGGTCCATCAACGCGGCTACCGTCGCCGGACCGTCGTGCGATGCGATATGCACCGCGCCGCCGCGCTCGGTGACACCCGCAGCCTGTGCGAGCTCCTGAAGCTGATCGAGCCAGTCTTTCGGTGCGCGATCGAATTCGGCTTCCACAACGTCGGTTCCCGGGATGCTGTCCTTCAGTCGAGCGGGCGTATCAAGCGCGGCCAGCTTTCCGTGATCCACGATAGCGATACGATCACAGAGCTTGTCTGCTTCCTCCATGTAATGCGTGGTGAGCAGGATCGTGAGCTGAGATTTCTCGCGCAGCATGCGGATCATTTCCCAGACGTTCGAGCGTGACACCGGATCGAGGCCCGTGGTCGGCTCGTCCAGGAACAGAATCTTCGGTGAATGAATCAATCCGCGTGCGATCTCCAAGCGCCGGCGCATGCCGCCAGAGAATGTGCGCACCAGCGCGCTGCGAAATTTCACGAGATCAACCGATTCGAGCAATTCGTTAATCAGCGCTTTGCGCCGGTCCGCCGGAATCCCGTAAAGTTTTGCGTGGATCAACATGTTTTCATCGGCCGTGAGTTCGGGATCGGACGTGAAAGCCTGCGGAATCACGCCGATCGCGTGGCGCACGCCGTTCGCATCCTTCGAAATGTCATGACCTGCGACCAGCGCAGTGCCGGAAGTGGGCGGCGTCAGCGTAGTCATCATGCGGATGAGTGTCGTCTTGCCAGCGCCGTTCGGGCCGAGCAACCCGAAAATCTCCCGCTCCGCCACATCGAAGCTCACGCCATTCACAGCGATGAGTTCACCGAATCGCTTGGTCAGGTTTCTCACTTCGATGGCGCTCATGGCATGAGTTCCCGCAGAGCTCACAGCCTTGCGAACCAGCTTTTCTTCGGCGGAGCCGGCAGAAGGACGGTCGCCGTCATTCCTGTGAAAAGGCGGCGCTGCGCATTGGGCACTGCAACTTTGATTGCAAAAGTCTTGATGTCTCGCTTGGTTCGGCTGACGTCGCGCTGAGTGGCGAAATCATTTTCGACGCCTTTGAAGAATACGGGACCTTCCACAACATCGCCGGAAGGAAGTCTCACGCGAAGCTGCTGTCCGAATTGGACGGCATCGATGTAAGTTTCTTCCACGTCCGCATGAACCCACAGGTGATCGATATCCACCACGACGACAATCGGCGAACCTTCAGAAACGACTTCGCCCTGTTTTGCAACGCGCACCGAAACAATTCCATTAATTGGCGAGAAGATGTTGGTGTACCCAAGCTGAGTTGCCACTTGCGCTTCCGTCGCGCGTGCCTGCTCGAGTTGCGCGATGACGGTGGAGAGCGCGCTTTTCCGCACATCCACCTGCTTGCGATTCGCATGAGCGACGGCCAGAGCGGCTTGTTGCGCTCTCACAGCATCCTGCAGCGCTTTCACGTTTGCTTGCGACATTAGGACCGCCGCCTGAGCATGGTCGCGGTCCTGCGCGGAGACTTCACCTTTAGCAAACAACTCTTTCGTGCGATTGAAATCCATCTGATCGCGCCACAGGCTTGCCTTCGCCTGTTCCAGTTGTGCATCGCTGGAAGTCACCATAGCGCCCGCTTGCGTAAACGACGCGTCTGTCTGGCCGGCGGTCATGTTCACGTTGTGCTCGGCTTCGCGCACGGACGCCTCCAACGCCGAAACGTTCGCTTTCGCCGCTGCAACATTGGCTTGCAATTCTGCTGGATCGAGCTCTGCGATCAATTGGCCCTTCGTCACTTCCGAGCCTTCGTCGACCGCCAGACTGATAATGCGCCCGGTGATCTGGGGGCTGACGATCACTTCATTGCCGTCCACCACTCCGATCAGTGCAATGTCGCGCCCGTGCGGCGTAGTGAACCAGTACACCACCGATGCAAGTACGAACACGATTCCAACGAAGACTAAGAACTTTCGGCCATTCATCGAGACTTCGCCTCCCGCGAAATCATTCCGTGATCCAGAAAATCAAGCAGGGTGCGCTTTCGCGCGGCTAATTCCGCCGGCGCCAACAGGTTGTGCCCGACGATTTCGCTCAAAATCGGCGCAGCCGCAAAATACGATGTCGTCATTCCGACGATTGTAAACGCCGCGTGGTTCGGGTCCACTCGCCGGAACTCACGCGCCGCCACTCCCTCTTCGATCATTCGCGACAGTTGCTTGTGGAATGGGCGCAGATACTCGAGCACGATCCAGCGAAAATTACTGGTTGCGCCCATCGCCTCCCGCTGCACCAGGCGCGGATAGTTCGGATGCGTCGCCAGAAAGTCGAAGTAGCCGGTGACGAACGCCCGCAACCGGACTCGCGGCGGCATCGCCCCCCGCGGCGCTCCGTAGACGCCACTCTTAAGCTGGCGAAATAGATTTTCGAGCACCGCGCGGTGCAACCGTTGCTTGTTGCCGAAATAGTAGTAAAGCATCGCCTTGTTAGCGTGTGCCGCGGCGGCGATCTGTTGCGTCCGTGCACCCTCCATGCCCTGCGCGGCAAAATGCTCCTCGGCGGCGGCCAGAATTCGCTTCGCGGTCGCCGGATTCTCGACCTTTTTACGCCCGCGCTTCATCGTTTGTTACTCGCAAATTCACGCATCGCTCAGAGATTTACGCGAGCCATCGCTCTTTCGGGGTATCGTGCGCCCGCAGCCGCTCCTCGCGGAGCGAGTTCGTTGATGCGGGCCAGGTCCGAGGGAGAAAGCGAAATGTCGAGCGCGCCCAGATTCTCGTCGAGATATTTTCGGCGCTTGGTTCCCGGAATTGGTACGAGGTCATCGCTTTGCGCGAGAACCCAGGCAAGCGCGAGTTGCGCCGGCGTGCAGCGCTTCTCCGCGGCCATGAGCTTGATGCGTTCGACGAGCTGGAGGTTCTTCTGAAAATTCTCGCCCTGGAAACGCGGAGATTGGCGGCGAAAGTCATCCGGCGCAAGATCCTCGAACTTTTGGAACTGGCCTGTCAGAAATCCGCGGCCCAGTGGGCTGTAAGGAACGAAGCCGATGCCCAGCTCGCGGCAGAGGCCGAGAAGTTCATCCTCCGGATCGCGCGTCCAGAGTGAATATTCCGTTTGCAACGCCGCGATTGGATGCGTCTGATGGGCGCGACGAATCGTTTGAGCCGCGGCCTCCGATAGCCCGAGGTAACGGACCTTGCCTTGCTCGATCAGGCGCGCCATCGCTCCGACGGTCTCTTCAATGGGCACTTCCGAATCGACGCGGTGCTGATAGTAGAGGTCGATTGTGGAAATGCGAAGCCGGCGCAGGCTCGCTTCGCAAGCCTTCTGCACGTATTCCGGACGGCCGCTCACGCCTTGATACGAACCATCCGCTCCGCGCACGTTGCCGAACTTCGTGGCAACCGCCACTTCGTTGCGCCGTCTTTCAATCGCGCGGCCCACAAGCTCTTCGTTACGGCCCACGCCGTACATGTCGGCGGTGTCGAGCAGCGTGACGCCGCGATCGATCGCATGGTGGATAGTGGCGATCGATTCGCTGTCGTCCGTCTGGCCATAGAACTCGGACATGCCCATGCAGCCGAGTCCCAGAGCGGAAACCACCAGTGAACTCTTCCCTAAGCGGCGGTATTTCATATCCCGACCTCCTCGCAGGCAATTCTTTAACTAACCGGTTAGTATAATCGTATCGAGCGGCAACAACAAGTCGCGAGCGCATGGTCTGTCATTCCCGAGCGCTGCGAGGAATCTGTTTTTTTTGACGAACGTCCGTGCGATCCGGACTTAGCCGTCGGGGTCTTTTTGTGCGCGGTTCCGCAACGGCGCTTGGCCGTATTACGGAGATTCGAGCGCGCCTGCGGAGCCTGCCGGAAGCTCGATCGAATATTTCGTGCGAGCCTTCTCGCGGTGAAGTTCGAGCGCGAGTTCGATGAGCCGGTCGATCAATTGCGGGTAGGGAAGTCCCGACGCCTCCCACAGCTTCGGATACATGCTGATGGAGGTGAATCCGGGAATTGTATTTAGTTCGTTGACGTAGATTTTCGCGTTGCGGCGCTCGAGGAAAAAATCGCAGCGCGCCATTCCCGCTCCGTCGATGGCCCGAAACGCGCGGGCGGCGTAATCCTGGAACGTGGCGACTTGCCTTTTCGCAAGCTTCGCGGGAATCACCAGGCGCGTGCCTTCTTCGAGATATTTCGCGGCGTAGTCGTAGAACTCGCGATGCGGTACGATTTCCCCCGGGATCGATGCGCGGAGATCGTCATTGCCGAGTACCGAGACTTCGATTTCGCGCGCGACAACGCATCGCTCGACGATAATTTTCAGGGCAAATTCGGCCGCCAGGCTAATCGCTCCAGCCAGCGGCCCGGGAGCGTTTACGCGCGTCATGCCGACAGAAGATCCCAGTGTGGCGGGTTTGACGAACACCGGAAAACGGAATTTCTTTTTCACCTCGCGAATCACTCGTGCAGGATCACGTTCCCATTCGGATCGGCGGAACGCGAGGAACGGCACGATCGGCAGTCCCTCCCTCTCGAACAGCCGCTTCTGGACGTCCTTATCCATTCCCACGGCGGATGCCAGCACTCCCGCGCCCACATAAGGAAGCCCGGCAAGTTCCAGAAGGCCTTGCACGGTGCCGTCTTCGCCGAACGTGCCGTGGAGCACGGGGAAGACAACATCCACATTGATGCTGGGGCGCCCGCCGGCGGATGAGAGAGGAACTAGCGACGCGGAAGTTGGATCGGGCGGAAGCGAGACGCGCTCACCCGATTTTAGAATATCCGGCAGCATCTTTTGCGTGCCGGAGCCGACTAGCCAGCGGCCGTCCTTCGAGATACCGATTGGCACCGCCTCATACTTTTCGGGATCGAGCGCGCGAATTACGGACGCAGCCGAAGCGAGCGAAACTTCGTGCTCGCCCGAACGCCCGCCGAAAAGGACGCCAATCCGTAGCCGCTTCTTTGCGCTCATCGAGCGCTCGCCATGGCCGCCCGGCGCAGGGCCGGGATGGTAGTCGTTGTTGGGCCGGGCTTCAGTCCGGCATCTTTTTTTCGCGTCCGTTGCAAGAAAACCGATGATGCCGCGCAAAAGGGCGGGGCTACAAAGCCTCGAGCGAGCACATTTGCTATCGTCTGGCTAACCGTCGCTCCGTCCATCACAGGATTTTTTTCCCAAGGCCGGAGAGGATCAACTCGACGCCCAGGGACGCGGTCGTGTTGTGAACGTCGATCACGGGATTAATCTCGACCAGCTCGAAGGAAACCATGCTCTTGCTGTCCGCGATCATTTCAAGAGCCAGGTGCGCTTCGCGATACGTCGCGCCGCCGCGCACAGGCGTGCCGACGCCAGGCGCATCGGTCGGATCGACGAAGTCCATATCGAGGCTGACCGTGATTCCAGCGGTGTCATCCCCCGCAAAGCGCAGCGCTTCCGCCATCACTTCGCGCATGCCGCGCTCGTCCACATCGCGCATCGTGAAAACGTGAACGCCGGAATCCTTCACGAGCTTCCGCTCCTTGGAATCGAGATCGCGAATGCCGACTAGCACCACGTTGTGCGGCTCGACCATCGGTTTGATCCCTCCGAGGTCGGTCAGCTCCGGCGGGCCGTAGCCCATGATGGATGCGAGCGGCATGCCGTGAACGTTGCCTGAAGGCGACGATTCCGGGGTGTTCATGTCGCCGTGGGCGTCGAGCCAGATCATCCCGATACGTTTGGACTTCTTCTGGAAATGCGCCACCGCGCCCGCCGTGGTTCCCACGGCAATCGAATGATCGCCGCCCAGAACGAGCGGCACGAGATCTTCATCCAGCGTTTTCTTCACGGCCTCGGCCAGGCCCTTGCAGGCTTCCGAGATTTCCTCAAGATATTTGGCGCTCTTGTCGCCGTAATGCTGTTCTTCAGGCTGGCGCACCGGCACGTTGCCTGAATCCTCGACCTGCCGGCCGAGCTGCTTCAACCGAGCCTGTAATCCCGCGACGCGCAAAGCGGACGGGCCCATGTCCACGCCCCGGCGGCTCTGCCCCAGGTCCATCGGCACACCGATAATGCGGATTTTCTCAGGCATGTGAGCTTCTCGTCGACCCTAGAGCGAAAGAGCGAACGACGGAACTTCAAGGATAAACTCGATTCCGCGACGCCACAACCACAAGCCCATCCAGTGGTGTCCATTTTGCACCGGGCGTCAGCGTCAACAATCACACTATGCCCTACCACATGTGGTCACCGGGAAGCGCGAGCGCAACGGGCGGCGTTACGGATAAACACGGTAAAGCATTCGAGGGAAAGGAATTACCTCGCGGATGTGCTCAGTTCCGCAAATCCAGGCAACCGTGCGCTCGAGGCCGAGACCGAAGCCAGAGTGAGGCACGCTACCGTAGCGCCGCAAGTCCAAATACCACTGGAACGATTCTTCGGGCAATCCGTGCTCGCGAATGCGGCGAATCAGCGTATCGTAATCCGACTGGCGTTCGCCGCCCCCGATAATTTCGCCATAACCTTCGGGCGCGATTATGTCGAAACTCAGAGAAAGCTCCGGCCTAGCCGCGTCCGTAGCCATATAAAAAGCTTTCATCGCCGACGGATAGCGATGAATGATCACTGGTTTGTCGAATTCCTTTGAGATAATCGTTTCTTCGTCGCCGCCGAAATCATCACCCCACTTCGCGGGGTTGCCGGCTTTCTGTAGAAGCTGGATCGCGTCGTCGTAGCTGATGCGCGGAAACGGGGGGACGATTAGCTCAAGTT
>JANWJR010000130.1 GCA_025451835.1 Candidatus Acidiferrales bacterium | reverse complement strand
CGTAAGAGCCGGATAGTTATGTGTAGCCGGTCACGGTGCAAGTCCCACTTGCCGCAGCAAGGCCTGGAAACGAGGGTCACCGCGAAAAGGATCGTACATGGGATCGACTTTCAGAGCGGTGAGAGAATTGGAACGCTCGACGAAGGCCTGATGGAGACAAGCGAAGAATTTTTCCTTGTCGCCTATGCCTGCGTAGGCCAGGGCAAGGAACGTCGTCGGATTCAATTGACCGTGTCGGTTCAACTGTTCGAATTTTGCAAGCGCACGCCGAGCTTGCGCCGGCTGCCCTGAGCGGCCATACGCGTAGGCCTCGAGCGCCCAGACTCCCGGCGAAGGGTCAATGCGAGGCAAATTCTCAACGTGGGCCAGCGCCTCCGAGAACCGCCTTTTTTGGACGTAAGATAGAACCAGGATAGCACGGGCTCTAGGAAAGGCCGGATCCATGTCAATTACGCTTCGAAGCTCCTCGATAGCTCGGTCATACTGGCGCGAATAGTACAGCGTAGCTGCGTGGTCGGTGGTGATGCTCAGCGACAACGGGTCGAGTTGGCGCGCCTGTTCCATTTCCGCGAACGCTTGGTCGAACCGTCCCTGCCAGGCCAGATACTCGGCGTACCACTGGTGAGCCGTGGGATAGCCCGGATTTAGCTCAATAGCTCGACGAAATTCTTTCCCAGCGGTTTCCCAATCCCAATCGTAATTTTCGGCAATCAGAGCCAGGGAAGTGTGGGCTTCGGCCAGAGTGTCGTCAATTTGCAGGGCTCGAAGCGCTGCAGCACGCGCCTTCGGCATGAGGTCCTCTTGCCGGCCGAGATTATAGCTGCTGGTGAGCGCGTAGGAATCAGCCAGGCCTGCGTAGGCTCGGGCATAATTGGGGTCTTTGGTTACGGCCTGTTGAAAGCAGACGATTGCCTGCTGAAAGCCCTGGGCTGACCTCTTATTCCAGAAATAGCGGCCTTTGAGGTAGAGGTCATACGCGTCATAGGAGACGGGAGACGCACCGGGCTTCGGATCGGCGGCGAACCGCTTGCCTTCATCACCGAGGATGAGCTGGATTTCATGCGCAATTTCTTGGGCAATTTCTCCCTGGAGAGCCAGGATGCTGGTTAGTTCGCGGTCGTACTGGCGCGACCAAATGGTCTTTTGATCGCTCATTTCAATCAACTCGGCTGAAATTCGCACTTTCCTGGAATCGCGCCGGACGCTGCCCTCCAGCACGTACTGAACACCCAAGTCGCGGCTGATTTGTTCCAGAGGCTGCCGGCTGCGTTGGTACTGCATTACCGACGTGCGGGCGATGACTCCAAGACGTTTAGGGTTGAGCTGCCCGAGCTGAGCGATCATTTCCTCCGTAAGCCCATCGCTGAAGTATTCCTGTCCGGCATCTCCAGTCAGGTTCTCGAAGGGAAGAACCGCCAGCATCAATCGTCCGCCGGAAGCCTGTGGACGAGACCGGGACCGCGACCACTCGAAGTAGCCGGCAAGAGTGATAAGCAGAAGAAAGGAGAGTCCAAGAAGGAGCGCCCATCGACGGAGACCTGACGTATGTGGACCGCCCAAAAGAGCGATTCCCGAGTTCGTCTGACCATCGTGTGGTGCGATTTGCTTCAGGGTGGCAGCTTCGTTAGGCGGAGGCGGCTGCTCCGCCGTGACGGGCACCATCATCCGGTACCCAAGTTTCGGAAGAGTTTGTATGTACCGGGGTTCGCTTGCAGAGTCCTGCAGGACGCCCCTGAGTTCCTTGATCGCAGTATTAAGTCCCTGCTCGAAATCCACGAATGTCTCTTTAGGCCAAAGCAGGTCGTGCAGCTCTTCGCGCGTAACAACTTCCCCGGAGCGTTCGACGAGTATCACAAGGACTTGAAAGGGCTGAGGGCGGAGCTTCAGTTTAATGCCCCGTTTATAGAGTTCCCGCGTCCGTGGCTGCAATTGGTACGGCCCGAAATGGTAGTCGGCAACTTGCATCGGCACGAACATACCCTGGGAGTGACGTTGGTGGATTCTGCGCTGTCTCGTGAGCCACTGCAAGCTAAAATTTCTCTAATGAGCCACTTAGACCTACAGTGCAATAACACAATATCTTCAGGCGTCCTCCATTGACCTTCTTGATCAATTTTGAGACTTAAGTGCGAAAACGGGCTGCCCAAGGCGGCCTGGGGTGAGGGTGAGGCCCCGTTTGATCTCGGAAGACGTCGAAAAGTTCGCGATGCGGTTTCCTCGGACTTTGGGACTCGGGACGGTGTGGGAGCTACCACGGCGGAAGCGCGCGAGGTACTGTCCGTCGCAGCGCCCCGACGCACGGGCGCGGACAGGTAAGCGAACCATCCAGAAAGATTACGACAAGGAATTCGACGCAGGGCGGAGAAAGCCATGAAGCTCAACAAGATTAGGAAGCTGGGAATGTTGATCGCCGTTATTTTGTGCGCGGCATCGATCACTCTAGCTGTCGCAACGATACCCAATCTGTTCCCGTTTTTCGATCGCAGCGGAGCGGTGGCGACCTATAGTTCAGCAGGTTCGCTCGACACGTCCGGACCATTTTTCCAAAGCCTGGGCACAAACGGCAGGTCGTGCGCCACGTGCCATGTGCCCGCAAACGCGATGGGATTGAGCGCGGAGAGCGCGGAACGCGTTTATCAACGCACGCATGGCAAGGATCCGCTATTCTCCGCTGTAGACGGCGCGGTTTGTCCAACGGCCGCACCGGGCCATGCCCTGGATTTCAGTTTGTTGCGCCAGAACGGCCTGATTCGCATTGGGCTGCAGGTCCCGGAGAATCCGCAATTCACAATCACAGCCGTGGATGATCCGTACGGTTGCGCGCTCGTCACCGATCCGGTCACAGGAGTACAGACAGCTTCGATTTACCGTCGTCCGATTCCCGGTACTAACCTGGGATTCCTGAGTTCGGTGATGTGGGATGGGCGCGAAACCGTCGCGCCATTGAATAGTCCGGCGACATTTTCCGCGAACTTGATCACCGACTTGAAACATCAGGCGCTGGATGCGACGCTGGGACACGCGCAAGCATCCACGCCACCCACGGACGCGCAGCAAACGGGGATGGTTAATTTCGAGCTGGCGCTCAACTCGGCGCAACTTCTCAGTTTCAAAGCCGGGGATTTGGCCGACGATTGGGCGCACGGGGGCCCACGATTCTTGTCGACTGTGCCATTCTTTCCCGGCATCAACGACGCGTTTGGCGCGAATGGCGTGACGTTTGATCCCAACGCATTCACGCTGTATTCAAAATGGCTCGATTCCGGCGATCCCGAGCGCCGGTCGATTGCTCGCGGCGAGGAAATTTTCAACACTCACCAGCTCACGATCCAGAATGTCCGAGGACTTCCGGACATGACCGGCACATGCACGACGTGCCACGACACGCCCAACGTCGGCGATCATTCGCTGGCCGTGCCGCTCGAAATTGGCACCAGCCGCTCGGCGAATTATGAAACCGATCCCACAATTCGGGCGGCGGTCAGCGAGCTTTCAATGCCGAAGATGCCGGTGTTCAAGATTGATTGCGAACAAGGGCCCGATGCTGGCGAAGTTACCTATACTTCCGATCCGGGAAAAGCGCTGCTCACCGGGATGTGCACCGATGTTGGCCGAGGAAAGGGTCTTATTTTGCGAGGGCTCGCGGCGCGAGCTCCTTATTTCCACAATGGCGCTGCGCGGGACCTGAGGCAGGTAGTTAATTTCTACGATCAACGCTTCCAGATGAACCTGACCGACGAGGAGAAAGAACAACTGATTGCGTTTCTCAAAGCACTATAGGGAAGTGGCCGCGATCGTGTGTTAGATCGCGGTATGCTGAAAAACGGGCACTGCATACCGTGCCCCTGAGGGAAATGGCCTAGCAGGGGCAGATTGACCTCGCTGGAACGGCCACAGCATACGCCGCCGGATGATTGAGTTACATCTTGTAGCGGCCGAGGTCTTCGTCGTTGAGGTTTTCAAGCCACTTGCGCAACTCTTCGTTAGAGCTTTTTTCGGAGACGACAGTGGCCATCTTGGAATTCTTCAGCACGCCATCGTCGACGAAGATCGGGCAATCGAGGCGCAGCGCCAGGGCAAGCGCGTCGCTGGGGCGCGAGTCGAGGGACATGATTTGACCGTCGCGCTCCATCCAGATGAGCGCGTAAAACGTGTCGTCCTTCAGATCGGAAACCACGACTTTCTGGACGTGGACGTTCAAGCCGGAGAGGACGTTCTTGAGCAGATCGTGGGTCATGGGCCGGGGCGTCTGCACTTTTTCAATCTCGAGCGCGATGGCGTTGGCTTCGTAGATGCCGACCCAAATTGGCAGGATTCCCGCACCCTGCGTTTCCTTCAGGACGACCACCGGCATGTTGGTCACCGGATCCATCATCAATCCGCGAATCTTGACCTCGAGTTCCATGGTGGCCCTCCCGGGTATCTCGATACATCTTTCAGGCGACGTGCTCGCCGACCAGGCAATTGGGCGCCGAGCGCGTCACCTTCACTCGCAAGTATACTCCCAGCAGATTTTCGCGCGGTGACGTGAAATTCACCAGGCGATTGCTGGTCGTGCGTCCCGCCCACTGTCCTTTAGATGCATGGTGCGCGTCAACGAGCACCTCAAATTCCTGACCGACGAGCTCTTGGTTGCGTGTGATCTGAATTTGGCGCTGGCGCTCGAGCAAAACCGCCAGCCGCCTTCCCTTCTCTTCTTCTGGAATCGCATCCGTCATGCCGGCCGCAGATGTGTTCGGGCGCGGAGAGTACTTGAACGAGAAAACGCCGTCGAATTGGCCTTCATCGAGGAGCGAAAGCGTATCGGCGAAATCTTCATCGGTTTCGCCGGGAAAGCCGACGATGACGTCCGTGGTGACGGCGAACGGCCGCCGGGCCGCCTTGATCCAGGAAATTTTCTCGAAATATTCTTCGCGAGTGTAAGTGCGGCGCATCGCCTGCAACACGCGCGTGGAACCGGACTGGACCGGCAAATGAATGTGGTCGCAAAGCGCCGGGGTAGCGTCAATCGTGTCAACAATCTCTCGATGGAAATCGTTGGGATGCGAAGTAGTGAAGCGCACGCGGCGAATTCCCGGCACGGCCGCGACGGCTCGAAGCAGCGCGGTGAAGTTCAGCCCTCGCGGCGACGGATCGCTGTAGGAATTTACCGTTTGCCCCAGAAGCTGGATTTCCGTGTAACCCGCGTCCGCCAGCCGGCGCGTTTCGCCCAAAACCGATTCGCTCGAGCGGCTGCGCTCGGGGCCGCGCGTGTGGGGCACCACGCAGTACGAGCAGGCGTAGTCGCAACCCTCGATGATGGTGAGATAGGCGCGAAAGGGATTGTCGCGCCGAGTAATTTCAGTCTCGAAGGTTTCATCGGTATCGAGATCGAGTCCCGTCACCCGTCGCCCGCCGGCTTCGAGTTGGTCAACGAGTTCGGGAAGCTTCCGGTAGCTGGCCGAGCCGCAGACCAGGCTTACCCAGGGTGCGCGCTCGAATATTTCCTCGCCTTCCTGTTGCGCGACACAGCCGAGCACGCCAATCACTTTGCCGGCAGCAGTCGTTTTCCAATCTCCGAGGCGCGCAAACACTTTTTGTGCGGCCTTTTCGCGGATGCTGCACGTGTTGTAAAGGACCAGATCAGCATCGGCGGGAGTTTCGACCGCGCGATAGCCTCGTCCGAGGAGCACGCCCGCGACCTTCTCCGAGTCATGCACGTTCATCTGGCAGCCGAAGGTCTCAAGGTAAAAGGATTTTCCGGAGGCGGCATTCGAAGGAGTTGAAAGATTCGAAGAATCGAAGTTCGGGTGGGGCCGCTCTGCGGGATTTTTTTGAGCGGACAAAGGCGCCGCTACGTTGCGAAGCGCGTCCACCGCGATATCAAACGCTTTGTCCATTTGTTTTACGCCGATTCTAGCACACCAGTGAACGATAGCTCCCGACCGGCGTCTCATGCTTGCGTCGCCTCAGGCCCCGGAGGCTTCTGAAACGCGCAGTATTGGTGATTCGCGCGGCGAAGGGAGCGAGGGGCGGTGAGATGCGGGCTTATTTCTGGGATTTGGCACCAGCCGCACCCGCTCCTGTGTCCTTTCAATTAGCAAGATATTTCTTGCATTTGGCTGATTCGTTTGACCCTTCTTCTCCGCGTGTGCTACGGTTGAGCAGGCTCAGCAAAAAATCTTTTCTCTGGGGGAGACAATTTTTGGCCTGGCACTGATTCTACTTGCCAGCCCGGTCGGGGCTCTGATCGAGCAGACTGGCTGGGTGGCGCGCGTCGTACTTGCGATACTTCTTGTCCTTTCCTTGTTCTCCTGGGCAATCATCTTTCAGAAGTCCGGCATCTTCGGACGCACCGAATCGCAAACCAACCGTTTCCTGCAGATTTTCCGCTCGGGACGCGGCGGTTTGCCCGATCCAAACACGCTTCGCGTGGGCGCGGGGCAAACGCCGCTGGTAACCGTCTACGAAGCTGGCTACCGCGAGTTGGAGGCGCAGCTTGGCACGGCCAACCCGCGTCCCGGTGCGAGCGGCGCGACTGCCAACAGCCTGAGAAATCCTCAGGCAATCGGCGTCCAAATGCAGATGGCGGCGGGCGAGGAAGTGCGGCGCCTGGAAAAATGGATGTCGTGGCTGGCGACGACAGGCTCCGTTTCACCGTTCATCGGGCTTTTTGGCACGGTCTGGGGCGTGATGGATGCCTTCTCCGGCCTCGGCGACGCCGGGACGGCCAGCCTTCGCGCGGTCGCTCCGGGAATTGCGGAAGCTCTGATTACCACGGCGGCGGGACTTTTTGCCGCCATCCCAGCCGTAATCGCCTACAACCACTATCTCTCGAAGATCCGCGGCCTGGCGGCGCGGATGGACAGCTTCAGCTCGGAGTTTGTGTCCAAGATCGAGACCTTGTATAGCTGACCGGGAAATTCCATGCCTCAAATTCAGCGCGGAGCGGACACCACGTTGTCGGAAATCAACATGGTGCCCTTCATCGACGTGGTGCTCGTGCTGCTGATCATTTTCATGATCACGGCACCGCTCCTGCAGTCGGGGATCGACGTGGACGTTCCGAAGACGAAGACCGTCAAGGAACTGACGGAAGTGCGCATGGTGGTGACGATCGATCGCGGCCAGCGCGTCTATTTAAACGACAAACCCGTGAATATTCACGATCTGGGCCAGGACATCGTTGCGCAATCGCGGAACGCGCAAAAGCGCGCCGTTTATATACGCTGCGATGAAACGGTTCCGTTTGGTAGCTGGGCCACGGTGGTGGATGCGCTGCGGCAGTCCGGGATACAGAACATCAGCGTCGTGACGCAGCCGCTAAACGGGCAGCCACATTGAAATGTCAGCCGTTGCCGCATACCGAATGCCAGACAGCCTGAAGCTGCCATTTTCGTTTTCGATCCTGCTGCACGCGGTGCTCGGAGGGCTTCTGATTTACAACGCGATTGCGACTCATTCGGGGGAGAACTGGGGTGGTCCGGGCGGATCGGTGACCGTGGGCGTCGTCGGCAGCGTGCCTGCGATTCCCCTGCCGCATCCGGACGTTGTGAGCCCAAGCCGAGTGGTCGACAATACGCGAGGGCTTTATAAGAGCGAACCACCGCCGGAAATTCCAGTGCCGCCACCGGATGCGGTGCCGATTCCGAAATTCAAGCTGAAGCCGCCACCCTCGAAGACCAAGTCGGTTGCTCGCGAGACTCCGCCGCCGCCGAAAACGCATCCTTCGAAGATTCTCGAAAATAAAACGCCGCCCCCGCCGAATGCAATTCCCTACGGACAGGGCGGTGCGCCCGCGGTTCCCGTGTCTTCCTTCGCCATGGGGGCGGGCGCAACGCAGGGCGGGCTGGCGTTTAGCGGCGCAGGCGGAGGAGATTTCGGGAGCCGTTTTTCGTGGTACGTGGAAGCGGTGCAGCGGCGCGTTAGCAGCAATTGGCTGCAATCAACGATCGATCCGCGGCTTTCGACCGCGCCGCGCGTGGTGGTAACGTTCGATATTTTGCGTGACGGCACGGTGACGAACATCCAAGTCACGCAATCGAGCAACAATTACTCGGTGGATTCGTCGGCGGTTCGCGCGGTGCAAAGCGCCAGCCCGCTGAACCGCTTGCCGCCGGAATATTCAGGATCAAAAGTGGGCGTCGAGTTCTGGTTCGATTTTCGGCGACAGTAACGGCACGCACGAGATGTATTCCTAACCAAGGCATATATATGACACGAAAAATCACGATTCTCTTGGCGTTCGTTTTTACAATCTCTTTATTTGCCCCGCGTCCTGCTGCCGCGCAGGATTGGTTCAAGACCGGCACAGGGCTGGGCGTCACAAAAGCTCGTCTTGCGGCGCCAGACCTCCCTATCCGAACGGCGACGGCACAGCCGCTTGAAAAAACTTTTCACGATGTCCTGTGGGCGGACCTCGACTACAGCGGCGTTGTGGAAATGGTCAGTCCAAGTTTCTATCCCAAGCAGAATCCGGGACAACCCAGCGAACTTCACGCCGCTGACTGGGCGAACGCGCCGGCGAACGCCTACATGGTCGCTTACGGCAATCTTTCGGCCGACGGCAACGGGCTTGCAGTTTCCGGGTATCTTTCGGACGTCCACAATCCGACCGCGCCGCTCGCGCTACAGAAGATTTATCGCGGTGCCGCGACGGATGCGGACGCGAGGCGTTTAGCGCACCAGTTCGCCGACGATATCATCGGAGTACTCAGCGGAGGCCTTCCGGGCATCGCGCAGACGCACATGGCGTATGTGAGCACGAAGAGCGGCACCAAGGAAATTTGGGAAATGGATTACGATGGCGCGAGCCAGCACCAGTTGACGCACCTGAAGTCGATTTCACTCACGCCGCGTTGGTCTCCGGATGCAACGCGCATCGCATTCACTTGTTACGTTCCGTTTCGCGGCGTCACTTCGCCTCAGATTTGCATTTATTCCACCGCCTCGGACCGGTTGATCGCATTCCCACGCTTTCGCAGCACGAATGCTTCCCCGGCGTGGTCGCCCGACGGGTCGCAAATCGCATTCATGTCCAGCCAAAACGGGGATCCGGAAATCTACGTAGTGGGCGCCGACGGGACGCACTTGCACCGGATTACTTTCGCGGCCGGTGTGAACACATCGCCCGCGTGGAACCCGAAAACCGGCAAGCAAATCGTTTTCGTCAGCGACCGTGCGGGGGATCCGGTTCTGTACCTGGCGAACGCGGACGGGTCGAACGTCCAGCGTCTGGACATGCCGGACATGGGTTACGTCGTGGACCCGTCATGGTCACCAAATGGACAATTGCTCGCATTTAGTTGGCGACGACCGACGGGGAATTTCGATATCTATGTAATGGACATCGTGAGCCGCCAGCTTCTGGAGTTGACGCGCGACCAGGCTCGCAACGAACGACCGAGCTGGGCGCCCGATGGGCGTCACATTGTTTTCGAATCTACGCGCACAGGCACGCGGCAGATTTGGTCGATGCTGGCCGACGGCAGCCAGCCGCGACAACTGACGTATCAGGGGCAGAACGAATCCCCGAATTGGTCGCCTAAGTGATTTTCGCCGCATCGTCATCGTGCGGCGAGGGTTCATTACGCAAGTGGTTACATCAACTCAATCCTAGCTGTTAAATATTTTCGGCCTTCCCTCCGTGCCCTCAAGGGATGTGCCGAAGGAGGCAATTACATGCAAAGTGGCAGTCTTCGCAGAGTTGCAGTGCTGTTGAGTTTTCTCGCTGTCATCGTTTTCGCGGCCGGCTGCAAGAAAAAGACCCAGGTTGCTCCGCCCGCGGCGGCGCCAACGGCGTCACAGCCAACGGTTTCGCTGAACGCGTCCCCGGCCTCGATTAAGGCCGGCGACACGGCGACGCTGGCGTGGACCTCGACCGACGCGACCGATCTCGATATCGAGCCCGGCGTCGGCAAAGTTTCGCCGCAAGGCTCGACGCCCGTCACGCCGTCGCAATCGACGACGTACACGATCACGGCTACCGGCCCGGGAGGCAGCGCAACTGCCACAGCAAGCGTGTCCGTGGAAGGGGCAGCTACCACCGAGCAGCCCTCGACGGCAGCGCAACCGAGCTTGAACGAGCTCTTCGAACAGAACGTGAAGGACGCATTCTTCGACTTCAACAAATCCGACATCCGGGGCGACGCCCGCGAGGCGCTCACGAAGGACGCCGAATTTTTGCGGTCGTACCCGCAAGTTAAGGTGACCCTCGAGGGCCACTGCGATGAGCGCGGATCCACCGAATACAACATTGGTCTTGGCGAGCGACGCGCCCAGGCCGCGAAGAATTACCTCATCTCGCTCGGCATTCCCGCGGGCCGGATGGATACAGTGAGCTGGGGCAAAGAGCGCCCGTTCTGCAGCGAGCACGATGAATCGTGCTGGTCGCAGAATCGCCGCGCCCATTTCGTCTTAGCGCATTAGAAGGCAATCCGGATATCGGGGAGTGACGGTGAATGCCATTTGTTGCCGCCGCTCCTCACTGTTCGGACCGGTTCCTGGCTTCGCGCTGGAGACCGTTGATGGCTAGTCTTTTGTTGCAGGCCAACCCAGGCCGCAAAAACATTTTGTCCCAGCACGGCGTCCTGCATCAAACTAGCAGTGGAATGGCGCCGCACCCAACGCCCGGCCATATCTTTGTAAGGAGGCTTCTCTTGCGTACACGATCGATCGTGCTCGCGCTGGTGGTTTTAACTCTCGGCGCTCTCGGTGGCTCGATGCTTGCTCCGCCGCCTGCCAGCGGCGTCTCGAAAGAAATAATTCAGCTTCAATCGCAAGTCGCGCAACTCCTGCAGGGCCAGCAGGACCTTCGCAGCGCGCTCGATTCGCATAGCGCGACGCTGCGCACGCTGGTGCAGCAGTCGCTCGACGCAGTGAATGGCCTGAACGGGCAGATGGCTCAGACGCAAAAAAGCCTGCAGGATTCTCTGGCCGGCTCTGGCTCGCGCATTGACTCGATGACGCAGCAGACGCAAGGCATATCCGATAATTTGCAGGACGTGCAGGCGCGCGTCGGCAAGCTGGGCCAGCAATTGACCGACATGCAGAATCTGCTGCAGAGCATCGACGCCAAAGTTTCGGGAGGCGCCGCTCCTGCGGGCGCCGTCCCCGGGGCCACGGGCGCGCCCACGACAAACCCTGCGGGAGTTGATAATTCAGCGCCCGGAGCGGCTCCCGCCCCCGGCGCGGCCACTGCCGGTGGGATGGCGCCGATTTCCGCGGACACGCTCTACCAGAACGGACTCCGCGATTTCACCAGCGGGAAATACGATCTTTCGCGGCAGGAGTTTTCCGACTACCTGAAGAATTTCCCGGCGAACGACCTCGCTTCGAACGCCCAGTTTTACCTGGGCGAAATCGATTACGCACAGGGCAATTACAAGGAAGCCATGGGCGAATACGAGACGGTGCTGCAGAACTATCCAAGCAGCTACAAACTCTCCGCGGCACTCCTCAAGAAAGCATTCGCCGAACTCGAGACCGGCATGAGGAGCTCGGCCACGCGCGACCTTCGCGAAGTGGTGCGCCGCTACCCCGGGTCGGATGAATCACGCCGCGCGCAAGCGAAGTTGCATGAAATCGGCGCGTCGGTGGGAACGCGCACAGCGCCTCATTGATCGCGCGGGCTCCTCACGCGCGCGAAATTCGTAGGGGCGCCGCTTGCTGCACCCTTCGCTGGTGCGCGCCTGCAATGCCGATAGAAGGGTGGCCGTGCGAAGTTTGCCGAGCGCATTGCAATCGATCGGTCCGCAAAGAATAGCTAACGCCGAACATGCCTTGTTGTTGGCCGAAATAGGCCAGAAGCCATTTTCCCACGTTGGCACAGCAAGCAGCGCCCCTACAAACGCGGATAACGCGCGCTTCCCGCTCCGGCCGACTTCGGCTATACTCGCTTCATCTCAGCAGCTTGTAACTAAGCGGAGCCACCATGTCAGTGAATCGAGTGATTCTGGTCGGATATCTCGGGCGCGATCCGGAGACGCGTTACACGTCAGGCGGCCAGGCCGTCGCGAATTTTTCCGTTGCAACCGACGAGAGCTATAAGGACCGCAACGGCGAGCGCCAGAAGCGCACCGAATGGCACAAAATTGTCGTGTGGGGAAAACAGGCGGAAATCGCCCAGCAATATCTAAAGAAAGGCTCGCTGGTCTACATCGAAGGGCGAATCCAAACGCGCGAGTGGCAAGACAAAGAGGGCCAGAAACGCACGAGTTTCGAGATCGTTGCCAGCAATTTCCGCATGCTGGGCCGCCGCGAAGGCGCTGCCGCCGGCGCGGCTGCCGGCTCTGCAGTTAGTGGAGGCGCCGGCCGTTCGCACGATGCCGAATTCGACGCGGGTGCCGTGCCCGATGAAGCCGCGCATTCCAGCGGACCCGAAATTTCCGACGAAGACATCCCTTTCTAGGACGGACGCGGAGGTGCGTAACGTACGCGCACCGTAGCGTACCGTTGACAACTACCGGGTCAGAGGCGCCAGCCCTCTTGAGCGGCGAATCACTCAAACCAGTCTCGTTGTGCAATAACCGTTCTTATGGGGTGGTGACGGTGGCCGTACCGCCGGCGAGCGCTTCGGCGATGTCGTCTTCTTCGACGGTTGGCAGCGTGGGCAGCACTTGCGCCGCGATCAGGCGATTCTGGACCGCGATGTCGTGGCGCATTTTGCCGTCGCGGAATTCGAGAGCGCGCTTGGCGTACTGCGCGATGTCCGACTCGTGCGTGACGATGACAACGGTGAGGCCCTGCTCGTCGTTGAGCTTCTGAAAGATGTCCATGATTTCGACGCTGGTGCGGCTGTCCAGGTTACCGGTGGGCTCGTCCGCGAGCAAGAGCGAAGGACGATTCACCAGGCCCCGGGCGATGGCGACGCGCTGCTGCTGGCCGCCGGAAAGCTGCGATGGAAAGTGGTTGGCGCGATCCGAAAGACCGACGCGCTCGAGAGCTTCTTTGGCGCGTTTCGCGCGCTCGGCCAGGGGCACGCCGGCATAGATGGTGGGCAGTTCGACGTTTTCAAGCGCCGAAGTTCGCGCCAGCAGGTTGAACTGCTGGAACACAAATCCGATTTTTCGGCTGCGAATCCCGGCGAGTTCGCGCTTGGTCAGACCGGAGACGTCGCTGCCGTCGAGAAAATATCGGCCTTTCGAAGGCTTGTCGAGGCAGCCGAGAATGTTCATCAGCGTTGATTTCCCGGAGCCTGACGCACCCATCACGGCCACGAATTCCCCCGGATAAATCGTGAGGGACACTCCACGCAGCGCGTGAACCTTCACCTCGCCCAAGTCGTACATCTTGTGGACGTCTTCGAGCCGGATGGTCGGCGTACCCTTCGCCGCGTTTTGGTGTGCGCTTGACGTTGCTATCGAGCTTGACATGGGTTCACGTGGGCCAGTCCGCCGGTACGCCTCTCTAAGTTTATCGCAGGATTGCAAAAGACCAACTAGCCATTGCTTCGCGGAGTTTATCCTGAGTGAGGTCGAAAGGCTCGGAATAAGGGCCGAAGGACTGTTTTGAGATCCTGCTAATGCCCTTCTTCTTTCTTGCGCTGCTCATCCAAGCGTCGCAAAAAATCATCGAACTTTGTTTGCTGGTCAGGCGTCAGAACGGCGCGAATTCGTGCGCGGGCCTGTTGCCGGAGCTGCTCGTGCTGCGAGTCGAGGGACGCGTAAAGATTGTGAACCTGGGTTCGCGTGTCGTCCACGATGGCGGTTACTTGTTTTTGCTGGCCGGGTGTCAATTGCACGTCGTGCGTCATCTGGCGGATCAAGCGATCACGGTGCGACGGAGATTGTTCGTGACCCCACACGCGTTCGCCCCAAAGATGGGCGCCGACGCCGCCGAGGAGCACGCCCAGCACAAAAACCACCAGTACAAGCAGCGCCGCCTCCCGACTGCGCTTACTGTTTTCCATGGCTCGTATCCGCTACCATCATCAGCACCTCATCGCGACTTGTCGGCGCTGCAGGACCGCCAAAAAGCCCCTGCGAATCCGCAGCGCTCATTACCGGCGAGGCAGTCGTTTGCGGGGCACGCCACATTGCGCTGTACCCTAGCAGCGCCACCAGCGTCAGCGTCGCGACCATCGCAAGCCTGCCGGCGAAAGCCAAAAGGGCCACCCAAATGCTTTCCTCCGCGCGCGCACCCTGTTCGCGAATGCGCGCCATCACGATACGCGCAAATGCCGGGCCCGGCTGCGGCGTCCGCTCAACGGGTGAGCCTGCCGCGCGAAATACTCGCACGCTCAAGGCGGCCGCATCGAACGCTTCGCGGCATCCCACACAAGTCCTCACGTGGTCTGCCACGCGCGCTGCATCCGCGCCGGTCAAGTCCCCGTGCAGCGTGTCTTCGAGCAGAGCTTCGTATTCCGCGCAAGGCGTGCTGTTAAACTCAAAGTCAGAGTTCATCGTCCTTCCTCTCTTCCGTTGCCGGGCGTTTATGCAACGACCTTCGAGAACCCATCCGGCGGCGGTAGATGTCAATCAGTTTCGAACGCGTGCGGAATAACCGGACCTTGACCGTATTCACGTTGAGGCCCAGAATCTCCGCCAGTTCCTGCACGGAGAAGCCCTCTATTTCCTTCAGGACCAGCAACTCCCGGTCTTGCTCCGGCAGTTTATCGAGCATCCACTGCAGCATTTCCTGGACTTCCGCTCGTTCGCTAGGAGTCTGCGGCGGGCGATCTTGGGAAATATATCCATCGAGGCGCGAGACCTGCTCTTCGCTCATGTCCGACTCATACGTCAACGGCCGGACTTTTTTCTTGCGCAGGTAATCCCAGCACTCGTTGACGGTAATCTTGTAGAGCCAAGTCGAAAACGCCGCGCGCTGGTCGAACTTCTTGAGCGATAAGTACGCCTTCAAGAAAACCTGCTGGGCCACATCCTCGACGTCTTCGCGGTGCCGCAGGATCCCGTTTACAAGACCAAACACGCGTTGTTGGTGCCGCCGCACCAATTCCTCGAACGCCGGTTCGGCGCCTTTTTGGGCCTGGCGGACCAGTTCCCTTTCCTCTTCGGCTTTATCCCGCCGGGTTAGAGGGACGGCGATCGCGGCTGCGCTGGCTGCTGCCACACTCTTAGGGACGTCTGCCATTCGATTCCGGTTACAACGAGTTTCTCACCCTGTGAGATTTCCACAGGATGGTGACGACAGGATTTATTCTTGCCGAAGCCACTAGTCCATGCAACAATACCCGACATGATAATCGGAGACCGCATTCGCTTGCTACGCGAAACAAAAAAACTTTCCCAGGGCGACATCGAGAAACGTACCGGCTTGCTGCGATGCTATATCTCGCGCGTTGAGAACGGGCACACCGTTCCGGCGATCGAGACTCTCGAGAAGCTGGCGCGGGCCATGGAAGTTCCGCTCTACCAGCTTTTCTACGATGGCGAAGAGCCGCCCGAGCTCCCCAATCTTCCGAAGAGGAAGAGCGCGGACGAAATCGCATGGGGTAGCACGGGAAAGGAAGCGCGCGTACTGAGCCGCTTCCGCCGGTTGCTGGGCCGCATCGATGACGGCGACCGCCGGCTGTTGCTCTACATGGCGCAGAAAATGGCTGGCCGGCCGTAGCTGCAGGATCCTCTCTCTTTCCGGGGATCCACGGCTCGGCAATCCGCGTCACACCCTCGCTATTGGTGTCGTGCGAAGCAGCCGATTTTCCCGCCGAACGGCTGCCCCTATTCCCACTCGATGGTGCTTGGCGGCTTTGAGCTGACGTCGTAGACCACGCGATTCACTTCCGGCACCTCGTTCACGATTCGCGTCGAAATCCTTTCCAGCGTCTCCATGGGCAGACGCGACCAATCGGATGTCATGCCGTCCTGCGACTCCACCACGCGAACCGCGATCGTGCTTCCGTACGTTCGGAAGTCTCCCATCACGCCAACGCTCCGCACTGGCAGCAGCACTGCGAACGCCTGCCACACTTTTTCGTAGAGACCCGCCCGGCGGATCTCCTCAACGACCACGGCGTCGGCCGCCCTCAGTGTGGCGAGTTTTTCGGGCGTGATGTCGCCGAGCAGGCGCACCGCGAGGCCCGGTCCGGGAAAGGGATGTTTGGTCAGGATTTCCCGGGGCAGCCCGAGCTCGCGGCCGATTTGCCGGACTTCGTCTTTGAACAGATCGCGCAACGGCTCGATCAATCCGAAGGGCATGTCTTTCGGAAGCCCGCCTACATTATGATGCGACTTGATCACCGCCGACGGACCTTTCACCGAAACAGATTCGATCACGTCCGGATAGAGGGTGCCCTGCACGAGAAATTTCACGGGTAATCCTTGCGCGCCCGCGGCCAAGGTTCGGGCTTCTTCCGCAAAGATAGCGATAAATTCCGCGCCTATGATCTTCCGCTTCTGTTCCGGATCGATCACACCAGCAAGCTTGGCGAGGAATCTTTCCGAAGCATCCACGCCCATCACGTTCAATTGCAACCGGTCGCGCAGCATCTCCAAGGTATCTTCGAATTCATTGCGGCGCAGCAGGCCCGTGTTCACAAAAATGTTCGTCAGCCGGTCGCCAATCGCGCGATGCACCAGCGCCGCCGCAACCGTGGAGTCCACGCCGCCGCTCAACGCGCAGATGGCGCGCGCGCCGTCCGCCTGCCGCCGGATCGTTTCGACCGACTCGGCAATAAATCCAGCGCGGCTCCAATTTCTCTTCGCTGCGCAGGCTTGAAAGACGAAATTGCGCAGAATTTCCGTTCCGCGTTCAGTGTGATTCACTTCGGGATGGAACTCGACTCCATAGATTTTCTTCTCGGCATTTTCGAAAGCGGCGACCGCGTTGTCCGTCCGCCCGGTCACTTGAAATCCGGGCGGCAGCTCAGTGACGTGATCGCCGTGGCTGTTCCAAATCTTGAGCTCCGCCGGCAACCCCGTGAACAACGCCGACTTCCCTTCTATTTCGAGCTGCGCGCGGCCATATTCGCGACGGTCCGCACGCTCCACTTTGCCGCCCATCGCATGCGCCAGCCACTGCATCCCGTAACAGATGCCAAGCACAGGCACGCCCAGTTCGAGCACTCTGGGATCGCACGGCGGCGCGTCTTTGTCGTAGACGGAGCTGGGCCCGCCTGACAGCACAATTCCAGCCGGCTGGTACGCGCGAATCTCTTCAATCGTCGCTGTGCATGGCAAGATCGCCGAGAAAACTTCCTGTTCGCGGATGCGGCGGGCGATGAGCTGCGTGTATTGGCCGCCAAAATCCAGCACCACGATCCCGTGTTTCGTGCTCATGGGCGCCCCGCTCTCCTGGTGCAGCGCCGTTGCACTTTCCGATGTCATCAATCTACCTCACCACGACGTTCACAAGTTTGTTCGGAACGGCTACCACTTTGATCACCTGCTTGCCCGCGAGCATCGCGGCAATTTTGGGATCGCCCAGCGCCGTCTGTTTGGTCTGTTCCTCACCGAGTCCATCCTCGACGCAAATTTTCCCGCGCAGCTTCCCGTTGATCTGAATGATTACCTCAAATTGATCTTCGCGCGCGAGATCGACGCGGTACGCCGGCCATGCAACCTTCGATAGGCCGCCGGTGTTGCCCAGCATTTCCCACATTTCCTCCGCGATATGCGGCGTTATCGGCGCGAGCATGAGGACTAGCGCTTCCAGAATATGTTTGAGCACCGCCGGCCTGATCCGCGTATCGAGCGGCTCGTGCGAGGAGAGTTCGTTTACCAGTTCCATGATGAGCGCGACCGAAGTATTGAAATGCCAGCGAGCTTCGAAATCGTGCGTCACCCGCTCGAGCGTCCGATGGGTCTTGCGCAACAGTTGTTTTTCCTCGTCCGTGGCGCTCGCAAGATCGATCCTTGCGACTGAATCCGCTTGCACGCTGCGCAGCCGTTCCGCGTGCTTCGACGTCAACCGAAACACCTTGTTCAGAAATCTCGACGCGCCTTCGATCCCGTGCTCGTTCCATTCAAGGTCCTTCTCGGGAGGAGCCGCGAACAGCGTGTACATCCGACCGGTATCGCAGCCATATTTATCCGCCATGTCTATCGCACCCACTACGTTTCCGCGAGACTTGGACATCGCCACTCCGCCCTTTTGCACCATGCCTTGCGTGAAGAGTCGCGTGATGGGCTCGTCCTCCTTCACGAGATCCAGATCGCGCATCACTTTGCAGAAAAACCGCGAGTACAACAGGTGCAGGATGGCGTGGGTGATGCCGCCAACGTATTGGTCAATCGGAAACCAATATTGGACTTTCGATTTATCGAAGGGCGCTTTGTCGTTGTGCGGATCGGTGTAGCGATAGAAATACCACGACGAATCGACGAACGTGTCCATGGTGTCGGTCTCGCGCCGCGCCGCGCCGCCGCATTTCGGGCACGTGGTGTTCATAAATTCAGGCGACGCTGCGAGCGGCGATTGCCCTTCCCCTGTCAGCTTCACGTTCAAGGGCAGCCGGACGGGCAGTTGATCGTCGGGCACCGGTACGATTCCGTCCTTGTTGCAATAAACGACGGGGATCGGAGCGCCCCAATATCTCTGCCGCGAAATTCCCCAATCTTTTAGCCGGTAAGTGGTTTCCGGCTGGCCGAATTCTTTTGCCTGCGCATCGGCGGTCATTTTCTCGAGCGCCCGCTCGGTCGTGAGGCCGTTGTACGGCCCTGATTCCAGCAGCTTCCCGTATTCGGTGAACGCTTCGCGCAGATGTTCGGGCCGCGGCGGCGAACCGCCATCCGCCTGTACAACGACTCTGATCGGCAGACCGTACTTGGTTGCAAATTCATAGTCGCGCTGATCGTGGGCTGGGACGCACATGACGGCACCCGTGCCATATTCGGCCAACACAAAGTTCGCCACCCAGACCGGCAGCTTCTCGCCGGAAAATGGATTGAGCGCGTATCGCCCGGTGAAAAATCCTTCCTTGTCCGCCGTCGCGATGTCCGCCGCCTTCATGCTCTGCTGCCTCATCGTGTTGATTTGAGCTTCCATCGCGTCGCGTTGCGGCACGTCGGCCAGCAGTTCCGGGATTTTCGGATGTCCGGCGGCAATGACAATCGCGGACGCGCCATAGATGGTGTCAATGCGCGTCGTGAATACCTCGAGCGCAACGCCCGGCAGTTGGTCGACGGCGAATTTCACGCGCGCTCCGGGCGACTTCCCGATCCAATTTCGCTGCATGGCAAGGACGCGCTCGGGCCAGCCGCCCTCGAGCTGTTTCATGTCATCGAGCAATTGGTCCGAGTAGTGCGTGATTCGCAAAAACCATTGCTCGAGCTCGCGGACTTCAACGCGCGTCGTCTCGTGCCGCCAGCAGCATCCATCGATTACTTGCTCGTTCGCGAGCACGGTTGCGCATTCCGGACACCAGTTCACCTTGCTCTTTTTGCGGAAAGCGAGGCCCCGTTCGAGCATCCGCAGAAAGAACCACTGAGTCCAGCGGTAATATTCGGGCTCGCATGTGGAAATTTCGCGCCGCCAGTCGTAGCTGAATCCAAAACGCCGCAGTGCGTGGCGGAATTCATTGATGTTTGCTAGCGTCCACCGGCGCGGATGTATTCCGTGCTTGATCGCGGCATTTTCCGCCGGCAAACCGAAGGCATCCCATCCCATGGGATGGAGGACGTTGAAGCCACGCATGCGTTTGTATCGCGCCATGGCGTCCCCGATGGTGTAATTCCGCATGTGGCCCATGTGCATCGTGCCAGACGGGTAAGGCAACATCTCGAGAAAATAATATTTTGGGCGCGAAGCGTCGCCGTCCTCTGCGTCGAAGGCGCCCTCCGCCTCCCATCGCTGCTGCCACTTTTGTTCGATCCGCTGTGGGTCGTATTCGGTCATTCGTTTCCCTGAAACAGGCTCAAAAATAATCGCCTCGTTATTCTGAAGGCCTTCTTCGGCCGCAGGATTCCTCTTTCCCTTGGCATTCGCGCGAAGAGATTCTTCGCCGGGCTCGGAATGACGGTCGAAAGCTCATAAATGACGGGCTATTTCCTCTTGCGCCTTACTCGCTTCCTTGATTTGGGCGCCGCCCTGGACTTCCTAGCCTTCGCGCGTTTTCGCCGGGGCTTCATTCCGTTTCGGCCGCTGGCCACGACTTGGCGGCCCATCAATTTCCATAATGTCGCGACATTCCTTTTGTCGTCGCCGGGCGTATCAATCGGCGTTTCGAGGATAAAGGCTTTTCCTGCCAGCAACGGATGATTCAAAATTCCAGCAAACGCTTCCAGACCGATTTTGCCTTTTCCGATATGTTCGTGGCGGTCCACTCGCGATCCCAACGGGGTCTTCGAATCGTTCACATGCACCACGGCCACCCGATCGAGACCGACGGTCCGATCGATCTGTTGCAGCGTGGCGTCGAGTCCTTGCGGCGTCCGAATGTCCCATCCCGCCGCGAAAAGATGCGCGGTGTCCACGCAAACTCCCAGCGCCAGTTCCGGACACTTGTCGATGATCGCTCGCAATTCCTCGAATCTCGATCCGATGGATGTCCCGTGCCCGGCAGTGTTTTCGAGCAGAATGCGCAGCTCGCGGGATCTTAGTCCGCGCGCAGCCTGCTTCAATCCCTGCGCAATCGCGCTGACTGCGGAATCGATGCCGTTGCCGCCGCTGCTACCCGGATGCGCCACCAAATAATCCGCTCCGAGCGCCGCCGCGCGCACGATTTCCTGATGGAACGTCTGCACGGAACGCGTGCGCAGCACCGGGTTTGCGGAGGCCAGATTGATCAAATAATTGTCGTGGATGACCAGCGGGCCAAGCTGCAACTCTCTGCGCCGCGCGCGGAAGCGCGTCGCGTCGGCGTCCGAAATCCGTTGCGAGCCTCGAATCCACATCCGCGGGCTGGCCGAGAATATTTGCAGCGCGTTCGCGCCAAGCCCGTGGGCGAGTTCGAGAGAACCCGCAATATCTCCCGCGATCGACGTGTGTATTCCAATACGGGTGCTTCCATCTTTCCAGGCGGGAATTTCAGGCGGAGGAGGCGGTTCCGGGCGGTACTCGTCTGCGGCGTCGTAAACTAAATTGTTTCCGTGGTTTTCGTCCGTCATGCCCTCAGGGTGTTCCGTGAATTTCTTGCTGAACCAGTCTAGCCTTTCATTTTAACGGAACGCGTTACCTTCCGCAAAGACGATAAAACACGCTTGCGGAGCCCATCGGTTTCTTCCCAGCAGGGGTCCCGCCGCCTTTTGAAGACTACTGCCGCGAGGTGGCTGGTTTGCAGCGGTGTTCGCGCTTGCGCTACACTTTCCGTTTCATTTCATCACGAGGGGTCATTCATGCTGGTTGTCATGCAATCTCACGCGACGGACGCGCAGATTCGCGCCGTTTGCGAACGCATCGAGTCGCTTGGGTACAAGGCGCACCCGATTCCGGGCGCCGGCCGCACGGCCATCGGCATTACCGGAAACACGGGCGTTGTGGACATTGCGTCGATGGAGGGCATGCCCGGCGTGGTCGAATGTATTCCTGTCAGCAAGCCTTACAAGCTGGTGAGCCGGGATGTCAAAGAGGAAAACACGGTCGTCCGGATCAAAACTCCGCTGGGCGACGTCACCTTCGGCGGACCGGCCATTGGAGTGGTGGCGGGACCGTGCGCCATTGAAACGGCCGAGCAAGCGTTTGAAATCGCCGGTCATATCAAGGCCGCCGGCATACGATTATTTCGCGGCGGCGCTTACAAGCCCCGCACGTCGCCATACAGTTTTCAGGGCCTCGGCGAACCCGGACTGAAAATTCTGGCGGAGATCCGCGAGCGCTTCGGACTTGGCATCGTTACCGAGGCGGTTGACAACGAATCGCTCGATCTTGTGGAAAAATATGCGGACGTCATCCAGATCGGCACGCGCAACATGCAGAATTTTTCCTTGTTGAAGCACGCGGGCCGCGCCGCCAAGCCGATACTGCTCAAGCGTGGAATGTCCGCCACGCTCGACGAATTCCTCATGGCCGCGGAATACATTATGTCCGAAGGCAATTACAACGTGATCCTGTGCGAGCGCGGCGTTCGCACGTTTTCGGATTTCACCCGCAACACGTTGGACCTGAGCGTAATTCCGGCGGTCCAGCGCCGCAGCCACTTGCCGATCGTCGTGGATCCTTCGCACGGCACGGGACGCCGCAACAAGGTTCTTCCGCTTTCCCGGGCCGCAGTCGCGGCGGGCGCCGATGGAATGCTCGTCGAGGTTCATCACGACCCCGACCATGCGCTTTCCGATGGGCCGCAATCAATTCTTCCGGAGGAGTTCGTGCAACTCGTCGGCGAAATCCGCCAGATCGCCGCCGTCCTGCACCGCACGATCAATTGAAAGTCCGCCTGAACTATCGCCTCGCGTTTCTTCTCGTTGTGCTCATTGTTTTCGCCGTCCGCGAAGTAGCTCTCGAACTTCGCCCCTCATTTCTCCGCCCCGGACTCCATCTTTGCGCGTATGTAGCCAACACGGGAGACGGCACGCTGACCGTCGCGGATCTGGTCAAGCTTGCGCCCATCGCAACCGTACCGGTCGGAGCAGGCCCCACGGGTGTCCGCGCGCATCCATCCCGTGACGAGATTTGGGGATTGAGTTCGGCGGGTGGTTATGCCTGGGCACTCGACACGAAAACGAATCGCATCGTCGCGCACATTCCAGTCGGGCTCGCACCGTACGCTCTCGATTTTTCTCCTGATGGCCGCCGGGCGTACGTGGCTGCGTCGGGGTCCGATGCCGTAGTCGAAATCGACGTTGCGTCGCGCCGGATTGTCGCGAAGGCCCACGCGGGACGCCGACCGTGGATCGCGCGCGTCACGCCCGACGGCAGGCTCGTTGTCGTATCGAATCGCGATGATTCGACGGTTTCCCTTCTCGATGCTTCCTCGCTTACGGTTTTGGCGGCCGTACCCGTCGCCGCGCAGCCCGAACAGATTTCAATTGTGCCCGACAGTTCAAAGGCGTTCATCACATCTGGCAGCTCAAATAATATTTCCGTGGTGGACCTGCGGCGGAGGGTCTTGCTGGCGAACCTGGACATCGGTGGCACACCCAACGACCTAATTTTGAAGCCTGACGGCGGCGAACTCTACATTCCGTCGAGCGCAGCGCACGGGCTGCTTGTAGTGAACACGCAGACCAACGAGGTCGGGGATTTCCTGCTGACGGGGATGTCGCCTACTGCGGGCGCGCTTGCTCCCGGTACGCAGACGCTTTACATTTCCGATTCCGCCGCGGGCCACATCGTTCCGATTTTTTCCGACACGCGCCAAGTCTCGCGGCCAATCCTCGTCGGGCAGTCGCCGCGCACGTGCCGGCTGACCCCTGGCGGCGACATGCTCGTGGTCGTCGATACGGGTTCGAATGATCTCGCCGTCGTTCGCGCCAAAACCGCCAGCCTGATTACGCTGATCCCCGTCGGCGCCAGCCCGCGCGACCTGGCCATAAAGCTTTTCTGAGTGAAGCGCCACAGCCCCGTTTTCCTGCGTCAGCCAGCTCGTCTTGGACTCTCGGTCCCTCTGACTCTGACCTTAGCCCCTCACTGGACGATCAAACTCAATTGAATTGTTCTGCTGCCGCCGTCAGCCGTCCCCGTAACGCTCAGTGCGTAGGTTCCCGCGGGCGTACCCGAACTAGCGCTTGGCGGATCGGCGTTCCCCGCTCCGCACCCGGTCGGGATTATGGCAATCGCTGCCAGGATCGTGCACGCTGCGAGAAGAGTTACCGCGCGCGATCTGCGCCGCATCCCGTCCTCAAAGACGCGGTGAATCGAGAGCAGGAACAGCAGGAAAGTCGCAATCGCCAAACCAGCGAGAGGCCTTCCGTGCGGCCAATTTCGAGCCAGGGGCTTCGTCCTTCTGAAGGCGGCGTTCGAAGCTCCCGTAGTCGTCACGGTCACATTGAAAGACGCCTGTCCGTTGGCCGCGACGTTCACAGACTGCGGTTTCACCGTGCACAAACCTCGCGGCACCGAGCCAGAACACGCGAGCGCTACCGTTCCCGTAAAGCCATCCGTCGAATTAGCGTCGAGCTGATAATTTGCCGTTTGTCCCGCCGTCACTGTTGCGGATGTGCCACCCACGCTCGGCGGATCAAGTGAGAAGTCTGTTGCTGTTCCGGCCAGCGGCACCGATTGCGGGCTTCCCGGCGCGTTATCCGTCAGCATCAGCGCCGCCGACTTTCCCCCAGCGCCGACGGGCTTGAACGTCACCTGAATCGTACATGTGCCGTTCGAAGCCATGCTGGCGCCGCAGTTAGCAGTTTCGCTGAAGTCGCTTGCATCTGCCCCACTGAAAAATATCTTACCGAGCGCGAGCGCACCGCTCCCACTATTCGTCACGGTTACCGCAACGGCTTTGCTGGCCGTGCCGTTCAATTGGCTTCCAAAATTGATGCTGGCGGGCGAAAGCTGGGCATCCGGCGCGATCGCGGCTCCAGCCAGCGGTATGCCTTGCGGGCTTCCCGGCGCGCTGTCCGCGATGCTAATCGCGGCTGCCCGATTTCCCGCCGCAGTCGGCGTGAATTTTGCGACGATTATACAATTCGCGCCTGGGCCGAGACTCGAGCTGCAATCGTTCGTCTGAGCAAAATCCTCGGCATTCGCGCCTGCAATGCCGATCGATGAAATCGTCAGCGGCCCGGACCCGATGTTTGCCACAGTGACATCCACGGCAGCGCTGGCCACGCCCACGCTTTGCGTTCCAAAATTAACGCTTGTCGGAGAGAGCTGAATCGCCGGTACAACGCCGCTTCCGGTCAGAGCGATGCTCTGAGGGCTTCCGCTGGCGTTATCGGCGAACTGTAAGCTCGCATTCTTGGCCCCGGCGGCTTGAGGCGTGAAATTCACGCCAACCGTGCAGGTTTTCCCGGCAACAAGCGATCCGTTTGCCAAGGGGCAGGCAGAATTGCCGCTCGCAACGATATTGAAGCTGGAAGCATTGCTGCCGGCAATCGCAATGCCTGCGATTTCGAGCGCAACGCTGCCGGTATTTTGCAATGTTACCGTTTGAGCGCCGCTAGCGGAGCCGACCGGTTGGGGCGCGAACGTCAAGGTAGGCGGTTCGATCAAGGCCTCCGGCGCGGCTGGCACGCCCGTTCCCGCCAGAGGGACTTGCTGCTGCGTTCCCGCGATCCCGCCCGAGTTATCTTCCACCACAGCCTCTGCCTGAAGCGGCCCTGTTGTGCTTGGCTGGAACGCCACGCTGAATTCGCAACTATTGCCAGGCGATATCTGCGTGGCCGACGTGCAGGAATTATCCTGAAACTGAAACTGCACGGCATCCGCACCGCCAAGCGTGACGTTCGTGATTTG
>JANWJR010000129.1 GCA_025451835.1 Candidatus Acidiferrales bacterium | reverse complement strand
TCCAACTCGGGAAGAAGATTTCGATCTCTACGCGCTTGGCGCGCTCGAAGGCGCCGAGAAACAGGCGACCGAAACGCACGTAAGGTCGTGCGCCGATTGCGCGCGGAAGCTCGCCGAAGCACAGGGAGGGATCGCACTTCTGGCGCTGGCTGCGCCGGAGACTGCGCCTTCGCCTTACGTCAAAGGCCGCCTCATGCAGCGGGTTCACGACTCGCCGGGGACCTCGGCTGCCGTTTCCGCACGGCCCATGCCTCAACGGGAATTCGCGCGCGATGGCGGAGTCCTCAGCCGCTGGTGGGCTGCCGTGTTTGTCCCGGCGTTCGCCATTGCCGTGATCGCCGCAATTTTCCTTTGGACCCAAAACGCAAGGCTTGACCGCCAGCTCGAAGCTTCTCATGCCGCGATCGTGCAGCAGCAGGCGGAACTCGACCGCGCTCGCACGGTGGTGGATCTCGTCGAAGCTCACGACACGATCTTGGTAAAACTCGCGCCACAGCCGCGCATGCCAGAAGGCAGCGCGCGGGTGCTCTACAATGCGCGCGAGGGAACGATGCTTTACGATGGCCAGCTCACGCCTGCCCCGGAAGGCAAGAGCTATCAACTGTGGCTAGTCCCCGCAAACGGAAAGCCCATCAGTGCGGGTGTCTTCAATTCCGCCGCCGGGTTGGCAACATCTCTAACCGCGAAATTGCCGCCAGGTGTTGCACCCAAGGCTTTCGCCGTCACGCTCGAACCCGCGGGCGGTAAACCGCAACCCACGGGCCCCATGGTCCTCGTCGGGCCGGTATCCTGAGCCGTTTTCAATTCCAAAGGACGCGAATGTTGTTTTTTCGTCGCGCGATGCCTTGGCCTGAGCGACCTTCGTGAAGGCCCGCTCTTGGCCGCCGGGCGAAAATACGTCATCTCAGGCAATCCGATTGTGATTTGAGCGCGTACAGGAGTTAGAATCTTAGGGTCGGCTGGGGGTTCTTACCTGGCCGTCGCTTGGGAAATCTGATTCGGAGGAAAAACTCACTATGAAGACAGTTCTCAGTACATTGGGCCTTCTCGCCATGCTGTTTGCGATGGTCAGCCTGCCCACCACGGCCAAGGAAAAGACCATGACGTGGACAGGCTGGATCAGCGATAGCGCCTGCGCCGCTAAGGGCATGAGCGCGGACCACAAAGAATGCGCCACAAAATGCGTCAAGGAAAAGGGCGCATCATGGGTTTTCGTTGAAGGTAAATCGAAAAAGGTATTGAACATTCACAATCAGGATGCCGTCAATCCGGACACCAGCCTCGGTCAGGAAGTGAAAGTCACCGGCCACGTGATGACGGATGGCCAGCTCCACGTCGACAGCATCGCTCCCGCTTCTGCGATGTAGCGCCGCCTTCTGAGGGAGGGCCGCCGGCTTACAGCATCTGCGGCCCTGCCTCGCTTTCCTGCCGCCCGCCGCTGCCGGACCACTCCGGATGGCTTGGGTTCTACTGGATCCGCAAAGCAAGTCTTTGTGCTGTCCTCGTGACAGGGATTTTTTAGACGGCGGCCGGAATCCGGTCCGTGTTCATGTAAGGCTGTAAAGCCTTCGGAATGACGATCGACCCGTCCGCCTGCTGATAATTTTCGACGATGGCGATCCACGTCCGCCCCACCGCGAGGCCCGATCCGTTCAGCGTGTGAACGAACTCACTCTTGCCGCCTTTCAGCTTAAAACGGATCCCCGAGCGCCTCGCCTGGAACGCTTCCGTGTTCGAGCAAGACGAAATTTCCATAAACTCCCCGGTTGATGGCAGCCACACTTCGATGTCGTACGTTTTCGCGGCTGCGAATCCAAGATCGGCGGTGCAAAGCTGCACCACGCGATAATGCAGCCCGAGCTGCTGCAACACCGCCTCAGCGTCGCGCACCAGAGATTCCAGTTCGTCGTAGCTCTGTTCCGGCCGCGTGAATTTGAACATCTCCACTTTCTGGAACTGGTGCTGCCGCTTCAGGCCGCGCGTGTCCTTCCCCGCTGCGCCAGCTTCGGAGCGAAAGCACGCGGTCCACGCGCATACCTTTTTCGGCAACGCTTCACCGTCCAGCGTTTCGTCACGGTATAAGCTTGTTAGCTCCACTTCTGAAGTTGGCGTCAGCCAGAGGTCCGTACCCTCGACGTGAAACATCTCTGCGGCAAACTTTGGAAGCTGGCCTACACCGGTTAACGAAGCCGTATTGACCAGAAACGGCGGAAGGATTTCCGTGTAGCCGTGCTCGCGTGTATGGACGTCAAGGAAGAAATTCGCGAGTGCTCGTTCCAGCCGCGCACCAAGCGCTTTGTAAACCGCAAATCGTGCGCCAGCGATTTTCACCGCGGACGAAAAATCCAGGATTCCCGAGGCTTCGCCAATCTCCCAGTGCGGTCTCGGTGCGAAATCGAATTTCGGCGGAGTTCCCCAGCGGCGCACTTCCACATTGTCCGCCGCGCCTTTTCCCACGGGCACGCTCGCGTGCGGAATATTCGGGATCGCCAGCATAAATTGCCGGAGCTTGTCGTCCAGCTCCGTCACGCGCCGATCGTCCTGCTTGATCGCATCGGATGCTTCCTTCATTCGTGCGAGAATCGCGGACGCGTCGCTCCCCGACTTTTTTAGCCGCGCGATCTCCTCGCTTGCCTTGTTGCGTTCGGCCTTCAGCCGCTCCGTCGCTGTGACTAGATGTCGCCGTTCGGCATCAATTTCGCGAAACGGAGCAAGATCCAGTGCGACGCCGCGATCGCGCGCCATCTTTTCGATGGCATCCAAATGCTCTCGTACGTATCCCAGGTCCAGCATAGGCAAAACAGAATACCGAAATCGTCACCCGCTGAGAAGCAATCTGATAGTGCCCGCCCCGCAGCGCCGGCGCCTCGCCAGCTCTTGTGCCTTCGCGGCGATGCCTAGCGGCAGCATTGCAATCGGTTCGCACTCCACATCTGCGTCTCTCGTATCGGAGGCACCCGCCGCGTCTCCGCACATTTTTGCGCTGCCTTAAGGAACAAAAGCCGGCCGCCGCTCGTATCACTCAGTGACCCTGCAATTTCGAAGCTGTGTGAGAGGCGCAACCTGATGGCCACATTCTGGCAAGACATCCGATACGGTTTCCGAATGCTCCTGAAAAATCCGGGGTTCACGGCCATCGCCGTGCTGACCCTGGCTCTCGGAATCGGCGCAAATACCGCTCTTTTTTCCGTGGTCAACGGCGTGCTTCTGAATCCGCTCCCCTATACGCAGCCCAATCAGCTTGTTAAGATTTACTCGAAGACCACTCAGTGGGACGAAGCCTCGATTTCCTATCCAAATTTTCTCGATTGGCAGCACGATAACCGCAGCTTCACCTCGATTGCTGCTTTCCGCGGAGACGACTTCAATCTCACGGGAACTGGCGAACCCGAACGCCTGAACGGCTTCATGGCCTCCGCAAGCCTCTTCGATATTCTCGGGGTGCAGCCGGTTCTCGGCCGCACGTTCCGTCCTGAGGAAGATCAAGTCGGTGCGGGGCCCGTCGTGATGATCAGCGGCGGACTATGGAAGCGCAAATTCGGTTCCGCTCGAGATGTCATCGGCAAGACTATGACGCTCAACGGCGCTGACTACACCATCGTCGGCGTCCTGCCTGCGAGTTTCCGTATCGCTGGCCGCGAAGCGCGAGACGTTTACGTGCCGATCGGCCAATGGAACGATCCCACGTTCCGCGACCGTCGCATCGGCATGGGAAGCCAGGCTATCGGACGTCTTAAGCCCGGCATTACTCTCGGACAAGCACGCGCGGACATGGCTGGCATCACGAAAAATCTGGCGGCGGCCTTTCCTGAAGCCGATGCCAACTCGGGCGTCACCATCGTGCCGTTCAAGAAGGATGTCGTCGGCGACGTCGAGCCCTATCTGTTCGTTCTGCTCGGTGCGGTGGCATTCGTTCTGTTGATTGCCTGCGCCAATGTTGCCAATTTGCTTCTCGCGCGAGCCACAGGACGCGCGCGCGAGTTCGCCGTTCGCACGGCGCTGGGAGCCAGCCAGATGCGCGTGATTCGGCAGCTTCTCACCGAGAGCATTTTGCTCTCTGTCGGCGGCGGTGCGCTCGGACTGCTCCTCGCGTGGCGCGGCACTCGAGCGATCATCGCCATTCTGCCGGACGCACTGCCTCGCTCCGACGAAATTGGCATTGACGAGCGCGTGCTGTTCTTCACGCTGGGAATTTCTCTGCTCGCCGGCATCATCTTTGGCCTGGCGCCCGCCTTCAAAACGTGGCACACCAACTTGCAGGAAACCCTCAAGGAAGGTGGCCGCGGCTCGAGCGGCTCTCGCCATCGCACGCAGAACATCTTCGTTGTGGTTGAAATGGCCATGGCGCTGATTCTTCTCGTCGGCGCGGGACTGATGATTCGCAGCCTCGCCGCGCTTTGGAGCGTCAATCCAGGCTTCGATCCGCACAACGTGCTGACGTTGAGCGTTTCGCTTCCGCCGTCGATCGGCGCCAACCCCTCGACAATTCGCGCCGCCCTGCGTCAAATTGACGATCGGATCAAGGCTATTCCTGGCGTCGAGGCTTCGACCATCACCGCCGGATCGCTCCCGATGACCGATGATTCCGAGCTTCCGTTTTGGCATGAAGGCCAGCCAAAACCCGCCACCGACACCGGCATGGACTGGTCGCTTTTCTATCTGGTTGAACCGGGCCAGTTGAATGTGATGCGTACCCCGCTCGAGCGCGGACGCTTCCTGACCGCGCAGGATGATGAGCACTCGCCCCCGGTCATCGTCATTGACGAAACGTTCGCGCGCAAGTATTTCGCGAACCAAGATCCCATCGGCAAGCGGGTTAATTTGGGCCTTCTCGGTCTCGAACCCGAAATCGTGGGCATCGTGGGCCACGTTAAGCAGTGGGGACTCGGCACCGATGGGCCGAAAGCGATCGAGGCGCAGTTCTATCTGCCGATCATGCAGGTTCCCGACCAGTTCTTGCCGCTTTTTGCCCATGGAGTTGGCGTCCTGCTGCGCTCGAAAGGCGCGCCGCTCTCGGTCGTTGGCTCGGTTCGTCATGCCGTCGAAAAAATGAACAGCCAGCAGGTGGTCTACGACGTCCAGACGATGGACTCGATTATCGCCGATTCGATTGCCGCAAAAAAATTCTCCATGATTTTGCTGGCTGTCTTTGCGGCGCTCGCTCTGGTTCTGGCCAGCGTCGGCATCTACGGGGTGATTTCCTATCTGGTGGGACAGCGCGTGCATGAAATAGGTTTGCGCATGGCGCTGGGCGCACAACGCGGAGATGTCTTGCGCCTCATCCTCGGACAGGGAGCGAAACTTGCGCTCGTCGGTGTCGCCATCGGCCTAGCGTCGGCATTTGCGCTCACTCGCCTGATGAGCAAAGTTCTTTACGGCGTCAGCGCCTACGATCCGCTCACATTTGTGGGAGTCTCTATTCTGCTCGTGATTGTCGCGCTCGTCGCGTGCTACATCCCCGCGCGGCGGGCGATGCGCGTCGACCCGATGGTCGCCCTCCGCTACGAATAAATCATGGTCCTTCGAACCACAACGAACGATGAAAATAGCCGAGATCCAGACGCACAATACAAAGGCTTTATGCCTATTTTCTACGGAATAGCGCCGTCCCGTCGTTTTCCCGCGGCGCTGCTTGCCGCACTTGCGCCGAATGAAAGGTAGACCTTCCGCTGACCCTCCTCGGAAGTGCCGCTGGGTCTTGTTACATTGTGTGTATCGCGCGGCATGGGCGTGGCAGTCGAAATCGAAACGGTCTAAGCTCGTAAGTCCGGGAGATTTCGATGGCCAAACAAAACCGCGGAGTGGAGGTTCTGGGAACGCTCGCGCTGCACGCGCCGCGAACCGAAGATTTTCAGTTTGTAAAGTTTCGTACCGATGGCGAAGTCGTTCGCCTCACGCTCGACCGTCCCGAACACAATCTCCTCAACGAGCGAATGCTCGCCGAACTGGGTGCGGGAATTGGTTCCGTCAGCGAGCGTGCCGACATCAAACTGGTTGTCATCGATTCAGCCACGAAGGCGTTCTGCGGCGGCATCGAGATTGGCGAATACACGCCGCGCCGCGTCTTTCAATTGCTCGACGCGTTCCACGCGACGTTCTCCGCGATGCTCGACACGTCGAAGCCTCTGCTCCTTGTGATCAACGGTCCGGCATTCGGCGGTGGCATGGAACTTGCGGCTTTGGGCGATCTCGTGATTGCCACGCCGAAGGCCCGCTTCGCGCAGCCGGAAATCAAGCTGGGCGTTTTCCCGCCGCTCGCTGCTGCTGTGCTTCCTCACATTCTCGGTCCAAAACATGCGCTTGAATTGGTGCTCACCGGCGAAGCAATGTCGGCGGAGCGGGCGCATGAATTGGGCTTGGTGAACTGGCTCGTGCCAGAAAAAGAATTGCAGCAAAAAGTGGAAGAAGTGATCGCGAAGGTGACGGCACAATCCGGGCCCGTCCTTACCATGGCGAAAAAGGCCATTCTCGGCAGTATGGGCATGCCGCTGCGTGAGGCCGTCCGCAATTCGATGAAAGTTTTCTTGAATGAGCTTGCCGACCTGGAAGATTCGCAGGAGGGCTTGCGCGCTCTCGTCGAGAAGCGTGCGCCGAAGTGGAAAAATCGCTAGGCTATTCCCTTCTGTTGACACTCAACGGCGGGCCGCCTTACACTCGCCGTGCACAATTTAGCTGGCGTCGGGGAAGCCCTTCGAGCGCTGCATTTGCGCTCCCGGGGCAACTCTTCGGGCAGTCCACTGGACTGTCCTCGGAGTAAAGGGAAGGCCGTGAAAATCGGCCACGGTCCCGCCACTGTAATCGGCCGGCACTTGCAGATGAAATCGCCCACTGGCTTCCGAAGTTCGCGGGGCCGGGAAGGGTGCTCCAAATTACCGGAGCGGCAGTGCCTGTGATTCTTGCTTTACGACGGTTTTTTTGAACTGGTAGCAAAACGGGTTCGAAAGTTCGTCGGGCAAAGAAGGCCGAAAGTCAGGATACCTACCCGAGCCGGTCGAAGCTGACACTCTTCGCGAGAGAGGGTGTGGCGATAAGCCTCGCTCTTTTCGCGAGGCTTTTTTGTTGGAGACTTGGTTGCGGCGGAGCCGAAAAAATCGATGGTGCGCAGTCGCGTTTGTGTTGGTGTTGGCGATGTTGCTCGCGACCGCGCAAGTTACGCTCGCTATCACCCCGCCACGCCAGGAGAGATTTTCGGCGGCTCCGGGAATGGCCCGAGTCGTCACGGACGCAACCGGCCGGCGCGTGACCATTCCGGCCGAGGTGAATCGCATCGTTACCCTCGCGCCAAATTTGACGGAAACCATTTATGCCCTTGGCCTGGAAGATCGCCTCGCGGCTGACACCGACTATTGCGACACGCCGGAAGCCGCCAAGAGCAAGCCGCATGTTGGGTCGCCGCTCAATCCCGATCTCGAGGCGATCGTGGCGATGCATCCGGATGTCGTGCTTGCGACCACATCCATCAACCGGCGCGAGACGGTGGACGCCCTTGCGAAACTCGGCATCGCGGTGTACGCCAGCGATCCCCGCACGGTGCGCGGAACGCTCGATTCGATCGTGCGGATGGCCGATCTTTTGGGCGCTGGTCCGCGGGGCGACGCGCTCGTTGCACGTTTGCAGGCGCGATTGGACTCTTTGCACGCGCGCGTCGAAGATCGGCCGCTCGTGCACGTGCTTTTCGTTGTGTGGGTGGACCCCTTGATTACCATCGGGCAAAACACTTTTATCGCGGACGCGCTGCGTTGGGCAGGAGCCGAGTCCGTCATCTTGTCGACGCGGAATTGGCCGACGGTAAGCCTCGAAGAGGTTGTGCGCTTGCAGCCGGATTACATCGTACTTACTCGAAGCCACATTCACTCCGACGGAACGCAAGTCAAGGAACTGAGCCGCCGGCCTGTTTGGAAGGAACTGCGCGCCGTGCAACTGGGTCACGTCGTCGTCCTCGGCGAGGAAATCGCTCGTCCCTCGCCTGGATTGGTGGATGACATCGAGGCGCTCGCGCACGCCGTGCATCCGGAAGCATTCGCGACGAATTCGAACAGCGAGAACCCGAGATTCGGCGGCACACCCTGGGCGACCGCCGCTGCCAGCGTGAAGAGAGGATGCGACCCGTGCGCCCCCTAACGCCGCGACGCATTCTCGGAATGTGCGGCTTGTTGTGCGTGGTGTTGTTCGTGGCAGTCGTGATTGCCTTGCGGATGGGCGCGTACCCGATTTCGATTTCCGACATCGTGATGACTCTCTTCAACGGAGTCCTCGGCCGCAAGGAACAGATTCCATCGGAATTCTGGCTGGTCGTTTTTGGTTTGCGGCTGCCACGAATCGCGCTTGCCATACTCGTCGGCGCTGCGCTCTCGACCGCCGGTGCCGGCTATCAGGCGCTCTTGCGAAATCCCCTGGCGGACCCGTACGTGCTCGGCATCTCCAGCGGCGCGGCTCTTGGCGCGATCGTCAGCCTGATCGTCGCACCGCACACCCCCGGCGCGATACAGCTTGCCGCGTTCGTTGGCGCGATGGTGACGACAGCGGTTGTCTATTTTCTTGGCCGCCGCGGCGGTCAGCTCGATAGCCCCACGCTGCTCCTCGCTGGCATCGTCGCGGCGTCCTTTCTTTCGGCCATCATTATGTTTTTGATGACAACTCTCAGCGGACGCGATCTGCGCGGAATGGCGTTCTGGCTGATGGGCGATCTTTCCACGCCGTCATCGATTGACTCGCGATGGCTGTACATCGTGCTGATCGTCGCCATTGGCTGCATTTACACCACTTCTTCCGACCTGAATTTAATCCTCACCGGCGAACAGGAGGCGCGGCATTTGGGCGTCAATGTGAACCGCGTGAAGCTGGTCGTGTACGTCGCGGCATCGTTGCTGACGGGCCTGGCTGTTTCAGTGAGCGGTGCCATCGGCTACGTGGGGTTGCTGGTGCCGCACGTGATGCGCATGCTTTTTGGGACCGATTACCGGCTGCTGATTCCAGCTTCAGCGATTGGCGGAGCCATTGCGATTGTAATTGCCGACACGCTCGCGCGCACCGTGGTTCAGCCAACCGAACTCCCGGTTGGCGCGATGACCGCTCTGGCCGGCGCGCCCGTCTTCATTTATCTGATGCGCAGGGGCGTGCGATGAGGTCGGCATCACAGCATGGCTCGCCTGCCGCGTCGCAAGCCATCGTCTCGGGTTCGATACAACGCGCGCACGTGAAGGTCGAACAGGCGACCTACGCATACGCGGCGACGGACCGCTCGGCGCCTACTTTCACGCTCGGTCCTATAACGTTCGAAGCGCAACAGCACGAGCTGATCGCCATTCTTGGACCGAATGCCAGCGGAAAATCGACGCTGTTGAAATTGCTCGCCGGACTCGTCAAGCCGCTTTCTGGCCGCGTGGAAGTAGGCGGATCGGAAGCCAGCCAGCTCGACCTCCGGGCTCGGGCTCAGCGCATTGCGCTGGTGGCGCAGGAAAGCGAGCTGCTTTTCCCCCTGCGCGTCTGGGAGTACGTGCTGCAGGGACGCTACCCATACGGCAGACGTTTGCGATTTGAATCGGATGAAGATTGCTTGCTCGCGGGAAACGCGCTCGCGCAGGTCGGAGCGGACGCGCTGCGCGACCGTTGGATGGATCGGCTTTCGGGCGGCGAGAAACAGCGTGTGATTCTTGCGCGCGCGCTGGCGCAGCAGCCTTCCCTGCTGCTGCTCGATGAGCCGACGCAGCACCTCGACATCGGCGGGAAAGTGGAATTGCTGCGGCGGCTGCGGCGGTTGGCGGAGGAAAATCGCAATACGGTGATCGTCGTGACGCATGAACTGAATCTGGCGGCGGAATTCTCGGATCGTATCCTGCTGGTGCACAAGGGAAAGCCGCTGCGGATGGGAGTCCCGGCCGAAGTTTACCAGCAGGATTTGCTTGAGGAAGTTTTTGAAGCGCCGCTCGACGTTGACCTGCGGCCGAACGGGCGCCCTCGGGTAATGGTAAGAAGCAATCACTAGCGCCGTCCTTCAGGGCGGCACGCCGGGTTAAGCCGGGCGGTGCGCTTGCAAAGTTTGTTCACTTGGGAATTTGAAGCGAAACTTCGCGGAAGCTTCCATTGGCTTCCGCAAGCGGTTCCGGTGGAAAACGCGGGAGCCGTTCACAACAACCGGAGACTCCGCGCACGGGAAGACGGTGAAAATCCGTCGCCGCCGCGCGACTGTAACGCAGCGAGATTCTCAGCGCGAGCCACTTTTCCGGGCGCGAATCGCAAGTAGTTCGCCGATGGAATGGGAAGGCCGCGCTGGAGCTTCGATTTGAAGCAAGCTGCGAAGTCAGGAGACCGGCGGAGTCTCAATCCGGGTCAGCATGCAGCGCATGTTCACCGGGACAACCTTCAACTCCCGCGCGAGAGGGAGAGGAGGAAAAATGAGACTGAGCCGCCTGCTTTCCTTTGCAGTGGCAATTCTGTTTGGAACGTTCGGAACGCTTTTTCTTCGTGCTTTGCCTGTCGCAGCACAATCAAACGCCACGCTGCACGGAACAATCACCGATCCCAGCGGCGCAGCAATTGCGAACGCCACGATCGTTGCACAGCCTTCAAACTCAGCTGCCGGGCCAGCCGTCACCAAGAGCGATGCCGAAGGCAGATTTTCGTTATCGCTTGCGCCAGGACGCTACCGCGTCACGATCAAACATGCTTCCTTCACGCGGTTCCAGCAAGACGTCGCGCTCGCTCCAGGTGAAACTCGCATCATCGGTAGTCGTCTCGAGCTCGAACCCCTTGCGGCGAATGTGGTGGTCACTGCCGCGACGGAACCTACCCCGGCGGAAGCCACTGTCGCGCCCGTTGATATCATCACGCGGCAAGAAATCGATAACCGGCAGGATATTTTCCTTACGCCGATTCTGGCCTCGGTCGCGGGTGCCAACTTTTCGCAACTTGGGCCCATGGGCGGAACGGCGACGTTCTTTTTGGACGGAGGAAACTCGAACTACACGAAAGTGCTCGTGGATGGCGTCCCCGTGAATCAGCCAGGCGGGCTGGTGTTTTTTGAGAACTTCACGCTCGATAGTGTCGATAAGATTGAGATAGTTCACGGCGCGTCGAGCGCACTCTACGGATCGGACGCCATGTCGGGCGTGGTGCAGATATTTACGCATCGCGGATCGACGCGCACACCGCTACTCGAACTCGAAGGCGACGGTGGAACGTTCGGCACCGGCCATGGCAGCGGACAACTCAGCGGTCTCGCGGGTGCGTTCGATTATTCCGCCAGCGCCGCCTACTTTTCGAGTAACGGCCAGGGTCCGGGGAATTTCTTTCGCGATACCACACTTTCGGGAAATTTCGGCTGGCGCCTCTCAGATACCGACACTCTTCGTCTGACTCTCCGCAACAATTCGAGCGACGCGGGACAACCCGGCCAAACGCTTCTCGATCCGCCGATTATCGGTCAAACCACCGGCCTGCATGATTTTTCAGCGGGCTTGAATTGGGATTTTTCGACGGGCGACCATTGGCAGCACCGCCTCAGCGGATTCGAATCGCGATTCGATGAAATTGCCGTCATCCCTCCATTCGGCGCGTTCGACAGCAAATTCAATCGCGCGGGACTGAACGAGCAATCCAGCTATCTCTTCCCGAATGGCGGCGTCGCGGCGGGCTACGAATATGAAGTCGAAAATGGCGGCGCTGCAGGCCGCCACAATCAGGCGGGCTATGTGGAAGTTCATTATCAAGTCACCAGCCGCCTGACTGCCATCGCCGGGTCCCGTGCGGAAGCAAACGGAGCCTTTGGCACGCGCGTTGTGCCACGCCTTGGAGCGGCCTATGAGTTGCGGAATGCCAATGGCTTCTTCGGCTCCACCCGGTTGCGAACCTCCTACGGTCAGGGAATTAAGGAACCCGAACTGCTCCCCGTGGGCTGCGGATCGGGCCTCGCCCCGGAACAGAGCCGCACATTCGATGCCGGATTCGACCAAATTCTGG
>JANWJR010000128.1 GCA_025451835.1 Candidatus Acidiferrales bacterium | reverse complement strand
TGTTTGTGGACGTGCGCGAACAGTGGGAGCACGACGCGGCGCATATCGAAGGCAGCTCCATGCTGATTCCGATGCGCGATATTCCCGAACATGTTGGCCGCTTTCAAGACGCGGACGAAATCATTCTGTTCTGCCATCATGGAATGCGCAGCCTTGATGCCGCCGTGTGGCTGCGGTCGCAGGGCGTGGATGGCGCGCGTTCGATGGCGGGCGGGATCGATCGCTGGTCGATTGAAATCGATTCGAGCGTGCCGCGATATTGACTTTGAACGAGAGAGCGAAGCCAAATCAGAACCCCAATGACCCCGGCAAAAACGAGAAGCGGCAAGAAGAAGACAGCCCAATTCCTCCAGAAACCGAACTGCACCACCTGCCGCAAAGCGCGCGCCTACATGGAAAAGCGGGGCTTTGATTTGCAATTGCGCGATCTGGGCAAGCAAAGAATGAACGCGGAGGAGCTGGACGCGCTGATCGGAACCAGGGATCACAGAGAATTCTTGAATACGCGCAACGAACTTTACCGCCGGAAAAACATGAAGCGCAACCCTCCATCTAGGGAAGAAGCAATCGACATAATGGCTCAGGAGCCAAACTTGATTCGCCGCCCCGTGATTTTGTGCGGCGGCCGAATATTGCTTGGATTCGACGAAGAAAAGATCAAGAGTTTGTAGCCACGCAAAGCCGTCGGAGACACAATCGCGAGGAAAGAGAATGGAAGTGGAGACAATCTCAGTGATTGGCGCTGGCACGATGGGAAGCGGGATCGCGTATGCAGCGGCGCTCGGAGGCTACCGCACCCTCCTCGAAGATGTGTCAGCCGACATGCTCGAACAAGGCGCCGGTTATATTCGCCGGGCTCTCGAGGAAGGAGTCGCGCAGGGCAAAGTCACGTCCACGAATATGGCGAGGGCCCTGAGAAGTAGGGCGTAGATTCCAAGCCTTCTCGTTTGTACGATCCTACGGCGGGATCAAACCCCCGCCCTTCCCGAATCCCCTAACGGGAATTGCAACGAATTGACGGACAGAAGCGTCGGAGGCGAAACCACATGACTCTTGCCGAACGAATCGAGATTCGCGAGGGCGATCTCACGGAGATGGACGCCGACGCAATTGTAAACGCTGCGAATAATGACTTGCAGCTCGGAGGCGGGGTGGCGGGAGCGATCAGCCGAAAAGCAGGGCCGCAGGTTCAAAAGGAGTGCGACGAGATCGGACCGGTGCCCCTTGGCGGCGCGGCGATCACGTCCGGCGGAAAACTAAAAGCCCGCTACGTGATACACGCTGCCAGCATGGAGCTGGGCGGGCGGACCACGGCTCATTCGTTACGCAGCTCCACGGCGCATTCACTCCGGATCGCGGCCCAAAAAGGATTGAAGACCATCGCATTTCCAGCGGTGGGCACCGGGATCGCGCGGTTTCCGGTGCGCGAGTGCGCGGAAATCATGCTGCGCGAAGTGTCGAAGCATTTCGAGGGACCGACATCGATCGAGAAAATTTACTTTGTCCTTTTCGGCAAGGAAGCGCGCGACGTTTTCGAGAAAGCTCTTGCCGACATGCGGGCAAAAGGTAAATCCGCCACATAGTGCCGCGGCGGAAAAGCTCCGAAGGCTTGCCGTTTCAAGAGAACGAAGAAGGGCGGCATCCTGAGCCGTTCGCCCTCATTCAGACTGAACTCCATGAATGTCTCTTTTCAGGAGGAAGTTGAGACAAAGAGAGATTCTTCGGGTCAGAGTGCGGCCCTCGGCATGAGGACAGCCCATCCCGCTAATTTGGGCGGCGCTTGAGGACGGGTTTATCGCCGGGCTTTGAATCAGCGGGCGTTGTGCTTTTGGATGGAGTGGAGTCGGATGGCGATGCCGACGTTGCGGTCGCCGTCGCGCCCTCGGTGTACGGCTTCTTCAAATAGGTTGCAGCTTCCTGCTGGGCGCCGGCGGTATTGTCGTTGAGGTGCTGCGCCAGGCTGTATTCATTGACCGCGCGTTCGCGCTGGCCGAGCAGGTCGTAAATCTTGCCGATGTAGATGTGGCTCCAGACTTCGATCCATTTCGGGTCGAGATCCCCGCTGAGAGCCGAGCGGAACGAATTCGCGGCCGCCTGATAGTTCTTCTCGTAGAACATCGCTTCGCCGGTACGGAACAGGGCGAGCGAATTATTCGACTGCAAGTCCAGCGCGCGCTGATATTCCTGGATCGCATCGTAGTATTTCCCGTCTTGCGCGAGCCCTTCGCCGCGAGCCACCGCCGCCAGGACACGAAGCTGAGGACTCGATTTCAATACATTGTTGTTTGGGTCGATCGTCACACCATTGGGCCGGGGCCTGCCGAACGTGTCGATTTCGAAATTCGTGGACGTCCCGAGGACCAGGACCTTCTTCGTTACGGGGTTGCCCTCAGTGTCCACGCGAATTTCGACCGGTTGGCGGAACGTGTCAAGCCCCTGCAAAACCTTGCCCACAACCTTGAAACCCTTAACGGTGCGATACGTGATGTATTGAAGCTGGAATTCAGGAACGCCTGTCGAGTTCAACCATTGAGAGAAGAAGGCGATCAGATTGACGGGCGGATTGTCTGCCGTGGGTGCAGGGACTTTCGTCGCAGCCATCTTCTCGAATTCAGCATCGGTTGCATTTTTGCCTGCATACTGTTTGTAAAAGTCTCGCAGCAACGCTGTAAATGCGTCGTCGCCGATCTGCGCGCGGAGCATGTGGAAGACCATCGCACCCTTGTCCACCACAATCGAATTGTATTGCTCGGAATATGGCTGCAATTGCTGCGCCTGCGCGATCGGCGTGGTCTCTTCGTACATCAGGGAGCCAATCGCGAATGTCTGAAGCGCCTTGTGCAACCCGGCGATCCCGTCGCTCTGCTCCGCGTACATCGCCGCGGCATAGCGCGAGAGACCGCCAGTGAGCCAGACATCCGCCGAAGAGGCAGGGAGGACAGAATCGCCCCACCATTGTCCGGCGGCGAGCTGTGAGAGCAACAGGTCGTTCGATTTCGGCGTCCATTGGCGCGCGCTGATCAACAACAGTCCCGGCGCGGAAAATCCAGGCACGGAACCATCGGGTATTTGCGCGATCGTGACGCTCGGTTGTTCGTTCAGGCCGCCAAACGTGTCGCTAAAATAGCTCAAGATTCGCGCCAGAGAATTCGAGTAATCCTTCGCAGTATTTGTCTGAGCTGGCGGCGCGTAGACGGGAATGTTGTAGCCTTCCGCCTGGCTGGGAGTGAGCTGCAGGCTGCCGGCGACAAACGTTCCCACTGGCCCCGCGGTATCGCAATGGAACGTATAGGCAGCTTGTCCGGGTTGGCCGCGCCCAAGCGCGGGCATCATCGTCGGCGAATCCGCCTTGCCGGTGCCGGCCACTGCAAATGTGTCCGGCACGATAATTTTGAACGTGCCGGTGTAACGATTCGCCGGATAGTCTGTTAGAGGGAACCAGCGTGCGGGCTGCAAGAGGTAGGCCGACGTTTTGTCAACCGACGCGAGGCGCAGGCCTTTGGTAGGGCTATCGTCCTCGCTGGAGACTGGCCCGGCGTAACTGAACGTGAGCGTCACTTGTTTGCCCGGCGCAAGCGCCTGCGGGAGCCCAACGTTCACAAGAAGCGGCGAATGGGCGTCTCGTTCGAAATTCAGCTTTTGTCCGCTGGACGTCGTGACCGAGCTGACGCTGAGATCGGAGTGCAGCTCAACGAGAAGGCTTCGCGAAACCTCGCTCGCGACAAAATCCACCTTGGCTTGTGCCGTAATTGTCTGCTGGGGGGCGTTGACGACCACTTCCACGTCGTAATGGGTGGCGCGGAAGGGAAACGGCCGGGCGATTTGCGCCGGCGTTGAGAATGCCGCGAGCAGCGAAAATGCGAGCGCGCCGAACAGGAACCGAATCTTGAGCAAGAAGTAAAACTCCTCTCGAAAGTAGCGCGTTTGGCCCGTTACTTTAAGATACGAAACTCGCCCTTGCAGTTGCCCGCTCGAAAAAGACTACAACATCCGGGCAAAGATGTCCGCAGCGCGCTCGATCGCCCCTGCCGGACCCAGTTTGGCCCGCACCTCGGCGAGACCCGCTTTCATTTCTTCCCGGGCAATGGAAGATTCGAGCAGGCGGCGCACTTCCGATTCCACATTCTCAGGCGCGAAATCATCCTGGATCAGCTCCGGCGCCACGCGACGGCCTGCCACGAGGTTCACCATGCCTATGAACGGAGTATGAAGCATGCGACGAAGAACCATCGCGCTCATGGGAGCAACGCGATAGACCACGACCATCGGCGTTCCGAGCAGGGCGGCTTCAACTGTCGCGGTTCCGCTCGCAACGATGGCGCAATCCGCGGCTGCGAGCGCGTCGTATGAAGATGAGGCGTCCTCCACGCGCATGATCGGAAGGCTGGTCTTCGCGTGGCGCGAGAAGAGTTCCGCGCTTAGGCCTGGCGCCACCGCGTGTACGAACTGAATGCCTGGGACGGACCGTGACAGCCGCTCGCAGGCTCCGATTATGGCCGGATAGTTCCGCGCGATCTCGTTCGCGCGGCTCCCGGGGAGCAGCGCGAGGATTGGCCGGTCCGCATCAAGACTGTGCCGTGCCGCAAATTGCGCTCGCGTCATCGTCGCGCGTACAACGTCCACCAGCGGATGGCCCACGAAATCAACCGGCATTCCGGCATCCCGGTAAATCTTCTCCTCGAACGGGAAAATGACGACGATCCGATTGACGCGGTGCTTGACCGTTTTCACCCGGCCCGCCCGCCACGCCCATACCTGCGGGCCGATGAAATAGCCGATGGGGATTCCGGAATTTTTAACGCGCCGTGCGACGCCGAGATGAGTTCCCGGGGAATCGACGAGAATTGCGAGCGACGCACGCCGGCGAACGGCTTCGCGCGCAAGACGCCTCTGTACGCGAATGACCGTGGGAATCTTGTGCAGCACTTCGGCGATCCCCACGACCGCGACCTCGTGGTAATCGGCGATCAGCTCGACGCCCGCTGCCGCCATCTTGGGGCCGCCCATCCCGAAAATGTGCGCGTTGGTGCGTGCGCGCAATGCCGTTGCGAGGCGCGCCGCATACATGTCACCCGAGGCTTCGCCGGCAGATAGCAGAATTTGGAAATCGCTCATCGGGAGGATTCGCAGCGCGAATGATCACACGATGATCGGAACTCCGGAGGCGGCTGGCATTGCGCGCGCATCGCCGCCCTGCCTTTAATCATTGGCGGGCAGGGGCGCGGACAACCCGGGGGTCCCGCCGCCGGGCAGAGGAAGCGAAAGCTCCTGCTCTTTGTACTGAAGCTGGTAGAGGCGATAGTAAATTCCGCGTTCCGCGAGCAACTCTTGATGCGAGCCTTGTTCGCGCAAACGTCCTTTGTGAAACACGAGGATGCGGTCGGCATGCTGAATGGTACTCAAGCGGTGAGCGATGACGACCGCTGTGCGGTCCTTTAGCAAGCGATCGACCGCGTCGCGGATCATGATTTCCGTCTTGGTATCCACACTGGAAGTGGCTTCGTCCAGAATCAGGAACTTCGGGTCGTGCGCCAGCGCGCGAGCGAAGCTGACGAGTTGCCGCTGGCCGACGGAAAGCGTGGAGCCGCGCTCGGTAACCGGAGTCTCAATTCCTTGCGGCTGCGCCGCGAGGAATGGTCCCAGGCCGACTTCGCGCAGCGCGCTCTCCGCTGCGTCGCGGCTGACGCTTGGCGTGCCCAGCTTGACGTTCGATTCGAGAGTGCCAGTGAAAAGAAACGGATCCTGCAGCACGATTCCAAACAGCCGGCGCAGGTCCTGCAAATCAAATTCTCGAATGTCAATGCCATCGAGCAGAATCTGACCGCGCTGGATGTCGTAGAACCGCAGCAGAAGCTGGATGACCGTGGTCTTGCCGGCGCCCGTGTGTCCGACGATGGCCAGTGTCTGGCCGGGTTCGACGCGGAAGGAAACGTCGCGGAGCACCCAGTCTGTATCCTTGGGATTGGCCTCGCCGGTGTAGGCGAACCACACGCCGCGAAACTCGATTTCACCGCGCGGATGTTCCAGGGCGTGGGGTTGCGCTGGAGCAAGAATTGTCACGGGCGCGTCAAGCAGCCGGAAGATTCGCTCGGAGGCTGCCATCGCGCTCTGCAGGATGTTGAATTTTTCGCTGAGATCCTGAATGGGGCGGAAGAACCGCTGCGCGTACATCATAAATGATACGAGCACGCCGAGTTCGATGGTCCCGGCAATCACCTTTACGCCGCCAATCCAATAGAGCAGCGCGACGCCCGCCATGCTCAGAAACTCGACCGCCGGGAAGAAGAAGGAGAACGCATCGATTGCGTCCTTATACGCCTCCATGTGAACGCGGTTCAATTCCTCGAATTGCTTTCGCGCCTTGCGCTCGCGGTTGAAGAGCTGCACCACGGTCATGCCGCTCAAGTGTTCCTGCAGGAACGAATTGATTCGCGCGA
>JANWJR010000127.1 GCA_025451835.1 Candidatus Acidiferrales bacterium | reverse complement strand
TCTTCCCCGCCACCTCTTCCACCGCGGAGCGAATTCCGTTGCTGTCGTCGTAGAATTTACCTTGCTTCGCGTATTCTTCGTTCATGCGGCGAAGCACGTCGTCGAGTGATTTGTTGTTGCCGGTCGCATCGCGAATGGCGAGATCGAGCAGTACACCATCGATTTGACCTTTGTTGTAATAGGAGATGCTGCGGTCAGGCGTATTGTAGTCGTCATATTTCTCGAGCCACGCATCGAGGCTCGATTCTTCCACGCTCTGCCAGGCATGAGCGGGTCGCGATTCGAGCGTGTTTATTTGGTCCGCGAGATCGTCATAGAACTGGTCCTTCGTCCACAGGCCGGATCGTTCGAGTGTGTAGGCACCGTAAGTGCTGGTCACGCCCTCGGCAAACCACAGCGCCCGGGTGTACATTTCCTTCGTGTAGTCTACCGGTTCGAGAGTCCGCGGACGAATTCGCTTCACGTTCCAGGCGTGAAAGAATTCGTGTGCGGCAATCATCGTCGCAATGCCGACCGACGGCGCCGCAATGGCTGTGCAATTCGAGTGCTCCATTCCCCCGCCGCCTGCTTCCGCGTACGGACCGATATGAAAGAAAAAAGTGTATTCGTGAAACGGCGCGCCATCCATCAGCTTGATTTCGTAGGTAACGATATGCCGCAGGCCGTTTTCGAGCTGGCCCTTGTTCCAGTCCTTGGCATCCACGACGACACGAAAATGCGCGCCGGATTGATCGAACTGGAATTCGTCGAATTTGCCAAATTCAACGGGAGCGTCCGCAAGCGTGTCGTAGCTTTCCGCGCGGAAGGAATTCGGATCCGGACCAGGCGGGAGTTCCGCGAACGCGTGCCAGTCCGCAGGAACGTTGTGGAATTGAGCTTCCGTATCTTCAGCCCGGCGATTTGGGACATACATAAGGATTTCGGCAAAGTTGAGAAAAGCATGGCGGCCATCCAACTGTGAGTTGAATGGACCGTTGTCGTCCCATTCGATCGAATACCGAACGACCAACTTCTGTGGGCCTCCGTCATCGTTGGCTCCCGGCCCGCCGTTGACCTGCCAAGTCTGTTTGTCAATCTGGCGCAGCGAGGTTCGAGGCTCGCTGTTCGATTGCGTCAAAATCTCCACATCGCGGACTCGATAGGCAAAATCACGAATTTGGTACAGCGCATTCCACGCGGGAAGTGCAACCTTCATTCCCGGTTCGGGATTGGGAACCGATATCTCGACATGAAAAACGTGCTGCTCCGGGTTAGCAAGCGAAATCTGGTAACGGATTGTCGCGGCAGCCGGCCGAGCGCCGTAAAGCATGAAGAGTATGAGAACTGTAACGAAGGCAGTCCTTCGGGGAACGAAACAAACGGGCGTGAGTTCACCGCGATCGAACTCGACAGCGCGAAAAGTAGATGCCCGGCTTCGCCCTCTATAGCAACAAATATCAGTTTGCCACAATTGCATCATTTCCGAGCCTCGGCAAGGCGTTTGAATTGTTCGAGCAGTTTCGCGCAAAGGCCGTCGAAGCTGCCATTCGACATGACCATCACGAGGTCGCCGGGCTTGGCGTTGGCCGCGAAATGATCGGCGATTTGCGAGGCGTTCGCAAACGCTTTGGCGCCGCACCCGCGGCCGTGCAGAGATTCCGCGAGCGCCTCCGGTGACAGCCGATCTTCCTCGGCAAGAAGCTGCGAGCGGCTCACCGGTCCTATGGCCACGAAGTCCGCAAGCGAGAGCGCGTCGGGCAAGACCTCCTGAAAAATCTTGAGGCGCATTGTGTTGGAGCGCGGTTCCACGGCAGCCCAAATCTTGCGTCCTGGCCAGCGCGTGCGCGCAGCTTCAAGCGTAAGCCGAATCGCGGTCGGGTGATGGGCAAAGTCTTCCACCACGAGAATGCCGTTGCCTTCCCCTTTAATTTCCATGCGGCGCCGTACGCTGACGAAAGTGCTCATGGCGCGCTCGGTTGCCGCGCGTTCGATTCCCCTCCCCTGGGCCAGCGCGACGGCCGCCAGCGCATCGAGCACGTTATGGCGGCCCGCGACCGGCATGCGAATTCGCGCGACTTCGCTGCCGCGAAAGGTCACGCGGAATTCGCTGGCGTCATTGCGCCACGCAACATCGCTGGCGTGCCAATCGCAATCACGCGTGAGCCCGAAACTTTCCACCTGGCAGAAAGCCTTAGCGGCAACTTCTTTAAGCGCTGGCGATTCACCCCAGATCAGGATGCGACCACCTCGCGGAACAAGATTGACGAGAAGTCGAAATTGCCGCGCGATGGAAGCAACGTCGGGATAAATATCCGCGTGGTCGTATTCTAGGGACGTGAGGATCAGTTCGTCCGGATGATAGTGCAGAAACTTGGGGCCGCGATCGAAGAACGCAGTCTCGTACTCATCGCCTTCGATGATAAATTCTTCGCCGCCGCCGAGCCCGTAGCTGCGGTCGCCGAAATTGGGAGCCACGCCGCCGATAAGGAAATCAGGCCGCCGCCCGGCCGTGTGAAAAATCCAAGCCAGCATCGCTGTGGTCGTTGTCTTGCCGTGCGTCCCGGCAACCACAATCGACCGATGGCCGGCGATAAAGAATTCCTCCAAAAGCTGGGGCATCGAACAATACGAAAGTTTTTTGTCGAGAATGTATTCCAGTTCGGGATTGCCGCGTGCGATTACGTTGCCGACGACCGCAAGCTCTGGCGCGGGCTTCAGATTCTCTTCGCGAAAGCCCTCGTTCCAGCGAATCCCCAGCGAATCGAGCAGGGTTGACGCGGGCGGATAGACCCCCGTGTCGGATCCGGTGACGGTGTAGCCGCGCTCTTTCAGCATTCCGGCGACCGGAGCCATGGCCGCGCCCGCAATACCGAGAAGATGGATGTGTTTTATCGGTTTTTCAGTTCGGATTGCGATGATGCTTCTCCTCAGGAACTGGAACTCGTGCCATGCCCTCCCGGCGCTACGTGACAGCCGGCTCGAGGATTTCAAGTTGTGTCGTCGTGTTCGCGCCGCCTACCGTGGAGAGTCGCGAGCGTACCCCAAGCGGCAGCGTGAGCATGGGCCGTAATGTATGGCCGATGGGGGTACCCCAGACCACTGGCACGCCGAGCGGAGCAAGTATCCGCCGTGCGACGGCTCTTACGGATTCGGAGCCTGCCGGTGGATCGCACTCGGGAAAATCTCCGAGAATGATGCCAGCGACGGCGCCGAACTTCCCGGCTTGTTTCAAGTGCATCAGCGCGCGGTCCACTTGCCATGGCTTCATCGCACGATCTTCCAGTGCGAGAATTGAGCCCCTCGTGTCCAGTTCCCAGGGTGTTCCGAGAGTTGTTTCAACGAGCGTGAGGCATCCGCCGAGAAGTGTGCCTTCGGCTACACCCGGCACAACCGGCTCACCCCGAAGGTCAATGCTCCACCCTTTCTTGGTCTCGCTGAGAGCCGAGATCAGCGATTTGCGATCGTAGCCCTGTGCCGCGTCAACGTGGTGGTCGAGGCCGGCAGCAACCATAGGACCGTAAAATGTAACCCAGCGGAATTTCTGCCACAGAAAAATCTGCAGAGACGTTAGGTCACTGTAGCCGGCGAATACTTTAGGAGGCGAGAGTTCGGTCGGCATCTCATCAAGCAGATAGTTCGAACCATACCCCCCTCGCGACCCGAAGATTGCACGTGTTGAGGGATCAACAAGCGCCTCTGTGAGCGCTTTTACGCGATCCGCAGCGGAGCCGGAGAAGAAGCCGTGTCGTCCGAAAACGCTTGCACGCTCAAACCTCGGAGTGTAGCCCATCCGCGTAAGTTCTCCGCAGCCGCGCTCAAATCGATCCTCGTCGATTGGGCTGGATAAAGAAAGTATGCGAACAGCATCGCCGGGGCGCAGCGCGGGAGGCTTGAGAGGTTTCGCCATGTGGCGAAATGAGAATAAGGAATTTTGGGGAGCGAGTCCAGAAGGGTTGGCAGGCGCGATGCGCCAAGTGCAACCTGCACTCGGGTCGATATCCGAGGAAATCTAGAAAGAAACCATCGGCGTCCAGTGCTGCGTTAGAACCGCACGGGCGTGAGAAAAACATCGCCAATGGCTGCGGACGAGGCGGCCATTGCGGTCGGTGGGGCAAAGAACGCGGCGAAGCGACCGTCCTCTGTAATCATCACGGGGGTAAATTTGTCGACTGTCAGTAACGTTCGCTGTGATGTCGCCGCGGGATTCGCCACGGCAAACACTTCCGGTATGCAATCGGCGTCAACTCCCGAACACGTGTCTCGGATCATCAACACGCCTTCGCGCGAAGTGTCTCCTCGATCTACACCCGCCAGGCCTCCGCCAACAAACGTGATATAGCGCCCGGAAGCGCTAATCCACGGCGAAAATGCAGTGGAGTTTGTTCCAATTGCCGGCGCCCTGGAAACGAGAGTTGTGGATGGCGTGCAGCCGTCCGGAGCGGTTCTGCCGAGGCATGTGTCTCGGAGAAACACTCCCTGTGAAACATCGGCGGAATCACCCTCTGCACCGCTGAGGGTTTGCCCTTCGAACACCACAAAGCGGCCGTCGCCGCTGACGGAAGGAACCTCGTTTATTCCCTCAAGCGCCGAGCCGTCTGTCGCAAGCGAAACAGTCATGTTGGATGCAACGCATGCCGCAGGCGCGTTGAATCCCCGGCAGGTATCTCGCAGAATGATAGCCGAATCGGATTGCGCTCCATTTGCACCCATCCGCGGAATCCACTCTTGAAACGCAACGTACCGGCCATCCGCGGAGATCGCCGGATGATCGAATTCGGCGGCTGAGTCAATGTCCGCTGACGCGAGAAAGGTCTGCGCCACGCACGATTTTGTCGCGCTTGGTCCGGCGCACGTGTCGCGCACAAACACACGGGTCTGAGAACTCGTTGTTCCCGAGACAAGGTTGGTGGCCCACGAAATAAACGCGACGAACCGGCCATCCGCGCTGATCGATGGCGAAATGCTGGAATTGTTTGCAGGCTCGGCCGCTGCACCCGTGGATATCAGTTCCGTGTGTACGGTGCAGCCGGCCGGCGTGTTCCTTCCGGCACACAGATCGCGCACGAAAAGATTCGCGAAATGACCGGCATCCTCCCCTGCCACGCCGGCCGCCAAATTCGTGGCGTACGAAGCGAATACCACAAACCGGCCATCGGCGCTCAGGGCCAGCTGATCTCCCGCATTTGCGTCGGGTGCGCTGCCGTCTGGGCCCAGATCAACCGCAATCGTGCGCGGCGTGCAATTTGCTACGCCGAGGCAGGTATCGCGCACGAAAATATTGCCAGAGGGACCCTTCGCGACGAGATTCCTCGCCTGGGAATAAAACGCCACAAACCGGCCGTCCGCGCTCATCGCGGGCGCCGTGCTCGTCCCGTCGGCGATTCCCCCGAGAGCGTTCGCTGAAACCCTCATGGGAAACTGCTGGACGACCGCGCTGCCCGCGCCAACGGTAAAAACCACGGGCGGGGCGGATGCGCCGCCACCAGGCGCGGGATTCACCACCACGACGTTGATGCTTGCGTTCGCGGCAACGTCGGACTGCAAAAGCTGCACCGTAAGCTGCGTCGAGCTGACGAACGTCGTTTTGCGGGGGCTGCCGTTCAGTGCCACGACCGAATTCGAGACGAAATTCGTGCCTTTGACCGCCAGACTCGGAGGAAGAACATTTACAGGCGTACTGAAGGGAGAAAGCGAAGTGACGCTCGGAATCGGATTTTTCACTGCTGACACCACAAAAGATGCCGCGGACGATGTCCCTCCGCCCGGCGCCGGATTCGTTACGGTCACTTGGGCTACTCCTGGCTTGGCGATGTCGGCCGCTAGAATCGAAACCGAAAGCTGCGTCGTGTTGACGTTGAATGTCGTAGTGCGCGGCGAGCCGTTCCACATCGCCTTCGACGACGCGATAAATCCGGTGCCGGCGATGCTCAGCGTAAAAGCCGGCCCGCCCGCCACAACTGTATTTGGAAATAGACCGGGCGTGGGCGTGACCCCAACGGCACTCCCGGTAATGACCGGAGTCGGGTTAAACAGGCCGCTATTCCTTCCGCCGCAACTGGTCAGCAATAAGAGTATCGCCGCAATACCGATTGACGCGGCCCAGCGCGAGCGCATCCGTCCCTTCCTCCTGTGATCTCTCTGGGAAACCCGGCGCGAATCCCATGGCAGCGCCGGGCCGGCAAAACGAGGGAAACTAGAGCCAGCGAGTGCGAATCCCCCTGCAGAATCCTTTGAAGTGATAGCATCCCCGCGCGTAACTCGTCAACTCGGATTCCGGGCCGCGCAAAATGGTTGGCCGGCTAAGCTCGAGCGTCGGGATGACAAAACAAGCCCGATCGCCGCTCAGGGACGAAAATACTGGACATCGACATGCGCCTTCAGAACGCCGAGCCGCGTCAGCAAATCGCGTTCCTGCGCCGACGTAACTTCGGTGTCAAACTCCACCGACGTTTCTCCGGCGCCTGCACGCGTCTGCCAGCGATGCGGCCTCAATCCTGCGGTCTCGACGATCTGGTGCGCTCGGGCCGCAATATCCTGGCCTTGCTCCGCTACGACACGGAACGACATAGTGCGCGTGTGCAGCCCAAAGCGATCCTCAAACACCCCGAAAAATATTAACGCCACCAGGCAAAGCAGCGTGGCAAAGATCGCAGTTACCGGCATCCCGATGCCGGCAGCCATCCCGATGCTGGCCACGACGAAAATCGTCGCCGCGCTGGTAATGCCGCTGATCGCACCGCGCTCCCGCATCACCACGCCTGCCCCGATGAATCCAATTCCCGGGATGATCTGCGCCGCGATCCGCGTGTGATCGCCCCCTACGTTGCTGGCCATCTGGTAGGAGATCACGGAGAAAAGCGCAGCGCCGAACGCGATCAGCATGTTGGTGCGAAGTCCCGATGGCTTGTGCCGTAGTTCTCGCTCAAGCCCGATGATGCCGCCCAGAATCGCCGCCAGTGCTAGCCGGCCCACGATGGTGCCGCTCAAGTCGTGAAGCATCACGCCCTCCTGCTGGAAAGGGATTCTACACCGGCACAGCCTCCGCCAAGCGCCGAAGACATCGTGCAGCTTTTCGCGTGCGGAATGTGCTTCGGTGTTGCGCTGGCTGCCGTGTTTATGATCTACAGGCCATCCCGAACACAAGTGTAAAGCCTGCGATCACTCCGGGCGCGAGGGCATGGCAACGCGCCTTCGATTACAATTGAAATGATGTCAGGCGAGAAAATCGGCGTGCCCGAGCGCTGATTTCCTTTCGAGTGAGCTTCAATAGCCTTTCGATGCCGAAGCGTTCCACGGTAAAACTTCCAAGCACCGAACCATAGACCATCGCGCAGCGCAGCGTTTTTTCATTCACGCGTCCCGCGCTCGCCAGGTAACCCATGAAGCCGCCTGCGAAAGCATCTCCCGCGCCGGTGGGGTCGCGAACCTCCTCCAGCGGAAATGCCGGCACCGCGAACAAAAACTTACTGTGGACCAGAAGAGCTCCATGCTCCCCGCGCTTGATTACCAGGATACGCGGACCCATTTTGAATATCTTGTGCGCGGCGCGCGTCAGATTGTGCTCCCCCGTAAGCTGCCTCGTCTCGTCGTCGTTGATCACTAGCACGTGGATGTGCTTCAGCGTTTCCCGAAGGTCCGCGGGCGTGCGCTCGATCCAGTAGTTCATCGTGTCGAGCCCGATGAGCGCCGGCTTCCGCCGCACCTGCTTGAGCACCGAAAGCTGAAGGTTGGGCTGAATGTTGCCAAGAAAAATGAAAGACGAATCCACGTAAGATTCGGGAAGTTTTGGCTGGAAACCGGCAAACACATTGAGTTCGGTGGCAAGCGTTAGGCGCTCGTTCATGTTCTGGTTATACCGGCCGGACCAAAAAAACGACTTGCCCGGCACTTGCTCGAGGCCCGCAAGGTCGATTCGGCGCCCCCGAAAAATTGCACGCTCCTTCGCGCTGAAATCGTCTCCCACGATGGCAACGATTCGCACCGGCGTGAAATGGCTTGCCGCAAGCGCAAAGTAACTGGCCGCTCCGCCGAGGGTGCGCTCCACCTTGCCGAACGGCGTTTCGATTGCGTCGAATGCCACAGAACCCACAGCCAGAAGTGACATGAGTGCTCCGGTTAGAAAAATTAATTGTCTAGGAAATATACTTGCCGATGATAGGCGCGAGGCGCTTCTTTGCCGCCGCCGGAATGAGCTTGCGATCCGTGAGAATCGCGTGCGCCAATGCGGACCCACATTTGCACCGCCGCTCGCCGCCGAGTTCGCGGACAACTTCGCGAATGGCGCCTTGCACGTTCTCCGCGTTCTTGCCGAGGTTCGCGATGATCTCGCTGACGGAAACCGAATCGTGCCGCGGGTGCCAGCAATCGTAATCCGTTATCATGGCCACCGTCGCGTAGCAGATCTCCGCTTCGCGCGCGAGTTTTGCTTCGGTGAGATTGGTCATGCCAATCACGTCGAATCCGAGCTGCCGATACGTCTGCGATTCAGCGAGCGTTGAAAATTGCGGCCCTTCCATGCAGACGTAGGTCCCGCCCCGGTGCGCCTTCACGCCTGCACGGCTGCACGCTTCCGCCAGATGCGCCGAAAGATGGGCGCACGTCGGTTTGTCGAAGCCAACGTGGGCCACAACGCCGCCGCCAAAGAAAGTGGCCACGCGGCCATGTGTGCGGTCGAAAAACTGGTCAACGATCAGGAAATCCAGCGGAGGGAAATCGTCGCGCAACGATCCCACCGCGCTTACCGAAATAATTCGCTCCACGCCCAGCATCTTCATGGCGCAAATGTTCGCGCGATAATTGATTTCGCTTGGCGAGAGCCGATGGCCGCGGCCGTGCCGCGCGAGAAACGCCACGCGTCGCCCCTCCAGCGTGCCGGTCACAATGGCGTCGGACGGATCGCCGAACGGCGTCTTCACGCGTACCTCCCGCATATCGGTCAGGCCGGACATCCCGTAGAGTCCGCTCCCTCCGATGATGCCGATGGTCACCGGTTCGCCCTTGCTTGCCGCCTTGGCTTTTATTTTCACTTTTCGCACTTTTGCCATTTTCAGGTTGTCGCCTCTCCCATTGCACTTGTAACGAGCTTCCTCGCCATCGCGAATCGCCCGGTGGTGTAGCGCCGGGCTTCAGCCCGGCATGCCGCGGTACGATGCATTATTTTTGTGCGCTGCGGACTAGTCCACACGCGCAGGTTCCGCGTCCCAGCGACCGTCGCGCTCTCGCAGATAGGCGGCGGCCACGTGAGGATCGTGCCCGAAAAGCGCGAGCCAGCCTTCGCGTGCAACTTCGGCAACCCACTTTTTCTTGTTTTCGAGCGTCGTCATGGGATACAGATCAAAACCCATGATCCATGCAGCCGCAAGATGAGCTGTCGTCGGAATCAAATCCGCGAAAAAGAACGCGGCCTTTCCTCCTCCGTGCAGCTTCACGCATTGCATATTGGCCGTGTGGCCGGGAACGCGAATTAATTCCACGCCGGGAGCGATCGCGCGGTCACCTTCGAGCAGGGAGAATTTCCCCGCTTCGTGGATCGGCGCGTAATTATCGGTAAAATAGCTGGCTCGATCCCGCTCCGTGGGTTTCATCGCATGGTCGTACTCGCCCCGCTGCACGACGTAACGCGCATGCGGATACGACGGGACGATTTTATCTCCTTCGATCCGCGTGTTGCCTCCGCAATGATCGAAATGAAGGTGCGTGTTGATGACGATGTCGATTTCGTGGTTCTGCACGCCACGTTCGCGGAGCTGCCGGTCGAGAGTCGGGCCCTCCATCGCGTAAACGTCGCGCAGTTTCGGGCTCCATTTATCTCCGGCTCCGGTTTCGACCAAAATAGTCTTTCCGCCCGCGCGAATCAGCAGGCAATTCATCGCCAGTTGTATGCGATTTCGCGCGTCGGGAGTGGACTTCTTCTCCCACATCGGTTTCGGAATCACGCCGAACATCGCGCCGCCGTCCAGCCAGACGTGGCCCGCATTGAGAATGTGAAATTCCAGGTCGCCGAGTCTCACGACTTGTCTCCGAGTCCGGCTCGCGCCAGGATTTCGTTTACGGCGGCGTAGGGGTCTTTTCTGCGCTCGGCGACGGCCGTCGCCAGCGATTCGAATTCCGCCGCGTTCATGTGATCGCCCACCACGCGTTCCATCAGCCGCGACTGAAGCAGCCGCAGGAGCCATTCCTTCCAGTGGGCGATCTCCCGCGCCGGGCGATCCTGCAACCGCTCGAAATGCGCGCGGAAGCGAGCGATCTGCCGCGCCAGTTCGTCGATCCCCTTGTTTTCGGACGCGATGGTGCGAACCACCGGAGGCTTCCATCCATTGCGTTCCGGAACGAGTTGCAGAATCGCCCGCAATTGCTGATCGAAGCGGTCAGCTCCCTCGCGGTCCGATTTGTTCAGCACGAAAATATCGCCAATTTCCATCAGTCCTGCTTTTAGGTTCTGTACGTCATCTCCCATTCCAGGCATCAGCACCACCAGCGTGCAGTCGGCGAGGCGCACGATTTCGATCTCGCCCTGTCCGACGCCCACCGTCTCGATCATCACGATTTGCTTCCCCGCCGCGTCGAGAAGCAGCGCCGTATCCCCCGTTGCCTGCGCGAGCCCGCCGAGATATCCGCGCGTGGCCATCGAGCGGATGAAAATGCCGTCGTCGGTTGCATGGCTCTGCATGCGAACGCGGTCGCCCAGGATTGCGCCGCCGGTAAATGGGCTCGATGGGTCCACGGCGATCACGCCGACAGTCTTGCGCTCGCCGCGATAGAGTCCAGCAAGGCGATCCACCAGCGTGCTCTTCCCGGTACCGGGTGCGCCGGTGACGCCAATGCGGTAAGCATTGCCGGTAAATGGAAAAAGGTGCCGCAGAATTTCTTCGGCTTCGCGGTCGCGATTCTCGATTGCGGACACGGCGCGTGAGATGGCGCGAATGTCCCCCGCGCGAATTTGCTCGATCCAATTGTCGACGGCGATAGTCATCAGGACAAGTGTAGCGCCGGGCTCCAGCCCGGTATGCCGCCCTGAACCGCGGCGCTGTCTACAGCCCGCGCTTGAGCGCTGGCAGCAAACTAAAGAGTTTACGGTTTACTGCGGGAACTTCAAAGGCGAAAGTCGAAGGCGGTGGCAGCAGCCAGGTTCCCATTGTAAGCGTTATCATCTAGGCAGCAGCTCATAAGTGTTACAGGAAGTTTCGCTAAGGGCCTAGACCGCTCAGCGCAACCCACAAAGGAAACGCCTAGCGGACAGCACAGAAAAATCACTTCGCAGATCCCGAGGACAGTCAACCCGGAAGTCGCTTTAAATAAGACATTACTGCGACATGTTGCTACTCTCACATTGAGGGTCAACCGGTTCTCTAGCTACCTGTGCACGGAGCCGACTAACCTCGCAGACGACAATCTTTACATTTTTCGGTATTGGTCTCCAGATTAAAACACTCGTTAAGTCACCTCGCCAAGGGTTTAAGACCGAAAACGTGAGTCCCCCGTGCGATGTGGTCATTCGAATTCGGAGTTCAGCCGAAGTATCAACATAGCGGTAATACGGGCCCATCTTGGCACGAAGGCCACTCTGGTCGATGGCATCCAGACTCTGCTTGATTTCCGACATTCGCCTGGCAGTGAGAGAGGTGACTTGCTGCTCCCACTTCTCGCCGACCCGTTTATCCCACCGGACCTTGCCATCGTCCGTCAGACGCACGAGCATGTGTTCTTCCCGGTATTCATCAATACCGTTCACTGTAATGGTCGCCTCAAGCACGACAATTGGAGGAGAAACACGCGAGTGAGCGTGGCATGCAACTATGCAAAGCGATAACATGAGTGTCATGATCGGCAAGGCGTACCGAATGCGTCGGATGTCGAACCGCTTATTTCCGTGGAACATAACTAAAGACACGCTACCACGGCTAATGGGAAATCTCGACCGCACAATTTCGCGCGCCGAACACCCTGTCTAACCGAACGACAATCCGGATGACGGCATTTGCCCGATAGAGTCGGGAATTAAAAAATGGCCAAACGCTGTCGGAGTCATCTCCAGGGCAGAGCTGCGCTAGGACTTTCCGAGGAGTTGGCGGGCGATGACCAGACGCTGAATTTCGCTAGTGCCTTCGCCGATGGTGCAAAGCTTTACGTCACGATAAAATTTTTCCGCCGGGTAATCCTTGATGAAGCCGTAACCGCCGTGAATCTGCACGGCTTCGTTCGCCACGCGAACCGCAACCTCGCCCGCGTAGAGCTTCGCCATGCTCGATTCCCTCGTGAAACGCGCGTCCGTGTGTCCCGCTGCGATGGCGCGGTCCGCCAGCCACGCAGCTTGATATGTGAGCAAACGCGCAGCCTCAATCTCCGTGGCCATGTCCGCGAGCTTGAACTGAATCGCCTGGAACTCCGAAATTGTCTTCCCGAATTGCTTTCTTTGCTTGGCATAACGCAGCGAGCATTCGTAAGCGCCTTGCGCCATGCCGAGGCCAAGGGACGCGATGGATATGCGCCCGCCGTCGAGAATCTGCAGGCTGTTGACGAATCCTTCGCCTTCCTTGCCGA
>JANWJR010000126.1 GCA_025451835.1 Candidatus Acidiferrales bacterium | reverse complement strand
CGTCTAAGGATCTCGAACAGGAATTTCTCGCCGCCAACGAACTCTATAAATTCCTCCGCAAATTGCAGTAGACTTCTGTTCGATTCAATTTTGCGCAGTCCTGTTTGAGGAGACACGTATGGATAAGCGCGTGGCGAACGCCGACGCTGCAATCGCTCGCATCGAGGATGGCGCCACGATCCTGCTGGGCGGTTTTGGGCTCTGCGGTATTCCCGAGAATCTCATTGCCGCGCTGCGACGCAAAGGAACGAAGAATTTGACCCTCGTATCCAACAACGCGGGAGTCGACGACTTCGGCATCGGCCTGCTGCTTCAGACCAGACAGGTCAAGAAAATGATTGCGAGCTACGTCGGCGAAAACAAGACATTCGAGCAGCTGGCACTCAAAAAAGAAATCGAAGTGGAATTGAATCCGCAAGGCACGCTGGCCGAGCGAATTCGCGCGGGCGGCGCCGGAATTCCGGCGTTTTTCACGCCCACCGGATATGGAACGCTGGCCGCTGAAGGTAAGGAAATTCGCGAATTCAACGGGCGTCCTCATGTGTTGGTGCCCGCGCTTCGCGGGGACCTTGCCTTTGTCAAAGCCTGGAAGGGCGATCGCTGGGGAAATCTGGTGTATCGCAAGACAGCGCGAAACTACAACGCCGTGATGGCCACGGCGGCCGATTACACGATCGCCGAAGTGGAAGAAATTGCCGAACTCGGATCGCTTGATCCCGATTGCATTCACACGCCGGGAATTTTCGTGGACGCGATTTTCCAGGGCAAGGATTACGTGAAACGCATCGAGCGGCGCACTACGCGCAAGCGTTTCTGATATCGGAGATTCAGGAGTCGAAAATGCCTGTCGAAATCGACAAACGAGAAATAATCGCGCGCCGCGTGGCGCGAGAGTTGCGCGACGGCTACTACGTGAATCTCGGCATCGGCCTGCCCACTCTGATACCCAGCCATCTGCCCAAGGGCGTCGAAGTTGTTTTGCAATCGGAAAACGGAATGCTTGGCGTGGGCGCGTATCCATACGAAGGCGACGAAGATCCCGATCTCATCAACGCCGGAAAAGAAACGATTACCGAAATTCCCGGCTGCTGTTATTTTTCGAGTGCTGATTCTTTTGCAATGATCCGCGGCGGCCGCATCAACGTAACCGTTCTCGGAGCGTTGCAGGTAGACGAGAAGGGCAATCTCGCCAACTGGGCGATTCCCGGCAAAATGCTGAAAGGGATGGGCGGCGCCATGGACCTGGTGGCCGGCGCGAAGCGCGTGATCATCGCCATGGAGCACATCACCAAAGACGGCGAGCGGAAAATCGTGACGCAATGCAGCCTGCCGCTGACGGGAGTGGGTGTCGTGGACTTGATCGTCACGGAACTCGCCGTGATCGAAGTGACGCCGCAGGGGCTCGTGTTGCGCGAGGTGGCGCCGGGAACTACCCCGGACGACGTTCAGCAGGCCACCGAACCGCAGCTTCGCCGCGCGCCGGATCTGAAAACGATGGTGCTGTAACTGTCCCATGCACGCGCTAATTTTTGCGGCATGCCCGATAGCCCGTCGGCGGGGACCTGCGATACCATCAACATCACGGGGTTTGCAGGGAGAGCCGATGGAGCCGCATTCGATTGTGGTGCTGAGCCTTCACAGTCCGAAGGAAAAGCTGTGGGGCGAACTAGTCGGAATTTCCACGGCGGGAATAACCGTCCGCGGAATCGACTTGAGCTCCTTCGACGATTTCGTCAGCCAGGTGCTGCATCCGGACGGTGACCGCATGGGCTTGCCGACGCTTTTTTTCCCGATGCTGCGCATCGAGCGCATCGCGCTGGATGAAGCGCGCGGATCCATCCCATCGTTGGCCGAGATGTTTGAGAAAAAAGCAGGCGTCTCGATCGCCGACTACCTGGCACAATTCGCTTGACCCATCGCCAGTCACAAATCGTCGGGAAGGTGATGCGCAGCCGCATCCTCACCGTTCCTAACCAGCTTACGTTTCTGCGGCTCGCGTTCCTGCCGATCTTCATCATCGCGATCAAATACGACCGCTACGATTGGGCGCTTGGAATTTTGATTTTAGCCGGTCTCAGCGACGGCCTGGATGGCCTTCTCGCGCGAGGTCTCAATCAGAAAACTCCCCTCGGCGCATATCTCGATCCGCTTGCGGATAAGTTGCTGCTTTCATCGTCGTATTTCGTGCTGGCGCTGAAGGCAAAGATTGCCTGGTGGCTGACGATTCTTGTGCTCGGCCGCGATGTGCTGATTCTTGTCGCTTGCGCCGTGATTCTGCTTACGGTCGGCTACCGGCCGTTCCCGCCCAGCATCTGGGGAAAGGCCAACACATTCTTCGAAATCTTAATGGTCTTTCTCGTCTTGATTCTGGCGGTCTGGGCGAATCCATTGCTGGCGCTGCTTCGCTATCTCTGCACCTATATGGTTGCGGCCTTCGTCATAATTTCAGGACTGAATTACAGCATAGTCGTGGCGCGGAAGCTGCACGCCGGCGGGTAGATCGATCGGAGCGGCCTGAGCCCGAAGCTCGTTGCATGATTTTCAGGGGGTCGGAGCTTCGGCTCCGACAGTAGGTTCCTGACGTTCAGGGGTTTTAACCGCTGAGGCTGGCGCGGAAAATGCCACGATTTATGTCGTCATACTCGTTTATGTTTTGGCGGCGTAAATAAATCCTATTGCCACCATCGCAAAGCTGGCGACAACGATCAGCGCTGCGCCCCATCCCAGCACGTAGGCGCGCTTTCGTTCCTGCGGCGACGCCGGCGCGCGCGTCGCCATGAATTTTCCCAGTGCGAAACCGCACACGAATCCGCCAAAATGCGCGTAGTTGTCGATGCCGCTCCAAACGAATCCGAGCACCGCGATGTAAATCAGCCACATGATGATCTGGCGGCGGAGCATTTGCATGCCGGCGCTCTTTCGGCCGGTCGTGATGGCAAGGAGCACTCCGATGAGGCCGAGCAACGCGCCCGACCCGCCGATGCTGAAGTGCCCGAAGACGCTGCTCAGGACGTAGCCCCCGATCCCGGTCAGGACGTATACAAAAAAGTAGCGCGCCGAGCCGTACAATTCCTCGACCGCTGGACCGATATCCATTAGCACCCACATATTGAAACCGATGTGAAGAAGACCCGCGTGGAGGAAAACAGCCGTCACGAATCTCCAGGGTTGCTGAAGGTTATAGGGCAGCGGCAGCGATGCACCCATCCGCTGCAACGTTTCGCCGCTGATGCCTCCAATCCCAAAGAGAGAACTCAGCAGCCCGCCGCTGGGCGCCTGAAGTCCGCCCGAATGGATCGTCAAGAGCAAGCTGATGACGTACATCAGGCAGCTCAAGGTTAAAATCGCATACGTCGCGGGCGAAGCCATCGGCATCAGCCGGCCCAGCGATTTGCTCGCCGCGGCTAGAGAAAACGTCATGCTTGCTCCGCACTGATGGCATCGCGTGGCGGTCGAACCAACCAGCGTGCCGCACGCGGGGCAAAGCCGCGGCCGCGCGTCCGATTTGCGGGCTCCACCGAAAAGACCGGCGAATCGTTCACGAAATCTGTCGAGTTTCCAGCGCAGTCTTGGCGAGAGCGGCAATTGAAGTCCTTTGCGAAAATGGAAGTGCGTTGCGAGAATGCCGATGCGTTCTTATAATACCGAAAATGAGGCAATTCGAGTGAAGCGGGATGCGGCGTGAGCTCTTTTCTCCGGCCAGGGGCGCTTCGCCGGCAATTTGCCCGGCCCCACGTTTTGCATAGTGGAGCGGTCGGGACCTCGCGAGCATTTCTTATTGTGGCCTTTGCCGTCGCGCTTGCCGCCGTTGCCGGCTGTGCCCACCGCAGGAATACGACGGCCAATCCGCCTGCTCCGGTTCCGCAACCATCCAATCCATCGCAGCCATCGGGCGCTCCGCCGCCGATTTCGGGAGAGTACGTCGAGCAAGGCATAGCTTCTTGGTATGGCGTGCCATTCAATGGCCGGCGCACTTCCAATGGCGAAATTTACGATATGCATCAATTCACGGCCGCGCACCGCACGCTTCCCTTCGGTTCGATGGTTCGCGTGACGAACTTGCAAAACGGAAAGCAGACGGAAGTGCGCATCAACGATCGAGGTCCATTCGTGGCCAATCGAGTCATCGATCTTTCGCAATCCGCCGCCCAGGCGCTTGGTATGATCGGCACGGGAACCGCCCGAGTGAAACTGGAAGTAGTCGCCGCCGGCGTAAATCCTTCAGGGGGATTTTTTGCCGTACAGGTGGGCGCATTTTTGAAGCAGGAAAATGCCGAAAAGTTGAAAGAGAATTTGGCGTCGCGCTACGCTCCGATTGACGTCGTGGCCTTCGATTCGCCTAGCGGAATATTTTATCGCGTGCGCGTCGGCCGGCTGCCTACCGAAAATGCCGCGCAGCGGCTTGCCGGCCAATTGCGCAACACCGAACAATTCACCACGTTCGTCATTCGGATCGATAACTAATCGCTTCGTCTACGGAACAACTTGCGAATTCACTCCAAAAAATGCCGCCCTAAAACTCGGCGCTACAAAGTTCGGCTCATGGCCGCGCGATCGGGAAGCGTTGCCACTTGGGGCGTTTGCATTCGGACCGTGCTGTTTTGCACCGCGATCCAGGCTTTCGCACCGGTGTTCGCCTGGGCGCAAGCGTCCGCACAAAATCCGTGGGACGTCACGATCGTGCTTCCGCCGCGAATCATCGCCGGCCAGCCCGCCACCCTTGCTGTTCTCGGCCCCGACGGCAAACTTGCCCCGGACGTGAACGTGGATATCGGAGCCGGCCAGCATGTCAAAACGGACGACTCGGGCCGCGCTTTCTTCACTGCTCCGGCAAACGCCAGCTTTCTAATTGCGAAGACTCTTGCGTCGTCTGCGGCTTCTCTGGTTGATACCGCTCTCCCTGGACGTGCCGATGGCGAGCTAGCCGTTGCGCCATTTGCGTCGTTGTCGGGCCGGTTTGCAATTTGCGGCGCGGGTTTTCGCGGCGATGCTGATGCAAACCGCGTAACGCTCGATGGCAAGGCCGCGCTTGTTCTCGCGTCATCTCCGAAATGCCTGGTTGTGCTGGCTGGGCCACGGGCAACTACCGGCGAAGCAAAGATCGCGATCGATGCCGCGGGAAAACATTGGGAGGGAACCACGGCGTTGGTTTCGGTTCGATTTGAGGCTCCGCAGCCGCCGATCGAGCCACAAAAAAGAAGCCGGCTGACGCTTGTTGCCGAAGGAACGAAGCAAAAGTTGGAAATCACTGTCGAGAACCAAACCCCGGGCGTCCTTCGATTTTTGCACAGCGATAAGCAGAACGTTCGCACGAGTGGCGGCTCGCCAAATTCTGCCGCAATTGAAATCGAGGCGATTCGCTCCGGAGATTTTTCATTTCACGCGCAGCTCGCGGCGCCCGCGGATACAGCTTCGGCGGAGCGCTATCTGAGGGCCGCG
>JANWJR010000125.1 GCA_025451835.1 Candidatus Acidiferrales bacterium | reverse complement strand
AGCGCCGCACGCGACTCCCGGAGCCGGCCGGCAGGAAGCAAATGGCCACCGCCGAAGGGATTTGTCGCGTCGATCAGGACGATGTCAACGTCCCGAGCCAGCCCGAGATGCTGAAAACCGTCGTCCACAATGAACCATTCGACGCCCTGCCCCGCCAGTTCCCTGCCGCGCGCAAACCGATCCGCGCCCACGCCAAATGCGGCGCGGTCGCCGAGCCGTGCTTGCATCAAGCGAACTTCGTCGCTGGATGAACGCATGCTGACCGCATTGGTCGTTTCATCGATTTGGCGGCTTTCTCCCGGATCCGAATCGCCGCGGTAGCCGCGCGTGAGGATGCCCGCGCGCTTGCCCTCCGCAATGAGGCCCTCCGCAATCCAGAGAACCATGGGAGTTTTGCCCGTTCCCCCGACCGTGAGATTCCCCACGCTGATGACAACACCGTCGAGCCGGCGCTGCTTGAGCATGCCGGTTCGATACGCACGCGCGCGCAGATGCACGGCCGCGCCATAAGGCACTGCCAGCGGCCACAGAAGCGCCTGCACCAATCTCACGCGGAACCACCCTGGCCTTCCAATGTCCGGACGATCCGATCGAGCGAACGCGCGGTCGCGCCTCGATTTCGCTCGCAAATCTCCCGTGCGGCGCGTCCCATCCGTTCGCGGGTTGCGTTGTCTTCTATTAACTGCACCCAAACTTTGCCAAGCATTGAGCCTGAATTCACTTGAATGCCCGCACGGGCGTTCAGGAATTGGTCCGCCATCTCGCGGAAATTTTCCATCGATGGTCCGAATACAGGGGGACGCGAGAACCATGCAGGCTCGAGAATATTGTGTCCTCCCGATGCGACAAGCGAGCCGCCTACAAACGTAGCATCGGCCAAGGCGTAGAGACCCGACAACTCCCCAATCGAATCGAGCAGAATCACGTCGGCATTCTCGTCTAGCGGCGCAGCGAGGTCGAGCTGGCTCCGCCGCATCACCGTCCAGCCTCCGGCTGCAACGATATTTGCCGCGGGCGCGAACCGGTCTGGCTTGCGCGGCGCCAGAATCAAGAGAGCGTGACGCCACTGGCGTTGCACGATGTCATAGGCCGCGACGATCTCTTCTTCTTCTTCGGCGGCGACGCTCCCCGCGACAACTACCGGCCACCGCTCCTGGCTGCGCGCCTGCTCTGCGAGCCATTCGCCAAAGAGGCTGGCGGAGGGCGGCTCCACATCGTATTTGAGATTGCCGGTAACTTCGACTCGGTCTTCCGGCGCGCCCATGGCGGCCAAACGCCTGGCATCTTCGGGAGTCTGCGCCAAAAACAGAGTGGCGTCCCGCAAGACTTCTTCGTAAAAGACCTCGGCCACGGCTTTCCACCGGTTGAAACGCGCGAACGAGCGTACGGAAATCCGAGCGTTGGCAAAGACCACCGGGATCCGCCTGCGGCTCGCTTCTCGCAGGAAATTCGGCCAGATTTCTGTTTCCATAATGACGATTAACGCCGGGCAAAGCGAATCAAGCGCGCGCCGTACGGAGACCGTCCAATCCAGGGGAAAATAGAAAATAGCGTCCGCGCCTGACAGGCGTTCGCGTGCCAGCCGCTGGCCGGTCTCCGTCGTCGTCGAAACAAAAATCGCACGATCGCGAAATCGCTGCTTGAGGCCGTCAAGCAATGGTTTCGCGGCCAGCACTTCGCCCACCGAAACAGCGTGGATCCAAATCGCTCCTGCCCCGCCGGTTCCCCCTTCGGACGAGCCACGTGTCGCGCGAGCAATCAATTCAGCAGAGAAAATACCGAGGCGTTCGCGGAATGTTTGCGAAGGCTCTCCGCGCTGCCAGCCGCGCAACGCATAATATGGCGCTAGAAAAAGCATGCTCGCGGCTGTGAAGATGCGATAAAGAACAAGCATTTGGGAAGGCGCCGCGCGCCAGCTCATCGGGCTTTGTGCCGCGCGGACCCGGTATTATAGTGGCAGCGGCGCGAAACTCGCACAACTTCCCGCGCAATGGATGCATCGGAAAACGAAGATGCGAATGGCGTCCTTGCTTACGGTCTGTCTCCTTGCCGGCGCTGCCGCGAGCGCTCAAGTATTCGCGCCATCCGCGAGATCATTCGCGATCACGCAATCGAGTACGCAATCGCCGGCGAAAGCGTTGCCCCACGATCGGCACGCTGGTATGGACGTTTCAGCCGACCCCTACACCGAGCAAACGAGAGCCAAGGGAAAATTCGGGAAGGCAAATCCTCTGGCTGTGGGAATTCTGCCGATCGAGGTGTTCCTGCACAACGAAAGCGCTCTGCCTATCAAGATTAAACTGGATACGATTCAACTGGAAGTTCGTCTGCCGTCTGGCGAACACCAGAACCTCGATTGGCTGGCGCCGGAAGTCGTGGCACGGCTCATCGCTCATCCAGGCGGCACACCAAACCCCAGCCGGCCTCGTCTGCCAATCGGCCTCGGCATCTCGGGGGACAAGAAAGCGCAGAAGTTCGCCGATACGCTCCGGCCGCTCGCGCTCGATGGCGATATTGTCCCGCCGATGAGCGTGATTCATGGCTTTCTATTTTTCAACTTGAACCACGACATGACTCTTGTCGGTACTTCAAGCCTGTACATTCCTGACGCCGCCGTCCTCCCCGAGAATAAGCCCTTGATTTTCTTCGAAGTCCCGCTCGGCCCGCCTTCCGAGCAATAAGTTCATTCTGCAAAGCCCGCCCGGGAGTACGGCCGCAGAGCAAAAACGTTGACGGGACTGGCTTTTCCTGCTACAAACGACGCTTTCGTATTGCTGCAAGCGACCTTTCGTTTGCTGCAAACGACGCGTTCGTATTGCTGGTAAGCACTTGTATTGGCGCAGTTTCTCGCAATAGCTGGCTCCCCATCATAGGAGTCTTAATCCGACCGGAGGAAGAATGTCCGTGGAATCATGGCTCAAGGCCCTAATGTGCGTAAAATCAACAAGTTCGATGGAGGCTCTCTGATGGGGCGCACTGGCGAGGTACTGGTACTTGGCTGGATGAGAAAACTTGCAGCAACTGCAGCATGGTTCTTGCTTCCAATTGCTGCCGCCGCGCAGGCGCAGCCTGCTCCGGAAGCGACCGGCGGCGAAGCGAACCTGAAGCTCCCGGACCTGTCGCAAGTGAATTTCCTCGGGGTTGACGGGCACAAACTGCTGCTCTGGGGCATTCTTTTCTGCATTTTCGGGCTGCTTTTCGGCCTGACGATGTACCGCCGGCTGAAGAACTTGCCGGTGCATCGCGCAATGCGCGAAATCTCGGAATTGATCTACGAGACCTGCAAAACCTACCTGATTAACCAGGGCAAGTTTCTGATTCTGCTGGAGGCGTTTATCGCCGCGGTGATCGTGCTGTACTTCGGCGTACTGCTGCACTACGAAGCTCTGCGCGTGATTATCATCCTGGCGTTCAGCGTGCTGGGAATCTGCGGCAGTTACGGCGTGGCGTGGTTTGGGATTCGCGTCAACACGTTCGCGAACTCGCGGACGGCCTTTGCCGGGCTGCGCGGCAAGCCCTACCCGATTTACGCCATTCCTCTCGATGCGGGCATGAGCATCGGCATGATGCTGATCAGCGTGGAACTGCTGATGATGCTGATTATTTTGCTGTTTGTTCCCGGGGGGTACGCCGGGCAATGCTTCATCGGATTCGCGATCGGCGAATCGCTGGGTGCGGCGGCGCTGCGCATCGCGGGCGGCATCTTCACGAAAATCGCGGACATCGGCTCCGACTTGATGAAGATTGTTTTCAAGATCAAGGAGGACGACGCGCGCAACCCCGGCGTGATCGCGGACTGCACGGGAGACAACGCGGGCGACTCCGTCGGCCCGAGCGCGGACGGCTTTGAGACATACGGCGTCACCGGCGTCGCGCTGATTACGTTCATTCTGCTCGGCGTGACGAGCCCCACGGTGCAGGTACAGTTGCTGGTGTGGATCTTCGTGATACGCATCGCCATGCTGGTCGCGGCCGTGGCCGCCTATTTCATCAACGGCGCAATCGCCAAAGCGAAGTACGCCGGAAAAGACGAAATGAATTTCGAGGCTCCCCTCACGTCCCTGGTTTGGATCACCTCCGCCGTTTCCATCCTTTTGACCTTCGTGATCTCCTATTTCATCATCCCGGACCTTGCGGGCGACCTGACGCAGTGGTGGAAGCTTTCGATCATCATCTCCTGCGGCACGCTGGCCGGAGCCGTCATTCCGGAACTTGTGAAGGTTTTCACTTCGACGCAATCGCGGCACGTCCGCGAAGTGGTCACATCGGCGCAAGAAGGCGGCGCGTCACTGGGAATTTTGTCGGGCTTCGTTTCCGGCAACTTTTCGGCGTACTACCTCGGCTTGGTGATGGTAGTGCTGATGGCCATCGGTTACCTGGTCAGCTTGCACGGGCTGCAGAATGCAATGATTGCCGCGCCGGTGTTCGCGTTCGGCCTGGTGGCATTCGGATTTTTGGGAATGGGTCCGGTGACGATTGCGGTGGATTCCTACGGGCCGGTGACGGATAACGCGCAATCGGTGTACGAGCTTTCGCTGATCGAACACGTACCGAACGTTCAGGCAGAGCTGAAGCGAGACTTCAATATCGACGTGAATTTTCAACGCGCCAAGGATTTGCTCGAGGAAAATGACGGCGCGGGGAATACGTTCAAGGCCACCGCAAAGCCGGTGCTGATCGGCACGGCCGTGGTGGGCGCGACGACCATGATTTTCGCGATCATCATGGCGCTCACGAATGGACTGACGTCGAATGTGGCCATGCTTTCGCTGCTGCACGCTCCATTCGTGCTCGGGCTGCTCACCGGCGGCGCGATCATTTATTGGTTCACGGGCGCTTCGACGCAGGCCGTGACCACCGGCGCGTACCGCGCGGTCGAGTTCATCAAGGCGAATATCAAGCTCGAAGGCAGCGAAAAAGCCTCGGTCGCCGACAGCAAGAAGGTGGTGGAGATTTGCACCAAATACGCACAAAAAGGAATGCTGAACATTTTTATCGGCGTTTTCTTTTTCGCTCTTGCGTTCGCGTTCGTCGAGCCGTTTTTCTTTATCGGTTACCTGATATCAATCGCCTATTTCGGGCTATATCAGGCGATCTTCATGGCGAATGCGGGGGGCGCGTGGGACAACGCCAAGAAAATCGTCGAAGTCGAACTCAAGCAGAAAGGCACGCCGTTGCATGACGCGACCGTGATCGGCGACACGGTGGGCGATCCGTTCAAGGACACGTCTTCGGTGGCTTTGAATCCGGTAATCAAATTCACGACGCTGTTCGGATTGCTGGCGGTGGAGCTCGCGGTTCAATTGACGGCGGAAACCGGCGGCGGATTGACGCACATTCTCGCGGCTGTATTTTTCCTGATAGCTTCGTTCTTCGTGTACAAGTCGTTTTTCGGGATGCGCATCCGCACCGACGAGAGCGCGCCAGCCGTCGGCCGCGAGGAAATCGCATAGTGCTCACTAATGCACTGATCTGTGACTTGGCTTAGATTATTCTTCGGGTTTTTCGCTGGATGGCAGCTCAAAACAAGCGTCCGGATCACGTTCGATGTCGTTTCGATGTTTGTAAACTAAAATTCTGCGGTCGGAGAGACGCGTCAGGATTTTTCTATTTTCCCTCTCCAGTGACGACCACGGGGTAGTCCACCACACCCATTGCTGAAGCAAAATTCATTGAAAAGGCAGATGGCATCGCGAGCCTCGGAGAATTTCAACCCCGTTCCGTGAAGCCCGTATCGGATCTTTTGACTTGTCATCCCGAACCCGATCGGCCTTTGGCGAACGGCGGTGAGGGATCTGCTGTGCTGTTCCGGGTCGATTCGAAACCTTTCCTCTTAAAATCCGTTCGTAAGCCGCTCGGCAAGGTCTTCCCGTGTTGGATTATCACGCTCGATCAGCCAGACTTTCTTCTCTCGGCGCCAGCCCTTGATTTCCTTCTCGCGCGCGATGGCCAGCCGAATGTCGCCGAAGGTCTCGAAGTGGACCAATCGAAAAATCTTGTACCGGCTGGTGGAGCGCTGACGACTCTTCGCTGCGTGGCTTTTCCCCACAGCTTCCCTTGCTTGCATCCAACTCGCGGACACGTTAGCGTGCCGGTTGGGGGGCCGGCAAATGATTTCGGCCAGGGTGTTGCGCCAGGCGGTGGCGAAGAGAGATTCTTCAGGCCACAAGACAACCCTCAGAATGACGGCGGACGCACGCTGACGCTGCTTTCAACTGGTTCTACAGCGGGCCGCCTACCCTTGGCGGATTGAGCAGCCGCGCACCCGTGCGGGCGCAGCGAGCGCCCCACAACCGTCATGGCCGGCGCGACGGGCGTGAGTAGCGCCATCACAAAGGCAGCGCCCCACAGATGCGGACAACAGCAGGCCGTATGCAGTAGCGTGGCGCGTTATTTAATTCGGAGGATTTGAAATGCTCGTGATTCGTGCTGCTGCAGCTGATGACGCGCCGTTGCTGAAGGTTCTGATCGACGAATTCGCCGCGTTCGAACGGCTTTCGGCCGCCATTACAGAAGAAAGTCTGCGGCAGGATGGATTCGGAACCGACCCGCAATTTCGCGTCTTCATTGCCGAGTGGGACGGGTTTCCGGCGGGCTACGCGCTTTTCTTCGACTGCTACTCTTCATTTCAGGGGCGCTGCATATTCCTCGAAGACCTGTACGTTCGCAGCGAGTTTCGAGGAAAGAAAATCGGCAAAGGCGTTGATTGCGCGGGTGGCAGCCGCGGCTCGGGGGCGCAATTGTTTCGGAGTGATGTTCAACGTGTTGGATTGGAACCGCCCGGCGATTGATTTTTATAAGGAACTCGGCGCTGAGTTCTGGAATGACTGGAAGACGGTGTGCTTGCAAGGACGTGCTTTGCAATCTTTAGCCGAGACAGTTCGGTAGGCGGTGGTAACGGCGCTATTCTTCATGTGCCGCTCCCGAGATCGGATTTACCGGTAAGCGACCACAGGTGAGGAATCTACGATGACAGCCTCTGTCTTTGTCGGTATCAGCGTTGACGGCTTCATTGCGCGACCGAACGGCAACCTCGACTTCCTACCGGAGGGTGGCGGCGAGCCCCACGGCTACAACGAGTTTATAGCCAGCGTTGACGCAATTGTTATAGGCCGCAAGACTTTCGAGACAGTTCTGACCTTTGGGCCGCCCTGGCCGTATGGCGACAAGCGCGTAGTCGTCCTGAGTAGCCGCCCAGTCGATTTGTCCGCGGCCGCAGGAGGAGTTGTTGAACAAATGGCCGGGTCCCCGGCTGAGATCGTTTCGCAACTCGCTGCCACTGGTGCTCACCACCTCTACATCGACGGCGGGATCACGATTCAAGGGTTCCTGCGCGCGGGGCTCATTCAACGTCTGATTATCACTCGCGTACCTGTACTCATTGGAGACGGAATTCCTCTTTTCGGCAGCTTAGCGCACGACGTGCGGCTCCGTCATGTTGCAACTCGGCATTATCCGAGCGGCTTAGTCCAGAGCGAGTACCTTGTAGCAACCTAACCAGGCGCTTCAAAGCTGCTCCGGGGCGATTCAGACGATGAGATTCCGTGTGGTCCGCCACGCGCGGCACCCACGCATTTTCCCCTCAGGATTCCAAACGTTCAGCTTTCGGCACGGCTGAAGTGCGCTGACGTAACAGAAGAGAGCTTTCGCTTCGCTCAGAATGAGGAGGCGCCTATTTTCGGCAATCGAGGCCAAAGCGTCTTTCGGTCAGGCTGCTAGGTTTTTACCAGGTCAAGAAATTGGCGCGGGTCGTTGGCGAAGCCGGGGAAGACGGCGCTGAGATTGCGATCGCCGAGATGCGTGGCGATGATTTCGCCGAGGACGCTGCGATAGTCGGTGGTGACGGCGAGATCGCGGCCCTGATAAAGCTGGCCGTCGTTCATGCCGGGCCAACGCGCGTAAACTTTCCCGCCTTTGATGCCGCCGCCCATGACGAACATGCAATTGGCGTGGCCGTGGTCGGTGCCGCGATTGCCGTTCTCGTGCGCGGTGCGGCCAAATTCGGACATGCTGACGAAGACCACGTCCTCCATGCGATCGCCCATATCCTGATGAAACGCGGCGATTCCCTGTCCCAGATCGCGCAATAGATTCGAGAGCTGGCCCTGCACGCCGCCTTCGTTGACGTGATGGTCCCAGCCGCCGCTATCGAGGAAGGCGACTTCGAGGCCCACGTCGGATTTGAACAGCTCGGCGATTTCCGCCAGGCTCTGGCCGTAGCGGCTCTTGGGATATTGCGCGCCATTTTCGGGCTGGTAGTTGTCCGGATTGATTTTCTTGAGCTGGTCGATGGCTTCGAAGGTTTCGGCGCCGACGCCGCGAAGAGCCTGGTCAACCGTCTGCGCGTACATGGATTCGAAGCCGCCCTCGACCGTTTGCGGCGGGCCGTACATTTTGAATTGCTTGAGATCGGGGAGCGCGACCGCGGGCGCGGTTCCCTGCAGCGTGCGCGGGAGATACGGCCCGAAGGCGACGGCGCGGAAGGGCGACGGCTTTTCTTCCGGCATGGTCTGAAGCGCGCGATTGAGCCAGCCGTCGTCGGTGGCTTTCAGGCCGGGCGTGCCGGACTCCATGAAATCCTGCGCGTCGAAATGCGAGCGAGTGGGATCGGGCGAGCCGACCGCTTGCACGATGGCAAGCTGGCCACTCTGGAAGAGCGGCTGGAGCGGCTGAAGGCTTGGATGCAGGCCGAAGAAGCCGTCGAGGTCGATGGCAGCTTCAGCACCACCCTGGCGCGGCTGCGGAATCGCGATGGTGGGGCGGAGATTGTAATAGTTTGGCTCGCCGAAGGGGACGACGACGTTGAGGCCGTCCATCGCACCGCGCTGGAAGAGCACGACGAGTTTCTTTTTGTTGGGCGCGAGCGTGCCGGCGACGGCGCGTTGGAGGAATGATGGCAGAGAGGCCATGCCGAGCATGGCGATGCCGCCGCTTTTTATGAAGTACCGGCGAGAAATGTGCATTGCGAACCTCCGTTACGACCAAAGCGCGAACATGACAACGAAGAAAGATTCCTCGAACCATAAACAGCCCTCAGAATGACCGCTCAAACGCCCGTGCAAACGCGGACGGCGCGCTAGCGGCGTTGGAATTCGGGCGCGCCGAGGACGAGGCCGGCGATCAAACCTTCGTTCACCTGCTTCACGGGATCGTCGAGCCGCGCCTGCAATATTTGCGGATCTCTCATGCGCGCTTCGAGCGTCTGTCGCGTGCCGGGCGCTACCTGGTCGTCGAGAAAAATATTAAGAGCGCGAGCGAGCGCTGCATCAGCATCGCTTGTTGCGTCCTGGCCCAGCACGGCGCTCAAATCCAGGTTTGCGCCGGCCATGTGATTGGTGGCGAACGCCAGCGCGAAATTCAAGCGATTCAAAAGCGCGCCAGTGTTGACCCACATCTCGGACTTGTCGGTATAACCGGTGGGCGGCTGGCAGAGGAAAAGCGGCTCGCCCATCCTGCCGATCCACTGGACGAGGGGGAGCGAAACTTCCACGTCGGCATTCAGAGCGCGCGCGGTGCTGGCAACGAGCTCGAAGGGAGTTTTCACCTTGGCGCGATAGGCGTCCTTCGACCAAAATTCGGGCGAGTAAATCATGGCGCGAAGCACGGCGCGGATGTCGCCATCGCTCGATTCGTAGGCATGCGCCATGCGACCAACGAGCGATTGCGGCGGATCGTCCGAAACAAAATGACGGGCGAGTTCGGTGGAGATGAATTTTGCGGTGCTGGGCTGGCTGGCGAGAAATTTGAGGGCTTCCTCGCCGTCTTTCATTCCACCGTAGTCAAACGTGCGGCCCATGACAACTTTTTTGCCCTGAGCATGAATGCGATCGTCGAAGAAAAATTCGGGATCTTTGCGCGGCTCGTGAACGGTCCAGCCGGTGAGGCATTCGGCCATTTCGATCACATCCTGCTGGGTGTAGCCGGCGTCAACGCCGACGGTATGAAGCTCCATGACTTCGCGGCCGTAATTTTCATTCAAGCCGCGCTCCTGCTTTGCGGGCGGCACGCGGTTGGGCGAACCCGGACCTCCTGCTGCCGCGGGCCGTGGGAATGAACTGGGCGGAGGAGCAAAACCGCCACCGAAAATTCCCTGGTAGCGGGTGCGGCGCATGGCGATTTCCTGCTGCATGTGATGGAACGCGACGGGATCGGCGCTCAGCCAGTTATCGAGATAAAAAAGCATGGCCGGACTTTTGGCGGTGGCAATCAGCAAATCCTGAAAACGGCCCATCGTATTCGGGCGAATCGTGTCGCGCACGTATGAGGTGAGCAGCCACTTGTCCGCACCCTTGTTGGCGAAGACGTTGAAATGATTGAACCAGAAATCTTCCATGACAGCTTCGAGCTGGCGGTCGCTATAAACCGCGCGATCGAGCTTGGCCATGGACAGTTCGGCGACGATTCGGTT
>JANWJR010000124.1 GCA_025451835.1 Candidatus Acidiferrales bacterium | reverse complement strand
TGGGTTTCGGCGCCGAACTTTCCGCCATTCTCAGTGAAGAAGCTTTCGATGACCTCGACGGCCCCATCATGCGCGTCACCGGTCCCGATGTACCGGCCATCCCGTTCAGCCCCAACCTCGACAAAGCCTGGCAGGTAGATACGTCCAAAATCATCAGCGCCGTCGAGCAACTCGCCGCGTACTAATCCGCATTCAACGTCCAGCAGCTTGGAAGGTCGCAGCAAATGTCCAGTGAACCAAGCATGGCAAAGAACTCATTTTGGCCCGCGTTGCCTGTTAGAGAATGGGAAGACACACGCGCCACGCTACACATGTGGACGCAAATCGTCGGCAAGATTCGAATGGCGATGACGCTGCACGTAAACCACTGGTGGGAAGTTCTGCTCTACGTGGACGTCCGCGGCTGACCACATCGCCTATCCAGTGCAATGGCGGAATACTGGAAATCGTTTTTGATTTCGTGGACCGCAAGCTTTTGTTTCAGGTAAATGACGGGACAGAGCGGTCCATTGATTTGAAGCCAAGAACGGTAGCTGCCTTCTAGTCAGTCCCGTACATTTTTTCTAGGGCAGCTTCGATCTTGCCGTATCGCGTTTTTCCGGGCGCCGCGCGCTCGAACGTCCCGGGCGTTGAAAAGCGGCTGATTTAGTGCAGCAACAGCGTCAAACTCCATGCGCCCGCCCGCGCGCCGCCGCGCGTTAACAGCAAGCTAAAAACTTTGCGTGACAAAAGTTTCTCGGGCTATTCAAATTGGGAAGCCTATTCATACCGCAGCGCTTCGAGCGGATCGATCCGCGTTGCACGCCACGCTGGCAACCAGCATGCCGCCGTTGCTGCAATAATCGTCAGCCCAGCGACGGCAAGAATTGTCGCCGGATCGTAAGGGCTTACCGAAAATAGTAGCCCTGACAAAAATCGCCCTATCGCGATTGCGCCAATAATTCCTGCCGCAAGCCCCAACCCCACCGGAGCAAGCCCCCGGTACATCACAATCTTCAGTATATTCCCCGGTTGCGCGCCCAACGCCATCCGAACGCCGATCTCGTTTGTGCGTCGCGCCACGCCGAATGCCAGCACGCTGTATATGCCAAGCCCCGCCAGCAACAGCGCCGAACACGCAAATACCAGCAGCAACCCGGTCTCGAATTGCCTTTGTCCCAACGACTTCTGCGCGATCGTTTTCATTGTCTCCACGTCAGACAAAGGCAGTTGCGAATCAACGGAGCGCACCGCTTCGCGCAGTTCACCAACTGCGGTCAACGGATCGCCCGTCGTCCGCACCGCAATGCCTGCCGATTGAGACGTACGTATCCAATCCGGAACGTAGACCACCAGACCTGGCGCTTTTTCAAGGTCTTTCACGCGCGCATCGCCAGCCACTCCAATCACCTCATGGGCTTTTTCCGTCAGATCGCTCCCCTTGAATGTCTTCCCGATTGCATTCTGCATCGGCCACACAGTCTGTGCGGCCTTTTCTGAAATCACCACCACGTCTCTCGGTTCATCGCTCGCTTGAGGAAATCTTCCTGCAATGAGCCGAATGCCCATGGTCTCAAGATATCCAGGACTTACCGTGCGATACGCTGCGACTGGCCGCTGAGCTATCGGCCGCATGTCCTCCGGAGCGGTGACAATGTCGGCCCACGTATCTCCGGTTAGCGGCAACATCGATGTAAGCCCCGTAGACACCACACCCGGCTCCTTCGACAATTTTGCCTGGATATCCTTGTAGAGCTGCAGCCGCTGCTTGTCGTCCTGGTACCTTGGATAGGACGGATCGATGCGCGCCGTGAGTATATGCTGCACTTCGAAACCGCGATTCACGCTAGCAACGCGCGCGAAACTTCTGATCAGCAGCCCCGCGAGAATCAATAGCACGCAACTCAGCGCAACTTCCACGCTCACCAGCAAATCGCGCACGCGCATCCGCGCCCCGGATTCGGTTGAGCCTCTTCCTCCCACGCGCATCGCCTCCTGAGGATCGGTGCGCATCAGCTTCCACGCCGGAAGAATCCCAAAGAAGAGCCCGCAAACCAGCGCCGCAGCCACAGCGAATAGGAGGACGTGCCAATCCATCCTCACTTCACTCAGCCGCGGCAGATCAACCGGAGCCGCCGACACGAATACACGAACCAGCGCATCCGCCAACCCGATTGCCAGCACGCCCCCTGCCACCGCAAGCAGGAGGCTTTCCGCGATAATTCCGCCCAGAATTCGGCGGCGCGACGCCCCCAGAGCAATACGCACAGCCGTTTCGTGCGTTCGTCCGAACGCACGGACCAGCATCAAATTACCCAGATTCACGCAAACGATCAGCAGCACCGCGCCCACCGCGCCAAGCAGCAATAGAAGGCTGCTTCGCGATTGGGAAGTTTCTATTTGTCTGAGCGGTGAAATCTGGACCGCCAAATCCATTTTGTCGTTGCCAGTAAGCTGGGATGCGATCTGCGCCTGCAACACGTCTAATTCCGCGGCGCCTTTCGCTTCCGGCACGCCGTCTTTCAGACGCAGAATTGCGCCGAAATCGAAAGAACCCGCCGTCTCGAAATCACTGTCCTTCATCGCCCACGGGCGGAACACATCGACGTGATCGCTCATGCCCGGTCCAAGCATCGGCCACGCAGGCGACCGAAAATCTGCGGGAAGAACCCCAATCACGGTAAACGGCCGGTCGTCCAGTGTGATTGCCTGGCCCACGATTGCAGGATTTCCGCCGAACTTGCGCTGCCACAGGCCTTCGCTCACCAGCGCCACCAAATCCTGTCCCGGTTTCGCGTCATCCGGCTCAAACGATCTTCCCAGCTTCACTGGAACGCCCAACAGCGAAAAGTAATTCGCAGTTACCTTCTCGGCGATCACTCTTTCCGGTTCTCCCCGGCCCGACAAGTTCATGTTCATGGTATCTGCCAGCGCGATCCCTTCGCATGTCTTGCAGTGCCTCGTCCATTGCAAGTAATGGTTGCCATTCACAGGCAGTCGCGGAAATTGATTGCTGAGCTGCGGAACTACTTCCGAAACAGCGTAAAGCTGGCTTGGATCGCGATACGCCAACGGCTTCAGCAAGATTCCGTTCACCAGCGAGAACACCGCCGTCTGCGCGCCGATTCCAAGCGCCAGAATCAGTATTGCGGTGATTGCGAAGGTTGGTTGTTTCTTCAGTGTGCGGAAGGCAACCGAAAAATCACGTATGGAAGGTTCCAGGATGTTCATGCCTCACCTTACGTAGGTGGCGCCGAATAAGTTCCCAGCGCAAATGCAGCCACCCGCTGTCCTCTGTATCACAATCAGCGACTGACAAGTGCGCCCGCTCGTCGCATTATATGTCATTCAAATAAACGCATGCACCTTCCGTCGCGGGAATGTTTTGGCTCACAGGAGGCGATCCCATACGAGAGGCATTCACCATCACAGCGCTGGCGAAGCCATCCGGCGTGCCAACCAAGGGACACTCCGCTAAGCCTCACCAGGGTCGCAAAAACGCGCACGTAGTCGGTGCGAAACACTGGCAAGGGGCAGGCCGCAAACACTTGTGGCTCGCCAAGGCATCCGCCTGCGTGCCTACGAGCGCGTCGAGGCTGGCCGGCCTTCGTAGCGTCGAAACTCAGTCCCCTGCTGTCGCGCCTGCGCTCCGATAAAGTCCCTCGTTGAAGAACGGAGCAAAGGCGTTGATGACCGCCACGCGAAATGCATCCTGGCGCGTGATGCGGTTTCCCGTAAGAACTCCCCAGGCGCCCTGCGCGTCTCGAATTCCGTGACCGCCCGCAAATGTGTCAATCGCATTGGCCAGCTCGACGCCATCGTCTACCACCCGCTTCACCAGCACATCCGGCAGCAGGACGCCGCCGGATTGTCCAAACGAGCCGCGGCCGGAATCTCTCGCGACGTAGGCCCAGTTTTCGAGAAACGCCCAGCGTCTCCCGCCCTCGTGTATCACGTCCAGGCCGCCTTCGAGGCCGACGAAGTACGCCCACGGCTCGGATCTCTCCCGTGCGATGCGCCGCAACTCTTCGGCGCGATTCCGCGCCCCGGCCATCATGTCTTCCCGTGAAAGCGGCGTGTGGCGCACCCCGCTTTCCACTTCCACTCCGGTGACTTCGAATTGAGCGCTTGGATCGAGCGCAGAGCCAACCGATTCCAGAGCCTCGGATACAGCCTTGAGCTTCGGACGGCGCGTGCTTCCAACGGCGATGATAATTTTTCTCATAATCCTTAAAGTCTCTGCCGGTCCTTCCCTAACTGGGTCTGCTTTTCTCCTGCGAAGCGCGCCGTCAGGAACTCCTTCAACTCCTCGATCGAACAAAACACGCGGTCCGAGCAGCCGAGCATCCAGCCGCTAATCGCCGCCGCTGGAAGCGGTGTTACCAGGTACACGGGAATTCCCTTGCGATATGCGAGTGTGATCTCAGCTGAGGTCCCACCGCTTTGCGCCGACGCAGATCCCCAGTAGCAAATCAAATAGTCCGCTTGGTTTTCGATGAGGTCCAAATCAAAGGCGATGATTTTGCGGATGACGCGCCGGAATCGCTCGGTGTCCGTGGATTTCCACTCGCGAAAATTCGCGGCTTCTTCTTCGCTAAGGTTTTTCTTCTCGTCCTCGGCGGGATCGTAAACGCGGTGGCCAAGCTGCTCGCGCAGAAACGGCGCCAGCTTGCGCCGCCAAAGGCGTCCGCCGTCTTCCGCAAATTCAATGGGACCGCAAAGGTAGACAAGCATGAGCGTTCGCGTTTAGGCGGCAGCGACTCTAACACGCCGCACCAACGCCCGCCAGCTTGCCTTTCGTCTATGGTTCAGTCTACGAGAAATAAACGTTGAGAAAATCTGGAGCGGGATAAGAGAATCGAACTCTCGCCTCCACCTTGGCAAGGTGGCGTACTACCACTATACGAATCCCGCATGCCGACGTTTTTCAGCAGCATTGCATTTATAGCATGCCGTTCGCATGCGGGACAAGACCTTGGAACCTCATCTGTCCGCGAAATAACTCACCGATTTCAGGCAACTTGTTAGAGCAAAACCGGCTTGATGCCCGTGACCTCGCAGAAATCCGCTAGCGCAGGATAAAGGTCCGCGCCATAGCCCAGGCATGCATATTCGTTCGTCCAGTTCTGAACCAGCGCCTCCATGTCGCAGTGTGCAGTGATGAACCCATGCGGCCAGAAGGGTATGCCGCATTCATGTAAACGCCGGTCCAACTGATCCTGCGGCGGCTCGAAAATACTGGCGCGCGTGATGGCCATCCGGAATTCGCCGTTCACGCGGCCCAGCCGCGCCAGCACTCCTTCGCCTGCCTTGCATACGAGTTTCACTGACACTCCCCCAGCCTCGCCTTCCGTGGGAATTCCGTGTTCGGCAAATCCCGCCGGCCCTAGCTTTCCCGCTAGCGACGGCGGGCATGCGCCATCGCCGATGATTTTGATCTCGCGTTTCTTTTTGTCGATGTGCTGAAGGTCCCCGTAGTACACAGGTTCTCTGCTCAGCTTTGTGAGCAGCAATACCGTGAGCGCGGTATTGAAGTCGCCCAGCGTGGACGTGCCGTGGCCGTCTTCGAGCATCATGCTTTGTGCGAAGCAAGTGGCAGCGTAGGCGTCGCCAAGCCCTGGAAACGACTGAATCGTGTAAAAATCGAATTTCTCTCTCTCTACGATTTCTTTCAGCGCCAGATAAAGGCGGATCGAATGATCGTTGACGACATTTCGCTCCGGCGCAACGCCGAAAAGTTTTTTCAGGCGCGGCTTGAGATCGTCAATCCTTTTCTCTGGCAGCCGTTCGGCGGTGCGGATCAGCTCGGTTGTGTCTCTCGAATCGATGTCCACTCCGAACATTCGCATCCACTGCGACGGATCGGCAACGCCGCAAGTTTGTCCCATGCCCCGCCCGCCGAAAGTTCCGATCGTGGACATATTCAGAAAATTCTTCAGGTGTGCAGCTCGCGTGTAGCTGACGATTTTCGCGATCGTCTCCGCATCCTCCGCCTCCCCGTACACAAATTTGTGCTGCACGCCAATCTCGAGCAACCCCCCGTGCATCACGAGCCCGCCCACCGGCCGCCAGCCCTGCGATCCGGGATGCGTCCAGAGGACCACGCCTTTGCCGAGGGCTGCATAATCGCGAATCGCGCCCACCAGGTGTGCGGCCCACACCCATGTGCCGGAGAACAGCACCACGGCATCGACCGCATCGTCCGACTTCATTTTCTTCATCGCGGCACGAGCTTCTTCTTTCGTTGCCACCACCACGCCGTGCTCGATGAGCTTGATTCCCGCCGCTGAAAGCGCTTTCTTCGCGCTGGCCACAATCGCGTCGTCGATGAACGGCATCCCCATGGGATCTTTCAGCCCGTCTTTGTGAACTCCGTAAACGATGAATCCAATGGTCGGTTGAATCACTAGCCCCCCTATGATGTGCGAGCGCCGAAGTCGCGAACCGGCGCCAACGCGGAATAAAGCAATCGATATTGCATTTTTTGCCGGGTGTATGCAGCCGTGAGTGAGGGTTCGGGTTCGACAACGCTCTTCTCCCGCACTGCCTGGCTCACAGCATCCGCAATGCTGCTGTAAACACCGCACGCAACGCCAGCCAAAATCGCGGCCCCGAGGCAGACCGATTCCTGACATTGCATCAGGTGCAAACGCCGTCCGGTAAGCGCCGCGCGCAGCCTCAATCCCACCTGCGACCTCGAGCCGCCGCCGGTCACGTAAATGTCGTTGAAATTGCCGGCCACCGCGGCAACCGACTCGGCCACTTGCGCGAGCTCGCAGGCAAGCCCCTCCAGTATCGCCTTGTAAATGTCGCCGCGATTCGTGCCCTGACGCAGGCCGAAAATGATTCCGCGCGCGCGAGGATTGAAGTCCGGATTGCACGTTCCGATCAGGTGCGGCGCGATGCACAGTCCCGTCACGCCCGCCGGACATTCCGATTCGAGGCGATCGTACGCGTCGGCGTCGGCATCCGCGCCAAAAAGCAACTCGGCAAACCATTTCACCATCATGCCCGCCGGAAAATACGCCAGCGTCACAAATTTGCCGGGCACGACGTGGCAATACGAATTTAGACATGCAGCCAAAGCTTCATCTCCCAGACTCGGCGCGTCCGACGCCGCCAACACGCATTCGTAGGTCCCCATCGAGTCCGAGACGCGCCCCTTTTCAAGCACGCCCAATCCCAAGGCGCCGCACGCCTGATCGTGCCCGCCGACCACGACTTTAGTTCCTGCCGCCACTCCCAGGTTTCTCCCGGCATCCTCGGAAAGTTTGCCCGCCAGGGTTCCGGCCGGCACCGGGATGGGCAGCCGCTCAGCGCCAAGATTCACGGCATCGAGAATTTCCTGGGACCACTTCTGCCGGCGAACATCGAATGCCAGAAATCGCGATGCGAGCGAGTAGTCAATGTACGGCGGCAGCCCCAGCCGGCGCAGCACGTAATCCGTTACGCTCAGAAATCGGTCGGTCGCTGCATAAACATCCGGCCGATGTTCGCGCAGCCACAGAATTTTTGGGATTGGATACGTGGGATGAACCACGAGGCCGGTTAGCTCGAATAGCCTCTTTCGTCCCAGGGTTCGTTCGCACCATGCGGCCTGCGATGCCGCGCGATTGTCCATGTTGAGGATCGCCGGCGCGAGTGCGACTCCCTCCCGATTCGCGGGAATGAATGTCTCGCCGTGCGAGCTCAGGCAGACCGCTTGCACGGGATCGCGCCCGGCCTCGCGGGTGGCCTCTCGTGATGCGCCGCATGCAGCTTGCCAGAATCTTTCTGGATTGATCTCTGCATGCGCGGGCTGTGGAAAATCGGGCGCATAGGATTGCGTGCTCTTGGCAATCACTTCGGCG
>JANWJR010000123.1 GCA_025451835.1 Candidatus Acidiferrales bacterium | reverse complement strand
GCTATTCACCGGGATGAATCTGTTTGGCATTCGCACAACCGCGCGGATCAACGACGGCCTTGCGATCGCCATGGGAGTTGTAATCGCAATCTTTTTCGTGGTTGCCGCGCGATATATTTTTGGCCACGCGCACAACACCGGGGGGTTTTTCACGCGGCCCTTTTACGATCCCAGCACATTTCGGATGAGGTCCGTGCTGGGGGGAACGTCCCTTGCGGTGCTCACCTACATCGGGTTCGACGGCATCTCGACGCTCTCGGAAGAAGCGAAAAATCCGCGCCGCGACATTTTGTGGGCTACCGTGCTGGTCTGCCTGGTCACGGGCGCGCTGGCTGCCTGCGAAGTTTATGCGGCGCAGCTAGTTTGGCCTCCTTTACGGCCCTTTCCTGACGTGGTTACGGCATACGTTCACGTTGCCGGCCTGGCCGGCGGCGCGTGGCTGCTGCAACTGGTGAACGCGACGTTGCTCGTGGCAACCGTTGGGTCGGGAATGGGATCGCAACTTGGCGCCGCACGCCTGCTTTACGCGATGGGGCGGGGAAACGCGATTCCACGGCGGTTCTTCGGCGCGATCGATCCCAAGCGGCACATTCCGCGTAACAACATTTTATTTTCGGGAGCGCTGGCGCTGGCGGGAGCGTTGACGATCAGCTTTGCGCGCGGCGTGGACCTCCTGAATTTCGGCGCGCTGATTGCGTTCATGGGAGTGAATGCCGCGTCGCTCGTCCACTATTACATCCGGGCTCGCGATAGAGGCTGGACCGACCTCGTGCCTCCGGTCCTCGGATTCCTGGTGTGTTTTCTCCTGTGGTGGAATCTGAATCCTACGGCCAAGGTCGCCGGTTCCGTGTGGATGGCGGCTGGCTTGATCTACGGGGCGTATCGCACAAGAGGGTTTCGAGGTGACCTTGTGAACTTCGATATTCCTTTGGACGAGCGGTGAACTCTGACGCGGTTGGAATGGCAGAAATCGCGCGTATCCGCTAGCCACAGCAATCTTCCCGGTAAGCCTCAGCGAGCCTCGAATGCGAGGCCCTTCAGAAATAAGGGGAAAATTAGTTGACAAACGCTCACCAAAGGACAATTATTTGTTCGTTTGTAGTAACAATTGGCTTCAATCGGACGTATTTCGCCAGCGGACGCCACTCCCGCTCACTTCATTCGTGCTGGAATTATCTTCAGGGCCCACAAGAGCAAAGGAGGACACCATGGAATTTCGCAGCGCTCGTATGGAACGATGGATCGGTCTTGCAGCATCCCCGTTTTCCCGACGAATATCCAAATTAACGGCGCTCCTGCTATGCGTAGCGGGGGCTGCTCTTGCCTTTGCGCAGGCGACCTCGGCCACGACGTACTACGTATCGACATCCGGAAACGACGGCAATTCCGGAAGCATTTCGTCTCCGTGGAGGACAATCCAGCATGCGGCCAATTCGGTTACGGCGGGCGACACGGTGTACGTCCGCGCGGGCATTTACAACGAAGTGGTCAGCATCCCCAGCTCGGGATCTGCCTCGGGCGGGTCCATTACCTTCTCAAGTTATCCGGGCGAGTTGGCAACGATTGACGGCACAGGGCTCTCGATTCCCGGCGGGCAGTGGGGCTTGGTGACGATCGAGAACCAGAGCTATATCATCATCAAAGGATTCGAGATTCGGAATTACAAGACATCGAAACGCGCCGATGTGCCGATTGGCGTCTACATCTTGGGCGCCGGCACCAACGATCAGGTACTCAACAATCATATTCACAACATCGCGACGACGGCCACCGGATGCGGGGCCAATGCCTTTGGCATGACCGTATACGGCACGCAAGCGCCGGCTCCGATCGACAACCTGATCATCAGCGGCAACGAAATCGATCACACAACCACGGGATGCAGCGAAACGCTTTCGGTGGATGGCAACGTGGAGAATTTCAGCATCACCAACAATCTGATTCACGACGACAACAATATCGCGATCGGAGCAATTGGTTATGAAGGTGTCGCACCGAAGGGATCGATGTGCGGATCGGAGTTGTGCGATCGCGCGCGGTATGGCGAGATCAGCGGCAACACCGTTTACAACATCACGTCCAATCACAATCCGGCCTACGGCTCCGGCAGCAACAACCACAGCTATGGGGCGGACGGAATCTACGTGGATGGCGGGACGCAAATCACGATTGAACGGAACCTCGTTCACAATACCGACATCGGAATCGAGATGTCGAGCGAAAATCCGGGCGGGCAGACTCCGGGCCTGGAAAAAGCGGACTACATCATCACGCGCAACAATCTAGTTTACAACAGCAACTCAGTTGGAATCACGATCGGCGGCTACGACAGCAGAAGAGGCGGGACCGATCACTGCTCGATCGTGAACAATACGTTATTTAAGAACGACACGGCGAAAACGGGCGAGGGCGAGTTTCAGGTTCAGTATTACGCCACCAACAACGTTTTCGAAAATAACATTCTCTATGCGGGGACGCAGGGCCAATTCGTCTATAGTTACACCACGTCCGAGCCTGATCCCGCGACTCTAGATTACAATTTGTATTACTCGACGATTGGCGCGCCGAACGGGCTATGGACCTGGCAGAACAAGACGTACACCGGATACTCGACGTATCTCTCGAAGACCGGCAACGATCCGCATTCACCGCCGTTCCTCGATCCGCAGTTCGTGAGCCTGGGCACACCGCCCAACCTGGATATCCAGTCGAGCTCGCCCGCAGTGAACGCTGGCGTAAATCTCGGCTCGGGAATTGTGGGGACGGTGGACTATGCTGGGAATCCACGAACGAAAGGCGGTTTGATCGATATCGGCGCCTACGAGCAATAGCTCCGGTACGTTTCGCGAATATCGGCAGCGCTGCGGGAATCGAGCAGGCGGGTCGCCAGCTCCGCGCGATCTCGTTTAGCGGAGCGCTGGGGATTGTTTTGGCTATCAGTTCGAGCCAAGCCAGGCATCTCGCCTCGCGGAGCGAAGGCAAGAGAAATTCTTCGGCCACAAAGCGGCCCCAGAATGACGCGGCAATGAGATGCACGATGATTTTGCGTTTGGAGCCAGGAAAGAGGGGGCTGTATTGAGCGAAAGTGGTAAAGCGATCCGTCTGAGCCGGATCTCACGCGGACCAAAACAAAAATCTCTGGTTGTGGCGTTCGACCATGCGCTGGTGCTCGGTCCAATCCCGGGCACGGAAAATCCACGGGAACAGATTCAGCGCTTTGCACGCGCGGGAGTGGACGCGCTGTTGCTGAACATCGGGCTGCTGCGCGGATGCATCGATTCGCTTTTGGGCGGCGCTACACCTGGCATCATCGCGCGAATTGATTGGACGACGCTCTGGGGCACGCCCGGACAAGACGGAAACGGCCCACTGAGGAGTTGCTTGCTGGCGCGTCCCGAAGATGCCTTGCGACACGGAGCGGATGCGGTGCTGACGTATCTCGCGGTCGGCACGGGGGACGCGGACTTCGAGGCGAAGGAAATTGCGCGCAATGCGGAAGTGGCTCGCGAATGCGAGCGCATCGGAATTCCGTTCATCATCGAAACCTTGGCGCGAGGCAAGAACGTTGCAAACCCGGCCGACCCGAAATGGCTGAATCTTCACACGCGGATGGCAGCGGAGTTGGGCGCGGACATGGCGAAGACGGATTACGCAGGCGATGCGGCGACGATGCGCCGGGTGGTCGAAGGCTGTCCGATTCCCATCCTGGTCCTGGGGGGCAGCCGCTACTCGTCGGACGACGAGGCTCTCGATCTGGTTCGCGGCGTGGTTGCGGCCGGCGCGGCCGGAGTATTCTTCGGCCGAAATGTATTTCAAGCGGACGATATGGAATCCTTCTTGCAGAAGGCGCGCGCGGTGTTGGACGGCTCCGGAACCACTCACGCGGTCAGGAAATGAAGGCGGGGAATCGCCAATCGAGGAAGGCCTCGGTCTCCCGTGCCGAGAACGTGTCGCATGGCCGAGCCGGTTACCGAATCGAATGCGAGTGGGGCCGAATTTCGGTGCTCGAAGGCGGGGGGCACATCAGCGAGTTGATGTTGAACGCGTGCGCCGGGGTAAATCCGCTGTGGGTTCCGCCGTGGAAGACGATCGATCCGCAGAAGTATCGCACTGGAAGACATTCACGCACGTATGGGCCGCTGCCCGATGGAAGATTGCTTGCGGGAATCGCCGGACACAATTTGAGTTTTGATTATTTCGGCCCACCGTCGAAGGATGAAATCGCAGCGGGACATAGTACGCACGGCGAAGCACCTTCGCTAAAGTGGGGCTCGCAAAGTATTTCAAACGGCTCGCGGCCAGCGCTGACCTACGGCGCTTTGCTTCCGGGAGCGCAAATTCAATTCACGCGCGAGCTTTCTGCCGATCGCCGCCACCCCGTGATCTACTGCGAAGAAACAGCCGTAAACCTGAGCACGTTCGACCGGCCGATTTCGTGGAACGAGCACGTGACGTTTGGACCGCCCTTTGTCGAGCCGAAAGTGACGGTGTTTGACATGCCAGCGACGCATGCGAAAGCTTGTCCGCCGAGCTACAGTTCGCGCCCGCTAATCAAACCAAATGTCGAATTCAAATGGCCGCGAGCTCCCGCGATTGGAGGCGGGAGCATAGACCTGCGGACGATTCCGGAAGATCGGTTCGAGCACTACACGGCGCAGTTGCTCGATCCGAAACTCAAGATCGGATTCACGTCGGCGTGCAATCCTAAACTGGGCCTGGGCATCGTGTACGCGTTTCGTCGCGCCGATTTTCCGTGGGTAGGCAGTTGGATCGAACGCTTCCAGCAGTCGCACGCGCCTTGGCGAAGCAAGACATTTTGTCGTGGCATGGAATTCAGTACCACACCGTTCGCGATTCCACGCCGCGAGACAGTAGAACAGAACCGGCTGTTCGGCGAGACCGTTTATCGGTGGCTTCCGGCGAAGTCGGAAGCGAAGGTTCGATTTATGATTTTGTTGTTCGCGGTTCCCAAGGATTTTCGGGGCGTGCGAAGCGTGTCGATTAGCCGCGGCATCGCGCGCGTGACCGAGGCGGGGGTTCGTCCTCGGAGGATCACTTTGCGCGCACGCCGATTTCTCTGACCCGATGAGCTTACTCGCGATAGATCTCGGGTCCAGCCAATGCAAGGCCGTGGTATTTCGCGCGACCGCCGAAGTGATTGCCAAGAGCACGCAATCCTATGCGCCCGATTTTCCACAGCCCGCGCATGCAGAGATCAATCCAGAAAGATTCTGGCAAGCTGCATGCGGCGCATCACGAGAGGCCACCCGCGAG
>JANWJR010000122.1 GCA_025451835.1 Candidatus Acidiferrales bacterium | reverse complement strand
TCAGCCCAGCATGGACGGCGTCAACAGCTATTTTGTTTCGTGGGCTGCGCGCCAGGCAGGATTGAAAGTGGCGCTCTCCGGCCTGGGCAGCGACGAACTTTTCGGCGGCTACACATCGTTTGCGGCGGCCGGAGTTGCCGGCGGGCTTGCAAAATTAGCGCGGTTCTTCCCGCGCGGTTTCCGGCAGCTCGCCGCTCACGGCATCGAAAGCGCCTCCCATTCGTTCGGGCCTTCGCCAGACTACTTCCGAAAGGCGCTCGCGGCCTGGCGCGATCCGCAATCGTTTGAACATCCGTACTTCTTCACGCGAACGCTCTTCACTCCTCATGCGATTTCCTCGCAAGTGCGCGAGGACCAAGCGATGTGGAACCAGCCGCCCTGGAAACGGTGGCTTTCCGAAGCGGCCCAGCAGTCAAAATCGATGGATGAATTTACCGCGATTTCATGGCTGGAATTGCGATCCTATCTTGCCAGTACGCTTCTCCGGGACACGGACGCCATGAGCATGCGCCATTCGCTCGAGGTGCGCGTGCCCTTTCTGGATACGCCGCTTGTCGAATACATGCTTTCGCTACCTGGCTCGACGAAAGATGTTGCCCGCTCGAAGGGACTGCTCGTTGCAGCTCTCGGCGATCTCTTGCCGGAAGAGATCGTCACCCAAAAGAAACGCACCTTCACATTCCCGTGGAAGAATTGGCTCAACGGAGCTCTCGGAAACCGTGTCGCCGCGGGATTGAGGGATTGGTCGCCCGCACTCGAACCTTATGTGAGCGGGCAGTTCGCCGATCGAGTCTGGCGCGATTTTTGCCGAGGGCGAACTTCATGGTCGCGACCCTGGAGTTTATTCGTCCTGAATGAATGGATTAAATGCAACCTGCGCCGGGACTTTTCGCATGGCAAGGACTGCTGAAATTCGATTGTAGAGGCCCGAAATTACGGGCTCGTCTTACGAAGGATTGCGCTCGACCGCTCGTCCGACGCAATCTGCTGGAAGAATCCGCGCACTTCGCCGAGTTTCTCGGTTGGCACGATGATGTCGTTGATTTGATACGTGCGCTTGTAGGTCAGCGTGTTTCCGCTGACTTCCACATGGCTCTGGTAGCTTCCATAAGGACATTCCGCTTTCACCGGCTGCGGCAGTTCGTCCACCACGTAACCTGCAGGCAGTGTAATTTCGAAATCATCGTCTTGCCGCGTGGCGTCCGGAAATTCGATCGAATATTTCCGCGGTTTGCCGCTCAGGATGTCCGAACCTTTTTGTCCTAAAACTCGCGGCCGCACCACCAGGAGGTCGCCGGCGCTCTTTGCGTATCCTCGCGCAAAAAATTTGTAGTCCAGGGTCAGTGACTGATCGTACTGCTCCAGATTTCCGACGCTGGCACCCATCAGCGTAAACGCGGTGAGCGAGTTCCCGAGAAAATCTTCAAAGACTTTGCCGCGCTTCGCTGGCTCCGTGGTCAGCAGTTGGTCGCGGCTGCTCGTTGCCGGAGCGCCCCAACGCAGTTCGCGAACCTCACCCGATAAATTGCCGGTCGAGCTCAGCTCCAACTGGGCCGTCCGAATCAGGCGGTTTGTCGAAGCGGGCAGCAGAGGAACGGAAACGAGCTCGCCACCGTCCGGTGTAGCGAGCAGAGCATATGTATCCTGTAAATACGCGGGAACGTATCCTAACGGCACGTGCGAATTAGTCGGATCGAAGAAAAGCAGCCGGCCGAGTTTCGGATCTTTCAGAATCGCGTAAAGAGCGGCGTCGGGAACCGTATCGGGAAGCCGGATGGCAAGAATCGCGTGATTGAAATCCATGGACGGGAAATTTGGCTGCACCACGCCCCGCTCCGTATCGATGACCACATAGTACGAATCAATCCCGATCTCCTTCAGCATCGTGCTGAGCAGAGTCGCCTTGTCCTTGCAGTCGCCGTACGCATTCGTGAAAATGTCGGCAGCGGCGTGGGGGCGAAAGCCTCCGATGCCTATTTCGATCGCGGCATAGCGAATATCGCGTTGCACGAACGCTGCAAGGGCCTTCATCTTTTCCAGCGGGTCGGACATTCCTGCCGTCAACTGCGCCACTTTTTGCTGAATCGCCGGCGTGGGTGTACGGCTCGATGCAGTCAGGCCGTTGTACCAGAGTCCGATGTCCTTCCAGGAGCCGGTGGTTTTCTTGCGCATCCCCGGATCCCGCGGAAAGTACTTCACGCCCATGCGACCAGCGATGGATTCCCAGGCCGGCATTTCCGGCTCGACCTCGATTGCCGGACTCTCGGTAATTTCCCACATGTATTGATTTGGGCCGGGTGTCTGCGGTTTCTCCTCGGCATGATTGGACCAGAAAGTGCTGAACTCCCAGCCGGCGGGCAGCTGCAGAGCAAAGCGGGATTCGTGCACGGGCACCGTGTATTGAAAATCCCAGACGTCATCAAACACATAAGGTCGTTGCTTCTGTATGACTTCGTATCCGACCACGTTTCCGGGATTGGCCTCTGGAAATCGCAAGTATTTCACGCGTACGTCGCTGTAAAGCGCGTCGGCCGATAGGCCCGTCTCGCCTGCATCTTTTTCTTTCAATCCAAATTCTTTTCCATCGGCGGTGATTGTCCATGCTTTGAAGGACGATATTTTGGTCTCGTTGTCGCAGTGGGCAGAAGCATAGCCATAGCGTTCGCGCGATTCCGGACGAAGAAGCTTATACGCCCGGCGAATTCTGACCTCGACCTCGCCGTCATCTTTCACAACGACTTGCTCGTCATCGAGAAGAACGACGGCAACCGGATCGTTTTGATAGGCGGGCAGCTTTTCGTGCGCCGCGATGCGCAGCCAATCCGGAGCGTTGTCGGCCTTTGCCGGCCGCGGACACCACAAGATGGCGATTGCAGCGATCGCCGATGCCAGAACGATGGGGCTAATTGTTTTTTGCAGTCTCGGCATTTTGGAGCACGATTTGCGATTCATCATCCGACTTGACCGTATCGAAAAATGCCCGGAACGCACCGTACGATTGGGCCGAATAGAGACAGCCGCCCACCGCCAAATGGCGCTTTACTTCGATAGCGGCTTGTTCTTGCGCCGCCGAAAGGTCATACGACACGGCGGCGCCCGGGCTCACCTTTTTCGATGCCGGAATCGTCTCAATCTTAAATCCCGCGGGCACATGCAGCTTCACATCGTCCGTTTCTTCGTACGGGAAGCTGAAGTACACGGGATTCGAGCGTTTCGCCGTTTCAAATGACGCCACCTGGTATGCCTGGAAAATCGTGGCTGGCACGAGCATCCGGCGTCCCATAGGCGTCCCGAGCCCGGGAATTTTGACCGTTGCATCGATGACTAACGGCGCCGCGTTATCGTCCCAGTTTTTGACATCCGCAAGCTCAATCGTTGCCCCGCTCGACAGCCAACCGCGAATCAGATCTTCGAACTCCTTCTTCCGCCCGGTCTGGTCTTCGTTACGATCAGCTTCCCGGCGGCCGGCTGCGCGCTGGCCCGTGAATTCCACCTGGATATTGCCTGTGGCATTTCCTTCGCTATCGATTGTCAGATCGACCAGCCGCGAAGTTGTCGCGTCGGAACTTGCCTCCTTCGGAATGTCCACGAAATCCACTTGCTTACCAACGCGCAACCCTTTCGTCTCGGATTCATACCAAGGCAGCAAGCCGAAGGGGTAATAACGCGCGGCAGGATCGAGATAATAATCACGGGCGCCCGCCTTTACCCATACAATGTCCGCTGCGAGCTGGCTGGTATCCTGCATCTTCGGAAAGAAGAAGTTACTGTTGCGCGGTGCAACGTACACTTCGCTGGCTTCAAACCCGGCGGCGCGCGCCAATCCCACGAAAAGAAAGTTGATCTGCGGGCCCGTCCCGTAGTTGCGACTCAGGACATCTTCCACGTTTGAATTCTTCTTCAACGCTTCTTCTTTTTGTTCCTGCGCCGTTCTCTCGGGTTCCACCCACAAATTGCGGACTTGCTGCACGCGCGCGTAGATTTTCCGGAGTTTCATCTCCGGAGAATCGTTGGCGCTGACGATTTGAGACACTTCCCTTTCGAGGACACTCTTCTTGTTTACGAAGTGATCGAGATTGCCGTTCCACTTCTTGTCCGTGCGGGCCCAGAATTGCTCCATCGTCTCGGCTTCGGGCGCATCCGCATCGCGGTGGAAAAACTCGACGCGGGCCTCAAGCAATCTTCGCGGAGGCATCAGTGGCTCGTCCTCGACCCCTGGCACGTTATGCACCGTCATGGTGTAAGAACCATCCGATTGGAGTTCGGGCTTGTCGGCGGCAGGCAGCGCGAACATTCGAAAATACAGAGGCAAATTTTCGTAATCGGAATGGTAAGGGATAATCGCGAAACGGGCTTCACGCGTGAAAAGCTCCCCCGATATCGTCCATTCTTCGTCATAGACATGCGCCGGCTTGAACTGTTGCCGATAGCGATACTCGATGATCGAACCGGGCTGAACGTCGGGAAGGGTGAACGTTTTTGCGAGGAACTTCAGGCCGCTGCGTCGTACCACCACTTTCTCGAAAACCTTGCCGTCGAAGTTCACGATGCTTCCGTCGGGATGGATGGTGCGAGCCTGGATATCCTTGATATCGCTTGATTCCTTGAAAAACGAAATCTGCACGTCGCCTTCGCTTGCGCCCTGCTGCGTAAAAACCTTGATCCGGACATACTCCTTTATAAACGGTCCGTCGACTACCGCCAGCTTTTCATTGACCGTGCTTTCCCGGTACAAAATCATTGCGTTCGCGCCGGGGCTGGCGGGATTGTCCTTCATCGCGAGATCTTCTGGCGGAATCGGCAGCCAGGTGTCGCCTGCCTTCAGCGCGGGACCGAGTGAAAGCCAGAAACAGACGCAAATTGCTCCGAAGATACATGCGGAACGTATCGTGCGATTCATGGGCTGGGGCCTCCGGACCGGCTGGAACAAATCGCGGTTACAGGCCAATATATCGTGGCTCTGCAACCGGAACCCAGTTCTCAGACGGTGAAGTGTCGGCAAAGCTACCCTGCTTGTCCCGCCATGTCAATAGCCCTCACGGCTGCCAGTTTGCGGGAAGCCAAACCGGGTCCATTGCCGGGCCTACCGTTTCGCACCTATTGACACATCCCCTTGAGCTATCTACATTAACTGTGGTGCCCCCCTCTAAGGAGTAGTCGTGCGGTTCATCGCTCGTTCCACACTTATCGCGATTTTGGTTGGGGGCCTTCTTAATCTTCCGGCTATGGCGGCAGCGGAAAAACCCCTTGGAATGGTGGTCCAGGCTCAGAGCGCCAGACTGGAAGCCATGGCGGCTGCCGTGGGAGCGACCGTTTATCCCGGCGACGCCGTTGACACCGATCCCAACGGCACGCTGCGCCTCAAGGTTGGGAGCGGCCAGATTTACTTGATGGGGAACACAGAAGTGCGATTCGCGGAAATCGATCAGGTCACACAGGCGACATTGAATCGCGGTACCGTCGCTTTCTCAACGTCGCCGGCCGATCGTTTCCAGCTTGAAACTCCCGTGGGAATTATCCAGCCTGCGGAAGGTCCAGTGTATGGCCAAGTGGCGATCACCGGTCCCGAACAAATGATCATCTCCGCCTTCAAAGGTGATTTGATCCTGGATTACAACGGCGACGTCCACACCATCGCCGGGGGTTCGTCCTACAAAGTGGATCTCGAGCCGGGACCGCCGCCACAAAGGTACGGCGTGACTCGCGTAACCAACAAACATCTTGTCATCAAGCTGATCGCAATCGGAGCGGTCGCGGCGATTATCGCCTTCACTTGGCGCGAATTGGCCGAAAGCCCTTCGAAGTACCGCGATTGATTCTCCCCGCGAAACGGCGCGCTCCAAAAGGCGCCACATTCAACACCTTGTGATCTCTTTTTCGCGAAGTGATTGTCTGCATCTTCTGGTAATTCTGCTAAACATGGCAGGAACGCATTCCCCGCTTTTCCAGGTATTGCTGGTGGTAATCTTCGGCACGATAGAACTCTGACGCCGGCGCAATCTCCGTCACGATCGGACGCTTAAAAATGCCCTTCTTCTCCAGTTCCGCTTTTGCGCCGCGAGCTCCGGCCTCCTGCTCTGCATCGTGAAAGAATATCGCGGACCGGTACTGCGCTCCGATATCGGGACCTTGGCGGTTCAGAGTAGTCGGATCGTGGCTCTGAAAAAACACGGAAAGAAGCTGAAGGTAGGAAATCTGAGCCGGATCGAATTCCACTTCAACAGCCTCCGCGTGGCCAGTGCGCCCGCCGCAGACATCCTTATACGTTGGATTCTTCATTGATCCGCCGGTATAGCCGACCGTCGTCGCACTCACTCCCGGCAATGCCCGGAATGCTTCTTCAACGCCCCAAAAACAGCCTGCCGCGAAAGTAGCTCTTGCCATGGCCGTATCCTCGTTTCGTGGACGAATGTATCCAGAACTTCATCTTGCCACAGGCTGCTGCCGTGGTCGAGCGTCGCACTGCCACCGGAGCTGCTCGAAAATCCAATGGTGTATACTTTGCAGCCGAAAGCGGGGATGACGATGACTTCGATTCGTTTGCGGATATTCATTCTGACTGCAATTACTTTCAGCGTTTTATCTTTCGGCGTACATCAAGCCTTATCGCAACAATCGACCGAGCAGAGTTTTGCAGGAATGCGCTGGCGGCTGATTGGCCCATTTCGCGGCGGCCGGGCGATTGCCGTCACCGGGGTGCCCGGAAAACCGTACCAATATTATTTCGGCGCGGTCGGCGGAGGCGTCTGGAAGACGCTCAATGCGGGTCGCACGTGGGAGCCGATCTTCGACGGCGAGCCAATCTCGTCCGTCGGCGCAATTGCCGTGGCTCCGTCCGATCCGCGAATCATTTACGTTGGATCGGGCGAAGCCGACATGCGTTCGGATATTTCCTATGGCGACGGGGTGTACAAATCAACCGATGGCGGCGCGACGTGGACGAATGTTGGACTGCGCAACACCGAACAGATCGGCCGCGTACTTGTCGATCCGCACGACGCGAACCTCGTCCTCGTAGCAGCGCTCGGACATGGCTACGGGCCGAATTCCGAGCGCGGCGTCTATCGCTCGACCGACGGGGGCGCGAACTGGACGAAGGTCCTTTCAAAAAACGATGACACGGGCGCGATCGATCTGGCCTCTGATCCAGCTAACGCCCGCACCGTATACGCGTCGTTGTGGCAAGCGCGACGCCCGCCCTGGACGTCCTACCCGCCCGCGGCCGGACCGGGGAGCGGGCTGTACAAGTCCGCGGATGGCGGCGCTACTTGGACGCAGATCGTCGGACACGGTTTCCCCAGCGACGGTTTGGGCCGAATCGGAATCGCGGTTGCTCCGGGCGGAAACGGCAATCGCGTATACGCGATTGTGGATGCGCGCGAAGGCGGACTGTACCGTTCGGACGATGCCGGCCAGACTTGGCGGCGGGTTTCGTCCGACACTCGCATCTGGCAGCGCGGTTGGTATTTCGGAGGGGTTACGGCTGACCCGCGCGATCCCAATGTCGTTTACGTCCCGAATGTATCGCTCTATCGCTCGACCGATGGTGGCGAGAATTTCACGGCGATCAAGGGCGCGCCCGGCGGCGACGATTATCATCAGCTTTGGGTTGCGCCGGACGATCCGCAAAGAATGGTTTTGGGGAGCGACCAGGGTGTGGTCGTGAGCCTCGACGGCGGCGCCACTTGGAGTTCATGGTACAACCAGCCAACCGCGCAAATTTATCACCTCACCACGGACAATCGCTTCCCGTATCGCGTTTACGGCACGC
>JANWJR010000121.1 GCA_025451835.1 Candidatus Acidiferrales bacterium | reverse complement strand
GCCGGCGGTCTCAACACGACCGATTCACCCATGCCTTCCGTCACTCAAGTCTTCGAGTTCGTGCTGTTGTCCGTCACGTCCATATTTTTTCTGGTGGATCCATTCGCCGTAATCCCAATGTTTCTCGCGATGAGCGCTGATTCTCAGGAAGCTGAGCGGCGAAGCATGGCCCGGCGTTCGGCATGGACCTGCGCTATCGTGCTGTGCTCGTTTGCGGTGGCAGGCAGCTTGATCTTCAAGGCCTTCGGTATCACGCTGCCTGCATTCAAGATTGCCGGAGGAATCATTCTGCTTCAAATCGGACTGGACATGTTGCAGGCGCGGCAGTCTGGCACGAAAGTGACGCCGGAAGAAACCGAGGAAGGGACGGCTAAGAGCGACGCGAGCATCATTCCGTTGGGGATGCCGATGCTGGCGGGCCCCGGAGCGATTTCCACGGTGATGGTGTTGGTCGGAGAATCGCACTCCATATGGAAGCACGTGGTGATTTACGCCACGATCATTTTGAGTGCGTATGTTTCGTTTTTAGTGCTCGCAGGCGCGAGCCGTGTGCGACGCTATTTGGGCGAGACGGGAATCAGAATCATGATGAGATTAATGGGACTTCTGCTGGTAGCTCTGGCCGTCCAATTCGTCGCGAACGGCTTAATCGATTTCGGTGTGTTCAAACTTCCCGTGGCACCGTTCTGACGGCTGTATTAGACATCGAGCAGTCGAAGGCGCACACGTCAATCTTCGTCATCCTGATGTTTTAGCTTCGTAATCTTGAGCGAAGTACGCAATTCCTGGGAGCGTGCATCGGCCAGGATCGCGCGGCGCGCTTCAACGGCAAGCTCGGAAGGGCCCATCACACCCGCGGAATCGCGCGGAAAATGTTTCACAAAGAGCGCGGCAAGGTGGGCCGTCGCGTAGGAAATCGGCGTGGCGGTCAGGCCACGGCGGCGAAGCTGATAGAGCGTGGGAAAACTGGCGTCCCAGCGCACGAGCAGCGGCTGGTCGTCCTTTTCTCCGCGGACCAGAACCGCCGCAGCAAAACGCGCATTTTCGAGTACGCCGCGGCGGATCAGCTTCGCGACCGCTCGCGGTGTGGGCGTTTTCGGAAAGCGCTTGCTGACCATCCCTTGCGAACGATTCAGCCGGCCCTGGCGATACCACCGGCGCAGGCGCTCGAAATCATTGCCGCCGATTTTCGCGTCTACGTCGCGCACCGCGATCACGCGCGGCAGCATGCAGACTTCATCCTGTGCCGCGAGATACACCGGCGCCGGGCCAATCGGCGGTGGAAATCGGAAATTTTCGCGCTCGTCGAACCGCCGCGCCAGGAAAAATCGTCCGTGGCGATACACGCGCGGGCGCGAAATGGCCTCGTCATACGCACCGTCCGCCGACCAGGTGGAAACCGGGTCTTTGCTCTCGGTGCTTTCGTAAAGCCGGATTTGAATTGATTCCACCGAATCGAGGAGTTCCGCGCCGCGTTTGGCGAGCAGATTCGTCAAGCCGGGCGCCGCCCCAGTGCAGACCAGCGCCACGCGATTCTTGGCGAGAAATTTTTTGTGATAGCGGAACTGCTCGGGCCGAAAAGGAGAGCGATTGAGATGCGAATTGAAATCAAGGTAATGCGTGCGCAATCGCAGCGCCGCACGAAGGATAATTTCGTTATAAACGGAGGGCGAGGCGTTGACGATCAAATTTGCGCCACGGGCAGCGCGAATAATCGACCATAGATTGCGCGCGTTGGTCTCGCGAACTTCGATTGTACTTTTTTTTCCGAGGAATCTCCGCGCACGATCGACGTCGCGATCACCGCACCAGACGGAGTGACCCTGGCGCTCGAGCAGTTGTACGAGCAGGGAGCCGGTTCCGCCCACTCCGAGAACGAAGATGCGCATCGGCCCGCAACTCTACCATAATCGGAGCGACACACAACGCCATGGAGTTTACTGTCGCGCCGCTTTTGGTCCGCTGATTCCGCGTGAGTTGGAGTGAACGCTTTCCAAGCACGTCATTGAACTGGGCTCTTACTCGAGGGCTTACCAGCGAGCAGCGGCATTTGCTCCTGCCATTCGCTCGGCGTAGAATGAGATTGAATTCTTCGATCCTCGCCGCCTGGCGGAGAGAAATCCCAGGGTTGCGTGGACGCGTCCCGACTGGCCGGGACAAGGGCCCGGGTGGAAACGCCCGCGCCTCCCTTCGCCGCGTATTGGAACAGGACATATCTGTTCTGAATCGTCGGCGTTTTGGAAAGGAGAACGACTCGCGGAAATAACCCGCTGCGAGCCATCGCCCATTTCCAAAACCTGGATTTGGGCATTTTTATTTGAGCGAAATGCTTCCACGGTGAAAGTTGAAATGGCGCTCACAGACAAATTCGGCAGGCAGATCACGGACTTGCGAGTTTCGGTCACGGACCGCTGCAACTTCCGTTGCGTCTATTGCCGTTCGGCAAATCACGAAAATCACATGCCCGCGGGCCAACTGCTTGAATGGGAGGAGTACGAGCGGCTGGTGCGGATTCTGGTTGGCATGGGGATTCGCAAGGTGCGGGTCACGGGCGGCGAACCGCTCGTTCGTCCGGGCGTGGAGGAATTTATAGCGAGGCTGAAAGCGACAGGGGTGGCAGATCTTTCGATGACCACGAACGCTTTCCTTCTCGCCGAACGATGCGACCGGCTGGTCGCTGCGGGGCTAGATCGCATCAACATTAGCCTCGATTCGCTCGATCGCCAAAAATTCGAACGGATTACGCGGACACGCACGTTCGACCAGGTGATTGCAGGAATCGACGCGGCGCAGGCTTCGCGACTGCGGCCCGTCAAGGTGAATGCGGTCCTAGTGCGCGGCATCAATGACGATGAAGTGGAAGCTTTCGCGGAATTCGCGCGCGAACGCGATTTGATCATGCGTTTTATCGAATACATGCCACTTGATGCCGATCGCGCGTGGACGCGCGACCTCGTGGTCACCGCAGCGGAGATTCATCGCCGCATTTCCGCTCGCTGGCCGCTTCTCCCCATCGCCCACGAGCGCAGCGAAACGGCGCGTAAATTCCGATTCTCGGATGGCCGCGGAGAAATCGGATTAATCGCGCCGGTTTCTCAGCCTTTCTGTGGGCATTGCGCTCGCATCCGTTTGACTGCTGATGGTAAGCTCCGCACGTGCCTTTTCAGCAAGGACGATCACGACGTGAGATTCCTATTGCGCGGCGTAGCGAGCGACGAAAACATTGCTGACGAGATCCGTTCGATCGTAGCCGAAAAGGAAAAAGGACACCGCATCAACGAGCGGGATTTCGTGCCGCCGTCGCGCACGATGGTCTCGATCGGCGGCTGACCCGAAAACCGAAATCGATTATGGCTGATGAAGAATCCAAGCTATTTTCGTTGACCGAAGCCGAGCGCCTGCGCGTTCAACTGGAGCCGCTCTTGATTGAGGCGATGGAGTCGCGCCGAAAAATGGTGGATGCGGAGGAGACGCTTAGCACGCTAGCAGAGCGCATTCGCCGCTCGGGCGGCATGCAAGTTTCTTACGAAAACGCGGCCGGAACTCGAATGGAACACACCCGCCAGGGAAATGCGGTTCAAGAAGCGCTCGACCGCATTCACGCCACAGGTTGCGTGGTGAAGGACCTCGACATCGGGTTGCTCGATTTTCCCGCACGCATCAACAATGAGGAAGTGTACCTCTGCTGGAAGCTTGGCGAAGATCGCATCCGCTTTTACCATCGCCAGGACGAAGGATTCGGCGGACGCAAGCCGCTGGACCCGCGCGACGCCGATTATCGCAGTCCGATTCAATGATTCTCGCTGATCGCCCCGGAAATGTGACTGAGTGACGCATCCCACTGAAAATCGACTAAAGGATTCGGCCAGCCCGTATTTGCGCTCGGCAGCCCATCAGCCTGTCGATTGGCGGGAATGGGGCCAGGAAGCATTCGATCGCGCTCGTGCGGAATCGAAGCCGATCTTGCTTGATATCGGCGCGGTGTGGTGCCACTGGTGCCACGTCATCGACCGCGAGAGTTACGAAAATCCCGAAATCGCGGCGATGATCAATCAATTTTACATCCCCGTAAAGGTGGATCGCGACGAGCGCCCAGACGTGGACGCGCGCTACCAGTCCGCGATCAGCACGATCTCAGGCCAGGGCGGATGGCCGCTTACGGCATTTCTTACCCCAGATGGAAAGCCCTTTTTTGGCGGCACGTATTTTCCACCGGAAGACGCCATGGGCCGTCCCGGCTTCAAACGGATTCTTCTGGGAGTGGCCGAAGCATTCAAAACCAAGAGATCGGAAGTGGACAGTTCAGCGCGCGCCCTGGAAGAGTCCGTGGCCAAAGCTGAAATCTTTCACGGCGCGCACGGGACCTTCGATGCAGGCGCCGTAGACTCGGTTGTCGAGTCTGCTTTGCATCTCTTCGATGAACTGCACGGCGGTTTTGGCAACGCCCCAAAATTTCCTCATTCGGCGGCAATTGACCTGCTGCTCGAACGGTACCAGGTCACCCGCGATCCTAAGTTGCTGCATGTGGCCGAGCGGACACTTGAAGCCATGGCTCTTGGCGGCGTGTACGACCAGATCGGCGGCGGCTTCCACCGCTATTCGGTGGATGAACGCTGGTGCGTGCCGCACTTCGAGAAAATGACCTACGACAATTCGGAACTGCTGAAGAATTTTCTTCACGGGTATCAGGTTATGCAGAAGCCGCTTTTTCGCGACACGGCCGAGGGCATTATTTTCTGGGTTGGCGAAGTGCTTTCCGACCGCGAACACGGCGGTTTTTACGCGAGTCAGGATGCGGACCAAACACTCGACGACGATGGCGATTATTTTACGTGGACGCTCGCTGAAGTTCGCTCTGTGCTTTCTGCAGAAGAAGCACGGGCGATAGAAATCTATTACGACGTGAAATCGCACGGCGAAATGCATCACAATCCAGAGAAAAACGTGCTGTGGGTCACTTCGAATATTGAGGATCTTGCGAAGCGGCTCGCGGTCGATGAAGCTGGCGCTCGCCTTCTATTAGCGCGTGCAAAGGGGAAACTGCTGGCCGCGCGCCGCAAACGCCATCCTACCCCCGCTATTGACGAGACGGTCTACGTTGGCTGGAACGCGATGTTTGCCACTGCGTATTTCGATGCGGCGCGCGTTCTTGGACGCGACGACTGCCGAGATTTTGCGCTGAAGACGCTCGACCGCATTCTCTCCGAAGCCTGGGATGAATCGAAGGGCTTCCAGCATCGCGCCGGTGGCCCACGCCTGGAAGGAACGCTCGACGATCAGGTGTTTGCAATCGCCGCGTTGCTCGATGCCTACGAAGTAACTCTCGTTCGCCGATATTTCGATATTGCCGAGCGCGCCATGAGGCTTACAGTCGAGCGTTTCGGCGATCCCGACGGGGGGGGATTCTTCGATCGCGCAAAGGATGCGCCACCGATGGGCGGTCTCGAAGTCCGCCGCAAGCCGCTGCAGGATTCGCCGACGCCGGGCGCGAATTCCGCCGCAGCAATCGTCCTCGATCGGCTCTACGCATTTACGGGCGAGCGCGCCTATCATGATTGGGCGGAAAAGACGCTGGAAGCGTTTGTGGGATTGATTCCGCAATATGGCGTATTTGCAGCGACGTATGGTCTCGCAACGCTGCTTCACGCGCGACATCCGTTGCAAGTTGCGATCACGGGTGCGGCCGGCGATTCGAAAGCGGCCGAACTTGAGCGCGCCGCGAACGAAGTTTATCGCTACGGCAAATCGGTTCTGCGCGTTACGCCAGAACAGATCGCGTCCGCGTCGCTCGCTCCCGCTCTCCGCGAAATACTGACGCATCTCGACGGCACGATCGCGCGAGCCCTGGTCTGCGTCGAAACCTCCTGCCATCCGCCGGTCGCGGATCCGACGCAGCTTCGCACCCTTCTCGCCGAAATCGCATCGGAGCGCGAAGCTTCCCGCCAGACGGCTTCGTAGGCCGGCAGCACCGCGACCGTGGATGTCATTTTGTGGTTCTTGCCGTCCGAGCCTAAAGTGTTTAGAGTGCAGGCCGAGACACGCGGAATTCCCACTGGAAGGGTGAAACTGATGGGTGTCTGCATCGCGGTCGGCATCGCAATGGGCGCAGCAATCGGAGCAGCCACTCACAACATGGGGGAGTGGGTTGCAATCGGCGCGGCCATCGGGGTGGTCATTGGGGTGATCACCAGCCGAAAAAAACGAAACTCATACTGATCCGCCGGGCCAGCGCCATAAGGCCGATGGTTGCCGCGCCTGCAGCCGAGTGCCATAATCGAATGTCTTCATACTCGATTGCAAAATTGCCTTGAGATGGTAAATGGAGGCTCCCATGGGCTTGCGGGATAGTTGGATCGAAAATCGAACGGCATCAATGAACGGCGGCGTGCGGAATTTTTCTCAGATGCACTTCGCGCGCAAGGGTGCGATCACCGAAGAAATGGAATTCGTGGCCAAGCGCGAGAAAATCGTGCCGGAGCTTGTGCGTGAGGAAGTGGCTCGCGGTCGCGCCATCATCCCCGCCAACATTCACCACCGCAGTCTTGAACCGATGGGCATCGGCGTGTCGTTTCGCTGCAAGATCAACGCGAATATCGGGAATTCAGCGACAACGTCGAACGTCAGCGACGAACTCGAGAAGCTGCACCGAGCCGTGCATTTCGGATCCGACACGGTGATGGATCTCTCCACCGGCGGCGACATTCCCATGATCCGGAAGGCCATCATCGAAACTTCGCCCGTACCGATCGGCACGGTGCCGATTTACGAAGCACTCTCTCGCGTGCGGCGCGCCGAGGACTTGACGATCGAGTTGATGCTCGAAGTGATCGAAGAGCAAGCCGAGCAGGGCGTGGATTACATGACGATTCACGCGGGGGTGCTGCGGGAGTATTTGCCGCTGGTGCGCAATCGCATTACCGGAATCGTGAGCCGCGGCGGCGCGCTGCTGGGGCAGTGGATGAGTTTCCACAAGAAACAGAATTTTCTCTACGAGAATTTCGATGCCATCTGCAAGATTTTCCAGAAGCACGACGTCAGCTTCTCGCTAGGCGACGGTCTGCGTCCAGGTTGCCTTGCCGACGCTAGCGACGAAGCGCAATTCGCGGAATTGCGGATCCTCGGAGAACTCACGAAGAAAGCCTGGGAATACGACGTCCAGGTGATGATCGAAGGCCCGGGTCACATTCCAATGGATCAGATCGAATTGCAGGTGAAAAAGGAAAACGAATTGTGCTACGAGGCGCCTTTTTACACGCTGGGACCGTTGGTTACCGACATCGCGCCAGGCTACGACCATATAACGAGCGCGATCGGTGCGGCAATGATCGGTTGGCACGGCGCGTCGATGCTGTGCTACGTCACACCCAAGGAGCATCTCGGTCTGCCCAATGCGGATGACGTCCGCCAGGGCGTGATTGCGTACAAGATCGCGGCTCATGCTGCCGACGTGGCGCGGCACCGCCCCGGCGCACGCGATCGCGACGACGCGCTCAGCTACGCGCGATTCCTGTTCGACTGGAACAAGCAATTCGATCTCTCTCTCGATCCCGAGACCGCGCGCAAAATGCACGATGAGACGCTCCCCGATGATTTCTACAAGGAAGCGAAGTTCTGCTCGATGTGCGGCCCGAAATTCTGCTCAATGAACACCACGCAGATTGCAGAGGCCTATCAAGGTCTCGACCAGAAGGACCGCGAGCAGAAGTTCGCCCAACTCCTGGCGAAAGTGGAAAAATAGCATCGCAAGCCCAAAAGGAGTTCAGCTCGAGAGAGACGAGCTCCGTCGAAAGAATCCATGCCCAAAGCAAAGCCACAAGAACAACTGCGCGAAGAATTTAACCGCTGGGCCGAGGCGGGCAAAGGCGAATCGATGGAGCACGAGCATTGGCCCATCACGAAGCCGACTCTCGAACTGATGCAGATTGCGCGGTCGGACATGATCCTCGACGTGGGTTGCGGTGGCGGATGGCTTTCGAGAATTCTCTCGCAGCGAGTTCCGCAGGGCCACGTCATCGGCATGGACATTTCGGATGAAATGATCGAGCGAGCGCGGCAGGCCAGCCCGAAGTTTCAAAATCTGGAATTTGTTACTGGCGCCGTGGACGAAATCCCGTGCGATCCGGATTCCTTCTCGAAGGTAATTTCGGTCGAGTCATCCTATTACTGGCCTGACCCCGCGAAGGGCATCCGCGAGATTCGCCGAGTGCTCCAGGATGGCGGCTCGGCCTGGATCCTCATCAACTACTATCGAGATAATCCGTATTGCCACCAGTGGGGCGAAAAGCTCGCCGTACCCACGCATCTGCTTTCAGCCGACGAATGGACAGCAATGTTTCGTGAAGCCGGATTCATGAAGGCGGCTCACCGTCGGATCGTCGACCCAACTCCCGCACCCGAGATTTACACGGGGCGCTGGTTTCGCGATGCCAAACAGCTGGCCGAATTCCGAGCCACAGGCGCGCTCTTGGTGTACGCGACGAAGTGACTGCGGCCTTTGACGAAGGAAGCCGATAGAATTCTTCAGGTGACGGTAGTACAGAAACTTAGGAGACGCTAAACGCCCCAGCCGTAGCGCTCCGTGTGAGCGACCGCGTCGTGCAGTTCGCCGTGAATCAGTTCCGTAAACTCCGAGCCACGAACCACGCGGCCATCCGCCGAACTGATGTCCATCGTGCGATAACCACTTTCAAGAACGCGGTCGACGGCTGATTCCACCCAGTGCGCTTCCTCCTCGAGATGGAACGATTCGCGCAGCAACATGCTTGCTGAAAAAATTGCTCCGAGCGGACAAGCAACGTCTTTACCTGCCAGAGCAGGCGCGGAGCCGTGAATAGGCTCGTAAAGCGCGGGCGCGCCTTCACGACCGCGGCTCATCGAGGGGATCAATCCGATGGAGCCCGCGAGAGCGGCCGCTTCGTCGCTGAGAATGTCTCCGAACATATTGCCGGTTAAAATCACGTCGAACTGGTCGGGGCGCAGCAAAATTTGCATGGCTGCATTGTCCACATAGAGATGGTCGAGTTTGACCCGGGGATAATCGCCTGCCATCGAAGTAACCACCTGGCGCCAAAGAGTGCCCGTGGCCAGCACGTTGGCTTTGTCCACACTGGTTAAATGGCTGCGGCGCGCAGCTGCACGCTCAAAGGCGTAGCGCGCCACGCGCTCGACTTCGGTGGCGGAATAAGCGCAGACGTCGGTTGCAAATGCGTTAGAGCCTTCACCAGCCATTTCGTGATTGCCGAAATAAATTCCGCCGGCGAGTTCGCGCACAATTTCGAAATCGCATGCTCCGAGGCGGTCCTGGCGAAGAGGAGAGATTCCGCGGAGCGCGCGTCGCAGGCGAATGGGACGCAGATTGATGTAAAGCCCGAGAGCTTTGCGCAAGCCCAGCAGCCCTGCTTCCGGCCGCTTGCCGAGCGGGAGGCTGTCCCATTTTGGTCCGCCAATCGCGCCGAGAAGGACCGCATCCGCCGAACGGCATCCCGCGAGCGTTTCCGCCGGCAGCGGCTGGCCGCTGCGGTCAATTGCGGAGCCGCCGAACGGCAACTCGCGAAATTCAAAGTGATGACCGAACACGGCTGCGCAATCCGTAAGAACTTGTACAGCAGCGCGGGTCACTTCCGGACCGATCCCGTCTCCTGGCAATGTTGCGATTGTCTTGTAGAGTCCGGACATGTCTGACCTCCTTCCGTTTCGTATCTACTGTCGTCTATTCAAAATCTCTTGTCCAATAGCGATCGAACACAGTTCCGCACCATTTGAGGCTAACGTGCTGCGGCTACGTTTGATTCCGCGGCTCCTTCTGGCGTCGCCTGATTTTGGCGTACCCGGCGAATGATGGCCAGCAGGTCTCGGTCGGACACATGCTTCGCCTCATCGGCTTGTGCGATGGCGATGTTATAACAGTCGGCAAGCTCGGCGTCGGTAGTGCGATAGCCGAGTTCTTCGAACCGGCAACGCAATGCGTTGCGCCCGGAGTGTTTCCCGAGCACAAGGGTCCGCGCTGGAACCCCTACTTTTTCCGGGACGATAATTTCATACGTGAGCGGATTTTTCAGGATGCCATCCTGGTGGATGCCCGCCTCGTGCGCAAAAGCATTTGCCCCGACCACGGCTTTGTTCGGCGCGACCGAGATGCCGGTGATCGCGGACAGCAGGCGACTTGTGGAGTAAATCTTGTCGAGCGACAGGTTAGTGCGCGCGGCGTAGCGGCTTTGGCGGACGTGCAGCGCGACAGCAATCTCTTCGAGAGAGGCGTTTCCGGCTCGCTCGCCGATTCCGTTGATAGTGCATTCCACCTGGCGCGCCCCTGCGGCAATCGCCGCAAGCGAATTGGCGACAGCAAGGCCCAGATCGTTGTGGCAATGGGCGCTGAAAATGAGGCCGGGATACTTCGCAAGTCGCGCGCGGACGCGCCGGAATATCTCGGCATATTCTTCCGGCGTCGTGTAGCCCACGGTGTCCGGCAAATTCAGGACTCTTGCGCCAGCGGCGGCGGCGGTTTCCGCCGCATCGCACAGAAACTCGATATCGCTGCGGCTGGCGTCCTCGGCCGAAAATTCAACTTCCTCGCAACGTTCGCACGCGTAGCGGACCATCCGCGAAATCTGCTGGAGCGCTTCGGACCGCGTCGTGCGCAGCTTATGCTTCAGGTGCAGGTCGGAAGTCGCAAGGAAAATGTGAACACGGGGCTTTGCGGCTGGTTCGAGGGCTCGCAGCGCGGCGTCGACGTCCTGCTGTTTCGCGCGCGCCAGCGCCGCCACGCGCGTGCCCCTGATTTCACCGGCAATCGCGCGCACCGCGGCCAAGTCTCCCGGCGAGGCAACGGGGAAGCCGGCTTCGATCACATCCACGCCAAGCTCTTCGAGCTGGCGCGCCAGCCGCAGCTTCTCTTCGCGATTCATCGAGAAGCCTGGGGACTGCTCTCCGTCGCGCAGCGTGGTATCGAAGATGCGGACTGTGTCCATGAACGCTCCTTTGCGTACCCGCCAGTGAAGCGCGGACGCACGGCGAAGTCCAATTTATATTTGTTGCATATAGGATAAGAATCTCTTATATATGGGCTGCTCCCGGGAGGATCGGCATGGACTTAGACCTGGCAGCTTTGCAAGTGTTCCAGATGGTGGCGCGCGAGCACAGCTTTTCCCGTGCTGCCGAGAAGCTGTACCGCACGCAGCCGGCCGTGAGCATTTCGATCAAGAAGCTCGAAGACTGGGTGGGCGAGCCGCTGTTCGTTCGCGGGGCGGGAGCGCAAGCTTTGACCGACGCTGGAATACTGCTGAGCGAATACGCCGACCGGATGCTGAACCTGCGCGAAGAAATTCGCAAAGGACTGAAAGAGCTCCGCGGCCTGGAGCGGGGGCAGGTAGCGGTTGGCGTGAACGAGAGTTCGATCCATGCCCTATTGCCGGCGCTCGACCGATATCGGCAGATGTATCCCGGAATTCAGATTCGCGTACACCGCGTGGTTTCGCGTGACGTGCCGAAGGAGCTGCTAAATCATCGGCTCGACATCGGTGTAATCACGTACCTGCCCGAGGAACACGATTTGGCCGCCACGGAATTCTATCGCGACGAGCTAGTGCTGGTCGTGTGGCCAAGCCACCCGCTGGCTCGCAAGCGAAACATCGACATTGCCGCACTTGCGAAGGAAACGTTCGTTGCGCACATCGTGGAGTCTCCCTACCGGCAGCGCGTGATCCAGCTTTTCGCCAAGCACCGCACGCCCCTGCGCATGGATATCGAGCTGCCAACCATAGAGAGCATCAAACGATTCGTGGAAATGAAGCGAGGGGTAGCGATCGTTCCGCGTATGTGCGTGGAGGAAGAAATCGCCCGAGGCGATCTGCGCGAATTGCACATCCGGCAGATGCGCCTGGAAAGACGCCTATATCTGGTGTATCGCCAGGACCGCCCGCTGTCTGCGGCCGCCCGGGCACTGATCGATCTTCTGCGGAAAAAATTGCCGCAGGCGCCACGCCACCAGAAACACCCCGTCCAAGAGTGAGCTGGAAATTCTTGCTTCAGCCTTTTGTGCTAAGTTCCTCGAGTGCGGTGGCGACGCGCGACAATCCTTCGCGTACATTTTCGGTGTCGCCGCCAATGCCGATGCGGAAGTGTTCGGGCGCGTCGAAGAACCGCCCCGGAACGACGCTGGTGTCGTATTTTTCGCGAAGAAGCTGGCAGAAAGCGTCCGCCGGTCCGCTGGTGAGCATGGGAAACGAAATCGTTCCCGCATCGAGGCGAATCGCCAGCAGATTCTTTCGAGAATCGAGCAAGCTCTTAAGTTGCACGCGATTCGTATCGATCTGCTTTTTGGCGCGTGCGGCGATTTGCGGAAGATGATCGAGAGCCGCAACGCTTAGCAGCTCCGCGACGTGAGGAGCCGCGATACCGAATAGGTCGTTGAGCCGCCACATACGTTGCGCCAGTTCGGGTGCGGCGAAAATCCATCCGCAGCGAAGGCCGGAAAGACCGTAGGCCTTTGTCAAGCTGCTGGTGGAAACGAAGTTTGAGCCGAGCTTGAATGCCGATTGCCGGGGCGAATCGAAACAGGCTTCCAAATACACTTCGTCTACCAGGACATGCGCGCCCACGCTGCGAGCGATGTCACCGACCGAGCGGAGCGTTGCGTCCGGCGTGCGAACGCCGCTCGGATTGTGAAGATTGGTAACCACGATGAGTCGCGTGCGCGGCGTAATCGCCCGTTCGATCTCGCGAGGATCGAGTTGAAACCCTGATTCGAATTGTCGAGGGAACCGGCGAACCCTGGCGCCGAAATACCGAGCGGTTGAGACGAGCGCTTCGTAAGCAGGCTCTTCAATTAGGACTTCATCATTCGGTTCGACAAGCGCTGCGAACGCGAGGTGATTTGCCATCGAAGTTCCCTGCGCGGACACCACGGATTGGACAGGGATTCCGCCTTTGATCGCGAGCCTTTCGAGGAGCGGCTGGTAGCCGTAGCCTCCCGGACCTGCAATTTCCAGATCCTCGATGCGAACCGGTAAGTCCGACAGCGGATATGCGAGCACGTCGCTCATCGCCAGGTTGTAGCGCGCTTTGGAGCGCAACGTGGCCCACTCAATATAGGCCGACCGGATTTCTCGCCTTTGCGGGCTCATTTGGGACATCACTTTGGGCCGATGACGCCTTTCGAATGTCGCCGTAACAGGAAGTAGACTGGAATCCCTGCGAGAAGGATACACACGGCGACGCCGGCGTTGTGTGGATATTTATAAATTGTGTCGATCACGATCAGCCAGGCGGCCACCACGAAGGTTCCTGTTGTCCATGGATGACCCGGAACGCGCGAGGCGGAATTTCGCTCCGGAGTCTCAGGAGAAGCGGCGAGACGACGTTCGCGCGCCCGGAATACGAAGAGGCAAGCGGCGGTCAAGCCGAAGAAGAGCCAGTCCATTACGACAACGTAGCTCAATATTTGTTCAAACGTTCCCAGAACGACAACTGCAATCGTCACCGCGGCTTGAAGGAGGATCGCCGCGGCAGGCACGCGGCTGCGCGACTCGAGATGGGCGAAGCGGCGGGGCAGCACGCCGTCCTGGGCCATCGCGAAATAGACGCGCGGGTAGGTGAGCATCGCCTGACTGAGAAAACCGAGCGTCGAAAGGGCTATCGCAATGGCGATCAACACCGCACCGCGCTGGCCGAGTGCCAGCCGCATTACGGCTGATGCTGGAACGTCCGTGGAGCCAAGAGCTGCCGGCGTAAGCACCTGCACGTACACAAAATTTGCGACGACGTAAAGCACCACCACGCCGACAACTCCTAACAAGAGGGCGCGCGGCAGGGTTTTTCGTGGCTCGCGAATTTCGGGCGCGATGTAATTCGAGCTTTGCCAGCCTCCATAGGCAAACATTACTGGGACCATGGCCGCTCCGAAGGCGGTCAGCAAATCAAAGCCGGCAGGGCGATCGAGCAGCGGGCGCCACCCCCCTGTTTTGTCCGCGGTCAGCAAGGCTGGCGGGTGCACCAGGAACCATGCGCCGCCCCCCACAACGAGCACGACGGCCGCGATGCGCAAGATCATGAATCCGCTTTGCACCCGGCTGCCCGCGCGCACGCCAATGCAATTGATCGCCGCCAGCACTGCGACGGCGAGAACGGCGACGGCTTTTTCCGGAATCGCTCCGTGAGAGAGTTCGTGGAAGTAGCTGGCGAACGTCACCGCCGTCGCTGCCGAGCCTCCTGCGTGAATCACCAGCAGGCTCACCCAGCCGTAAAGAAATCCGACCGCTGGATGATACGCTTCCCGAAGGTAAGCGTACTGTCCGCCGACTTTCGGCATGCGATCTCCGAGTTCGGCGTAGACAAACGCGCCAATAAGCGCCAGTGCTCCTCCGGCAACCCACGCGCCGAGAATTAGCGCTGGTGTATGAACCAGACGGGCGACAACGTAGGGAGTGATAAAAATTCCCGAGCCGACGATGCCGCCCATTACGATCATGGTTGCGTCAAATAGCCCGAGCCGCGCGATGAGTCCGCTCGACGGGAGATTGTTTTGCACGAAGGATTGGCGGATCGTGGCCTCTTTCGGCACAAGAAGTCGCACCAAGTGAGCGCGACTCGCCGAATCTACCATCGAAGCCAGGTGCGATAAAGCGCGGAAGTAGCCGTGGCGCTCCACGCAACGATGGCGACTGGGCGTGCCCACCATCCAGGACGGAAAGACCGGCGACCCACACGCAGGCAGAGTCCCAGTTACCTGGAAGCGCCCTTGGCCGCGCAGCTGAGTTGGAGCGTATTTGCATCGTTGAAGGCTCCGCAGTACGCCTTCTGGATTTGTAGCTCGCTGCAACCAGAGGTATACTTCTGAAGGCCTAGTTTAGCTGCCTCCGCCCAGCACAGATTGGAACATGCCAAACATGCCAGAGTATCCGGGAGGATTCCGGCAAACCCCTGACCGCCGCCTTCATGCGAGGCGAGCCCCGATCTCGCTGACTTACGTCGAAATCGGCGAAAATAACGGCGGGATCCTGCTGAACGTCAGCGAAAGCGGGCTTGCTGTGACGACAGCGGAGGTCCTCCGCGGAGAAAACCTACCCCGCATGCGCTTTCAACTTTCTCAATCGGAAGGCTGGATTGAAACGGGTGGACAACTCGTCTGGGTCAGCGCGTCGCGCAAGGAAGCTGGCATCCGGTTCGTCGGCTTGTCGGAAGAAGCGCGGCTGTGCATTCGAGAGTGGGTGGGCTCGGACGGATCGGCGTGCACGAGTTCCCGAACCCCGACGGCCTCGGAAAAACGCAAGCAATTTCTCGAAATGCCCTCGCCCCGCAAGTCACGGAACGTATTTACCGAGCACGCGGCTCCCGGCAAGATGGTCGACGAGGAACTTGAGGCGCTATTTCCATCCGAGAGTACCGTTGCAGAGCGGCGCGAGGAGAGAGCACGCACAGTCGTGCGCGCAGAGCCGCCACCGGCAACCCCGCCTGCTGCTCGTGAAGTGCAGGCTGCAGTTGTGACGGCTCCGCCAATTGTTGCTGAGACTTCGCGCGCGATCGCTCCTGAAGAGAAACCCGCGATAGCTCCGACTCCAACGCCCGTCGTGAAGCCGCCCGATCCACCCGTTCACCGGCCTGCGGGCGATTCCATATTGAAGTTGGGCTGGCAAATGCCGAGCTCGCCGATCGAACCTTACCAGGAACGGCGAAGTTGGGGACAGACTGTTCTATTGGTTTTAGTGGTCACGGCTATTGCATTCGCAGCGGGTCTTGGAACCGGGCGCGGCGTATTTGCGAAATGGTTTACCGAGATTGGTTACCCAGTTGCGAGTAAGAGCCAGACGGCGAAGACCGACGAGGCGCCGCCCGCCAATGCCAAGGACACCACCGCCGCAGCAAACAGTTCGCCGCAAAGTCCTTCGCCGCAAAGTCCTTCGCCGCAAAGCCCTTCGCCGCCTACAACGACACAGCAGAATCCAGCGGCGGCCAGCACGAACCCGGGCAGCGCAAGCCCTAGTGCGGCGAACCCTGACAGCGCGGCCACTAACGCTGCGCCGACGGGATCAGCACCGGCTGGGGCGCCCGCAGCATCTGGCAAGCCATTGTCGCCGGTTGTAAACAGTGCGCCAGCGTCCGCATCCCTTCAAACCGAGAGCGATGACCAAAATGGTTCCAAATCCGACCAAGTGCCAGCACCCATTCTGGTCGATGCGCCTCCTGTCGGAAGCTCGCCGCTTATGCTGGATCTGCCGGAAACCGCGGTGAGTGCGTCTGGCTATGTGGCGATCACGGATCGCCGAATCGTTTACGTTCCGGCATCCGCGCAGCCGGTAGGTTACTCCGCGAAAGTGCGCGTTGTGGTGGGAAACCTGATGTTCCATGCGGAGCCGCTCTACCCTCCTGAGGCGCGGCAACGACGCGTCGAAGGCACGGTCGAATTGCATGCCACGGTGGACGAGGATGGCGAAGTCACGCGAGTTCAGCCCCTCAACGGCCCGACGCTGTTGATTCCCGCCGCAGTGAACGCCGTTCGCGAATGGCAGTACAAGCCAACCTTGCTGAATGGGCAGCCCGTCTCGACGCAAGAAGACATCACCATTGCATTTCGTCTGCCCTGAAACGCCACTCCGACCCGTGCTTCGTGGCCAATTCGGGCATGCACATAACGCCGGGCACATCCCTTCGTCTGAACACCAGCAACGATTCCAGCTTCGCTAAAGCCCGGCAAACTGTGCCGACGTATTTCTGGAACAGGAACCTAGAGCCTTGTGTCGTCCCGAAGCGGGGCTGCGTGTCCCGACTGAAACGTCCCGTGCTGGAAAAATCCCCACAGTGCGATTCTTGTATTTATTCCCAACTCATTAAAGAACAAGGTGTTTGGCTGCATGGCCTATTCGGCGGTCTTTGGCCACACGTCTGCTTCATGCGGTAGTAAGGGGACTGGACAGGGATCACGGTCCGCCATTGGTGGGAGGAGTGAAGTCCAATGATAGCGAATCGTGGAAGGAAATTAGATCCCACACGGAGAAGCGTAGAGTTACGGGATTTTGAGGCGGGACTGCGGCGAAAGATCGTGGGGCAGGATGAAGCGGTGCAGGCGGTGGTGGACCTGTACCAGGTGTTTCGCGCAGGGCTGAACTCGCCGGGCCGGCCGGTGGGGAATTTGC
>JANWJR010000120.1 GCA_025451835.1 Candidatus Acidiferrales bacterium | reverse complement strand
TGCGGGAATGTTTGACCGCTCTTTGTGCCGGGACGAGAGCAATCGATTACGAGTTCATTATCGTCAACAACGACGCCGCCGATGCTTCGGTTGAGAATTTGGCGAAGGAATTTCCGGACGTCCGTGTGCTAAACAGCGGAGAAAATCGAGGTTTTGCCTACGCGAATAACCTTGGAGTCCACAACAGCGCCGGCCGCAACATTCTCTTTCTGAATCCAGACACCATAATTGTAGGCGACGCGATCGGCACGATGTTGCGCGAGCTTGATGCGCGGCCGGACGCGGGAATCGCGGGCTGCCGGCTGCTCAACACGGATCTCACGGTTCAGACAAGCTGCATTCAGCGTTTTCCCTCGATTTTCAATCAGACATTCGGAGTGGAATGGCTGCGATTGCGGCTGCCCAAGCTTAGCTCCTGGGGCATCCGGCCGTTGTTCGAGCCGAGCGTGGAGCCCGCGGAAGTCGAAGTAATCTCCGGCGCATGTCTAATGATCAAAAGGGATGTATTTGAGGGCGTCGGCGGCTTCAGCGAGGAATATTTCATGTATGCGGAAGACGCGGATTTGTGTTTCAAGGTTCGCAAGGCCGGCTTCAAAGCGCTTTACGTCGGCCGGGCAACCGTGATTCATCACGGAGGCGGGAGCAGCCGGCGCAATGAAGTGAACGAGTGGGCCACCGTGATGCAGCGACGCGCGATCTTTCAATTCTGCCGGAAGACGCGCGGCAGGACCTATGCGGAGCTGTACCGGATTTCGATGGGCCTGATGGCGCTGTGCCGGCTTGCGCTGGTGAGCGCGCTGTACCCGTTTAAGAAGGTCATTTTCACGAACTGGAGCCCACAGGCGACGTTTCTCAAGTGGGCGGCGATTTTCAAATGGTCGATCGCGATCCATGAGCGATAGCGGCACCGGCGCCCCTTTCGGCGCCACGCAAGTATTCAGCTTCGAGGAGCGGGACAAATTGACCGAACTTTCAAAAGCATGCCGTCCTTCATACGTTCTGCTCACACCTGTGTACAACGAAGAGAATTACATCACCGAAATGATCGAATCCATTTTGGCGCAGACGATTCCGCCCGCCCGGTGGATCATCGCGGACGACGGATCGACCGACAAGACCGCCGAAATTGCCGGGCGGTACGCGAAGGAGCATTCGTTCATTACCCTCGTCGTCCTTCCGCGCCGCGAAACGAGGCTTCCTGGCGGCGAAGGCGTGATCGGCCAGGCTCTGAAAGAGATCAACGTGACGGATTACGACTTCATCGCTCGTTTTGACGCGGACTTGACATTTGGCAAGGGCTATATCTCGACGATTCTAGGCGAATTTCAACGCGACGAGCGCCTTGGCATCGCGGGCGGCGGCCTCGAAGTCCGCAGGAATGGAAAGCTCGAAATCGAAAACGTGCCCGATTATCACGTTCGCGGCGCGCTGAAGATGTACCGACGCAAGTGCTTTGAGGATATCGGCGGGCTTCATAGCTGCATCGGCTGGGATACCATCGATGAAGTGACCGCGTGGAGCCACGGCTGGAAAACGAGAAGTTTCTTCGATTGCAAGGTGCTTCATCGTAGGCCCACGGGGGAAGGCTTGCCAGCGCGGCGCATCTACTGGCAGCGGGGAAAAGCCGAGTTCAACACCTGGAGCCATCCTCTGTTTGTCCTGGCCAAGTCCGCCAGCATATTGGCACAGACGGGAAACCCGGTGAAGTCGGCCTCTTTCGTTTGCGGATTCGCGAGTTGCTATATCACCCGCGAGCAGCGGCTGCACGACCCGCAATTCAAGGAGGTTCGCCGGAGGCAACAACTGAGCCGAATTCCCGTATTGCGCAAATTGCTTAAGTATAATGGACAGCAGATCGATACCGGGGCGTCGCGATCATCCGCTTGGCTTGGCAGGATGTGATAACCGGAAGCTGGCCGAGCCCCCCGTTTAAGGCTCGACGTCAACTTTTTTGAAAGACGAAGTCGAGTAAGTGCTCCGTTTAGAACAGTTCTGAAGGACAGGACCGTAAGACCTGTACTTCAGCACGCCCACAGAACAGTTGCTGTTATCTCCTCGGGGTTCTACCTTAGAAGGACAGGGCATAGCACCCGAGGAGACGGCATCTTGAAACCAACACTCATGAGGCACTTATTCTTCGCATTTTCGGCTCTAATACTGGCGGCACTCATTGCGCCGCGGGCCGTATCGGCCAACACATACTATGTGGATTGTTCTGGCGGTTCGGACACAAATGGCGGCACTTCACCGACGAACCCCTGGAAGCATGCGCCGGCAATGAGGGGCTTCTCCGGCAACTACAGTCATTCCGCGGGCGATCGGTTTATCTTCAAGGGCGGGGTGGCCTGCTCGTCGAGTTCGTTCCCGATGGCCATCTCAAATAGCGGTTCTTCGGGAAACCACGATTATTATGGCGTGGATCAATCCTGGTTCGCCGGAAACTCGTGGGCGCGCCCAGTATTCGACATGGGGTTCACGGTGGTGGGTGGTAATGGCGTTCCCATCCCCGTGACGGGTTCGCACATTACGATCGATAATATCGAGATTGAGCATCAGAGCGTGCCAGCGGGCGTGGGTATGGCAGGCGCGATCACCGACTCTTCGAGCTCCACCGACATTCTCGTGGAGAACTGCAACATTCATGACTGGAGACCGGCTTCACCTGCGGCTTCCTATGGTGAGAGCGACCCAGGCGGTGGCGGACTGGTTTTCTTGGGGTCGAACGAAACGGCGAATTCCAACGACATCGGACCGGCGGAGGATGCTTCGGGCGGAACGTCCACCTGTTTTGGGACGGGAATCTGGCAGGGCACCACGGTCTCCAATAATACGATCACGAACGCATGCGACGAAATCCACGGAGCTGAGCAGACGATCAGCGGAAATACCTTTACCTGGGGCCACAGCCCGTACGTCCCGACGAACCACAATAACCTTGTGTATTGGGTCGGCGCCGGCAGCAACACAACTTCTTACTGGTACAACAATGTGATGCAAGGGCCCTTCGCCGGTGAATATGAAGGGTTCTTCCCGCATCCCTGCTGGGGCGGAAAGCAGACCGGGGTTACGGTCTATATTTTCAACAACATCATTCACGGGACCGGGCAAACGCCGATTGAGCCTTCCGACGCATATTGCCCTTCAGGCTCCAATGTAAAGGTCTACCTCCTCAATAACACGTGCCAAAGTGGCGGCATCTGCGGGCTGATTATCAATCAGAACGGATCCGGCGGCGAATTGACCAGCGTCACGGTTCAAAACAATCATTGGATCAGCGACACGTTCCTGGCGGATGCCTTTTGTTACAACAATGAAGGCGGCGTATCGAGCTGCGGATCAGCAAACGCTGTGACGGACGACGCCAGTAACGTAAAAAGGCAGGCCACGTCGGATGCAACCTCAGAGGGTTATAGCCAGGGGAACGAGTGGTCGCCTTCCAATTCCGGCGGCATTACCGTGAATCATGGCACGAACTTGAGCAGCCTCTGCTCGAGCGGCCCGCTGAGTAATCTGTGCAAGGACCGGCTGGGGAATCCGCGCCCAACAAACGGATCGTGGGATGCAGGCGCCTATCAATTTTCTTCAACTTCTGGCGGGCAGCCGACTCCACCGAGCGGTCTGATTGCGGTCATAGACTAGGTCACCGCTGAGTCCCGCAGGCAGGCTACGCCGATTCGAGGCTGGCCTGCCGTCCTCACAATGAGCCGCTTTCCGCCGGTCGAAATGTCTCATCATTTTGATTTGTCCCTCACGCCACATCTTGCGCAGAATTTCACATAGAACCCGCGCTTTATCTGGCACCCTATACTTAACGCCAGAGACGACCGAACCATGGACCTATCTCTCCAAAAGCACGCGCGAACCCGGCCGCTGAGGGTTTCGGTGATCATGGGCACACGCCCGGAGGCCATCAAGCTCGCACCGGTGATCCTGGCAATGCGCGCGGATCCGAGATTTGACTGCCGTGTTTGCGTCACCGCCCAGCATCGCGAGATGCTCGACCAGGTTCTCGAAGTGTTCCAGATTGTTCCGGATGCGGACTTGGATCTGATGCGGGCCGATCAGACGCTGGCGGATCTTACCGCGCGAGGAACGATAGCGCTCGATTCCTATTTTTCAATCGAAAAGCCGGAACTGGTGCTGGTTCAGGGAGATACGACGACCGTATTCGTTGCCGCTTTGGCTGCCTTTTATCGCGGCATCCCCATCGGGCATGTGGAAGCCGGACTGCGAACGGGCAACTTGATGTCTCCGTGGCCTGAAGAAGCGAACCGCGTGCTCACCACGGACTTGGCGGCTTTGCATTTCGTGCCGACCACCGTGGGGCGCGATAATCTGCTCGCCGAAGGAATCGCGAACGATAAGATTTTCATCACGGGCAATACCGTGATCGATGCGCTGCACCTCGCGGTGGCAAAAATCCAGTCCGAGCGTCCTCAGATTCCAGGACTTGACGCGGCGTTGATGAATGGGCGAAGCCACATGCCTCTCGTTCTCATCACAGGCCATCGCCGCGAAAGTTTTGGAGAGAAGCTCGAATCCATTTGCCACGCGATCAAAGACCTGGCCGAAGGCTTTCCGGGCGTGCATTTTGTTTACCCGGTACACTTGAATCCCCGGGTCCGCTCGACCGTTGGGCGGATTCTGGGTTCCAGCGGCCCGCAAAAAGAAACCGCGCAGAACATCCATTTGATCGAGCCGCTTTCTTACCTGCCATTCGTGGCTTTGATGGAGCGTGCTACTGTAATTTTAACGGATTCCGGCGGCATTCAGGAGGAGGCGCCCAGCCTCGGCAAGCCGGTGCTGGTCACCCGCGAAGTGACGGAACGTCCCGAAGGCGTGGCCGCAGGGACGGTGAAGCTGGTGGGCGCCGATCGGGTAAAGATCGTCGCCGAAGTTTCGCAGCTTCTCACGGACCGGGAGTTTTACCGCACCATGACCCGCAAGGAAAATCCGTATGGCGATGGGCACGCGACCGAGCGGATCCTGGCGGCAATTTCCGCGCAATTTCTGGCGGGCAACAGGCCATGACGGAACGGCCCCGAGAGATCCCGCAGACCGCCGGTGGCGGATCGCTTCGCGTGCTGTGCATCAGCCCATGGTTCGTCCCGCTCGCAAATTCGGAGGCTTTCTGCGGGGGAAAGTTGGCTCGCGCCCTCATTGAATCGGGCGTGGATATCGAAGTGATCCATTGCTCCAATTATTTCCGGACTTCCCATCTGGATTCATCCGCTTCCTGGCGCGTCGCCATGGGGGCGAGCGTTGACGTTCGCACACCTGTTGAGCGCCAACGCGTGAGATCGTTGGTCGCAGGCGCGCGATATCGCTCACTGTCGTTCGCCCGTTGGATTCCCGCGGTCGTGAAGCAATCGCGGCTTATGCATGAACACAAGCCCTTCGACCTTGTGTATTCCCGCTCGCTTCCCTATGTGGCCCATATTGCCGGGTATTGGACCGCGAAAGCGTTATCTCTTCCGTGGGTGGCAAATATCAACGACCCCTGGGATTTTCCCCGCTCCTTCCGAGATGAAGTCCATGGCGCGACCTGGCTGACAAATTCTCTGTCCGATTCGTGGCTGCGACGGACGCTGGCGACCGCAAACGTCGTGACATATCCCTCGGAACGCCTCCGTGATTACCACCGCCGTCGAACGCGGATCGATCACCCGGCGGCAGTGATTCCGCATGTCGGCTGCTTCGCGAGCGAACGCTCGCTTGCCGGCCCGCAATGCGATGACGCTTTGCATTTCGTTCATGCGGGAAAGTTGGGCTCAAACGAATCGATCAAACGCGATTCGCAGGGATTGCTGGCTGGTTTGTCTCTGTTTCTGGATAGGAATCCGGAAGTGCGGAGTCGAATCGTACTGACGCTCGTGGGATCGGCGGACCCGGAAACCCAATCGTGCGTGGAACGGTTGCGACTGGGTTCAGTCGTACGAACCACCGGATCCGTCAGCTATGACGAGAGCATACGGTACATTCGCGATGCATCGGTATGTGTGCTTGTGGAAGGCAATATCGCCGAAGGAATATTCCTCGCCTCTAAGCTTGGCTATTATCTTTCGCTGGGCAAACCCGTGCTCGCGCTCAGCCCCCGAGCTGGAGTCGCGGCGGATTTGGCGAAGGAGGGCGGAATCACACGCGTGGATGTTACCGATGCGGAATCCGTGGCCGCGGAGATAGCTCGCTATTACGGCGACTTTTGTCAAGGAAACCTTGCTACGCGTGCGCCATCAAGCAGTTTGCGATCGATGTTTGAACCGCAAGTCATAGCAAAGCAATTTTTGGAGGTGGCTCGTCAAGCGGAAGCCGCGCACAAATCGGACACCGCAACGAAGAACCGGAAGCGCACCACGCGGAATTGGGACGAGTCATACGTCCGCGACAGCGTCCGCTCGGGTGACCCCTCCTGGAACGCGCAGCATAAATGAAACTTCGGCACCATATCCTATCGCGCTGGAAGGAAGCTGCGAGCGTCGACATCATGGCGCTCGTTATCCGACTCCTTCCGCGCCGGATTTCGGACCGCGTGAAATCCGCGCCTCTGGGGCACCGGCTTGCGAGCAGCACATTCTGGAGCTTGGTGGGCAGCGTGCTGGCTCGCTCGCTGAGCGTCCCGACGGCGGTTGCAGTTGCGCGGCTGCTGGGTCGCCACGATTACGGCGAACTCGGCATCGTCTATTCGAGCGTTGAACTTTTCGGAATTTTCGGCGGCTTCGGACTTGGCATGACCGCCACAAAGTATGTGGCGGAATACCGCAGCAAGCAGCCGGAACGCGCGGGCCGGATCCTCACTCTTTCCACGCTCACGGCCGGCGTAACCGGAGCGATTTTCGCGGCGGGGCTGTTTTTCCTCGCTCCCCAACTGGCTGCGGGTCCCCTGGCTGCGCCGTGGCTTGCCAGCTCCCTTCGTATCAGCGCTTTTTTGCTGTTCCTGAATGCAGTGGACGGCGCGCAAACAGGTGCGCTTGCGGGCTTTGAGGCGTTCTCGATGCTCGCAAAGCTGCAGCTTTTCAAAGGCTTCATCAGCTTCCCGTTTATGGTCGGCGGGTATTTCCTTGGAAGGCTGAACGGAGTTCTTTGGGGCGTGGTACTAGCGAGATTCGCGGGTTACGTGGTGAATCGCATCGCGCTCCACTACGAAGCGCGCAAGTTCGGAGTTCCCCTCGAGCTGCGCAATTGCATGGCGGAGATTAGCGTGCTGTGGAAATTCAGCATTCCGGCGCTGCTCGGAGGAGCGATGGTCGCTCCCGTAAGCTGGCTCTGCTCCACGATGCTCGTGAATATACCGAACGGGTACCGCGAGATGGGATCGTATAACGCGGCGAACCAGTGGTACATGACGATGCTTTTCATTCCCACGGCGCTTGCGAGCGGGCTGCTGCCGATTCTGTCCGATACGCTGGGCGGGAAAGACCTCAAAAAATCCGGAAGAGTGCTGTCGGTGATGCTGAAGTTGAATGCAATCATCGTGATTCCTTGCGTCATCGTAATGTCGCTCTTAAGCCCCCTGATCATGCGGCTGTACGGGCATGAATATCGCGCCGCGTGGCCGACCCTCGTTGCCGTAATCGTGACAGCCGGCATCTACGCGATCCTGACTCCGGTGGGCGAAGTGATCGCGGCTTCGGGTCGAATGTGGCTCGGATTCGCAATGAACGCGGGATGGGCTGCTGTGTACGTGACTTGCACATACTTCTTCGTTCACTGGGGATCGATTGGCCTGGCATCCGCGCGCCTCTCGGCCTACGCGGTTCATGCCACCTGGACGTTTGCATTCGCGTACCTGCTCGTGCTGCGATCGAGGGACAAGAAAAGCACTGAAGCGCCGGTGCCCCTGGCGGGAACCGTTGAATAATCTCCAGCCGGCCGGAGCGCATCAAATGAACGAAAAGGCTAAGGCCCGTCCATGAAAATTTCGGCTCTCATTCCAACGTATAACCGGAGAAAGTACGTCTCGCGGGCGATTGAAAGTGTGCTCGCGCAAACGCGGCCCGCGGACGAAATCTTAGTGCTCGACGATGGGTCGACAGATGGTACGGCGGAATTCGTCGAATCCAAGTACGGCTCTCACGTGCGGGTCGTCCGGCAAGAAAACGCCGGCGTGTCGGGCGCGCGGCGGCGCGCGATTGTGGAGGCGCGGAACGAATGGATCGCCTTCCTCGATAGCGACGACGAATGGCTTCCCGGCCGGAATGAGCTTTTATTCCGCGCCGCTGCATCTTTGCCGCCGGAGGTCGCGTGGCTCTTTGCCGATATGCGCATTGTGACGGACCAAGGAGAGGGGCGGACGTTCTTCGAGGAATATGGCCTGAAGCTGAAAAAAGATCCCGAAATCTTCCATGACCCGCTCGTCGTCCAATTTCCATTTCAATTTTGCATGCTGCAGGGCAGCTTGATTCGGCGCCAGGCGCTGCTCGATGCCAATTGCTTCGCGCAAGGATTGCGCTCCGATGACGACTTGCTGGCCGGGTTCCAGATGGCGTGCAAATATAAATTTGCCGCTATTCCCGCGGTCGTCACGCGCTTTTATCGAACCTCGGATCTTTTTTCGACTTCGGTTGAATATAATGGGCGGCACGGAGTGGATTATTACCGGTCGCGCATGATGGCGTTTTCGCTGGTGATCGGGACTGGGCGCAAGAAGCCGTGGAACCGGCATTACGCGCACCAGGTGCGAGGCCTTTGCAAATTGCGAGCAACGAAGGGCCAGCCCGTTCGCGGCCTTGCGTTCGAACAGTTCCGCTATGGGGCCACGCTCAAGTCGCTCGCGTTCTGGAGTGCGGCGATGTTTGGAGCATCCGGCTTACGCCTATGGAGTGCGCTGGGCAAGGTTCGCTCACGGAACGCGTCGGATTCGGCAGCCGCAATCCATGCAAATCTTCAGGTGAGGGAGTAGCCGTTTGAAGACTGGCGCGCGCGGTACGGGTATTTCACGGGAGCGATCGCTATGTGCGGCATAGCCGGAGTTTACTGGGGAGCCGAACCGCGTCCTCTCACGGCGTCCGACGTGGATCGCATGACGGCGGTGATCCAACACCGGGGTCCCGATTCCGATGGCCGGAGAACCACGCCCTTTGCCGATGTCGGCTTTAAGCGTTTATCGATCATTGATCTGGCAGGCGGGGATCAGCCGATTGCGAACGAGACGGGGTCGGTGGAATGTTTCCTCAACGGCGAAATCTATAATTACGTCTCTTTGCGAAAGGATTTGCTGTCCCGCGGACACGTGTTTCGGACGTCGTCGGATACAGAGGTGCTGCCGCATCTCTACGAGGAATTCGGCACCGGAATGTTCGTGAAACTGAACGGAATGTTCAGTATTTGCCTGATCGATCACCCGAAGCGGCAAGTGATTCTGGCGAGAGATCATTTCGGCGTGAAGCAGATGTACTACGCCGCTACAGCGCGCGGCGCGGCCTTCGCGAGCGAAATGAAGGCCGTGCTTGCGTCCGGCATGATCGAACCGGAAATCGACACGGCAGGACTTCTGCCATACCTGACGCTGTTCTATTGTCCCCAGATTCAGACGCTGGTCCGGGGCGTAAGAAAATTGCCCCAGGGATCGTGGATGCGGCTGGCTCCAGGTTGTGAACCGGAAGTGGGCCGGTATTATGAGCTGCCTGCGGAGCCCAATCGCGTGAAATTGAGCGCGCCGGAAGCAGCGGGCGAAGTAAGGCGGCGGTTGTGGCAAAGCGTCGAACTCCAATTGCAAGCCGACGTGCCGGTAGGAATCAGCCTTTCGGGCGGCTTGGATTCGAGTGCAATTGCCTACGCGGCCAGCGAACGTTCCGCAGCCGGAAACGCGCCCCTGGCTCTCACGATCCACTGGCCAGACACACCGCCCGAGGAAATCCAGTGTTCACGCGAATTATCTCAACGCCTCGGAATGCGGCACGAAATAATTGACATTCCTTTGGGTGATCTTGACGCGGAGATGCCTCTGCTGGGATGGATGAGCGATGAACCGGTGGCGGACCCGGCTGCGTATTCTCAATTCTGCGTTGCCCGCGTTGCCCGTAAACACGTGAAGGTACTGCTGAGCGGCGCGGGCGGCGACGAATTGTTCGGCGGATACGGATCGTACCAGCTCTCGCGACGATTCGCGGCCTACCAATCGCTTCCGCCGATTTTTCAACGCGGACTTTATCCGCTTTTCGCACGGAGCTGGATGGACCCGCAATCATTTGCGGCCATCGTCGCTTACCGGAAATCGCGCCTTCTGTGGCACTCCCGCGTGAACAGCAGCCTCAATCGGAACCAAGAGGAATTCTTGCGCAAGCGCCTGCCCGAGTCGCGCGATCCTTTTGAAAACTTCCGAAAACTCTTCGACCGCTATCGAAAGTACGATCGCACGAACCAACAAATGCTTGTCGATCTGGAAACATACTTGCCCGAACAGATTCTGCCGATGATGGACCGCGCCACGATGGCCGCCTCGATTGAAGGCAGAGTTCCTTTCCTCGATGTCCCGCTGGTGGAACTGGCGTTTTCGCTGGAGGCGAAGGAAAAGATGGGCCGTTCTTCAACCGGAAAACAGATACTCAAAGATGCGATCTCCGCCGGAGTTCCTGCGGCGATTCTGCGTCGAAAAAAGACCGGGATGCCATCCTTTTTTGGAACTTTTCTGGCGCGACAACTCGGCTTGTTGCGGTGCGTGCTCCTCGCTCCGAATGCCTACATACGGAGTATCGTGCCCGAGGACTGGGTTCGAGGGATGCTCGCAAGCGAAGCGCAGGCAATGGCAAACTTCCGGTTGCTCTACAGCCTCTTGATTCTAGAAGTGTGGCACCGCCTGTTCATCCGCGAACGAATTTTCGTCCGGCCGGACATGGGAATGACCGATCTTTTCGAGGTCTCCGGCAAAGAGTTGCTGGCATCGAAATAGCCTTCGCGGAAGGATTGAGTATCGAGCGATTTATGAGAGTTGTCGGTCAAATTGTCCTTCGTGGCTACCGGCTGGCTATCCGGCTTCGCGCAAAAGTCTTTTCCCTCATGATCTCAGGAGCTTTTGCCCGCTTCGGGGAAAATACCGTATTGGTGCTGCCCTTGCGCGTCAGCGGAGAATCGCGGATTGAGCTGGGAGACCGCGTTTTCATCGGGGCGGGCTCCTGGCTTCAGACTTTGCCGGACGACGGAAATGATTCCGTGGCAATTTCAATCGGGAGTGGCTCGAGTATCGCGGGGTATTGCGTCATTTCCGCTGTCCGGAGAGTAAGCCTCGAAGAAAATGTTCTTCTCGCGCGCAACGTTTATATCTCGGACCACATTCATCAGTACGACGACCCTAACGTGCCGGTGCTCGCGCAAGGCGTTGGTCAAATACGAGCAGTTACGATCGGGCGCGGTGCGTGGCTTGGGCAAAACGTGGTGATTTGTCCCGGAGTAACGATTGGTAAAGGCGCTGTGATCGGCGCCAATTCGGTCGTCAAGGATGATGTTCCTGATTTTGCGGTTGCTGTTGGCGCACCTGCCAGGGTCATCCGCACCTTTCAGCACCCTTCCGTCGCTGATGACTAAAATCTTGTTCATCGCCTATTACTTCCCCCCTATTGGGGGGGCAGGGGTCCAACGGAGCCTCAAGTTCGCTCAGCACTTGCCATCCGAAGGGTTTCTGCCGGTAGTCATAACGGGCCCAACGCCGGCCGATGCGCAGTGGACGCCGCATGATTCGACTCTCGCCACGATTGTTCCGGGGGACGTTCAGATTCACCGCGCCAAAGGGCCCTTGCCGGCGGTTTCAACTAAGTTGAGGGGCCGGCTGCAGCGATGGCTGGGGTGGCCGAGCCCATTTTCAGAGTGGTGGCAGCAATCGGCGGTCGAGATAGCTTGCGCCAACGCGGATGGCTGCGCTGCTATTGTCGCGTCAATGTCGCCATTTGAAAGCGCAGCCGTGGCCACGGAGGTTTCGCGCCGGACTGGCCTTCCATGGGTCGCGGACTTGCGAGATCCGTGGGCCCTGGATGAAATGCAAGTCTATCCTTCGCGTCTGCACCGGCGGATGGAAATGGCTAAAATGGAAAAGCTGCTTTCGAGCGCTTCGTTGATCGTGATGAACACGCCCGCCGCGGAAGCAGCTTTGCGTGCCGCCTTTCCGAGTCTTGGCGGCAAGAGAGTCGTCACAATTACGAATGGTTATGACCGTGAGGACTTCCAGCGTCCCGTCCGCGGACGGACGGATGATAAATTTCGTATCGTCCATACCGGATATCTGCACACGGCCCTGGGTCGGCAGTTAAATGGCCGCGGACTTTCGGCGTTCCTGGGCGGTGCGGAAAGGGGCGTGAATATCTTGACGCGGTCGCACGTCGTGTTGCTCGATGCGCTCGAGCAGTGGTGCGAGCGTGATCCGGCGGCGCTGCGACACATCGAAATCGTGTTTGCGGGAAAGACATCGCGGGAAGACGAGGCTGCGGCAAATCGTTCGAAGCTTTGTGCGGCAATCGATTTTCGAGGATATCTTTCCCATTCTGCCAGCGTGGATCTCGTGCGCACGGCGGACTTGCTTTTCCTTCCCATGCACAACCTGCCCGCGGGCCGGCGCGCCCGAATTGTTCCCGGAAAAACGTACGAATACATGGCCTCGGGCCAGCCTATTCTCGCTGCCGTCCCGGAGGGAGACGCTCGTGACTTCCTGACGCAGAGCGGGACCGCCTTCGTTTGCCGTCCCGACGATGTCTCCGGAATGGTTGCGATCATTGGCCGTATTTACTCGGCGTGGAAAGAACAAGTGAATCTTTGCAAGCCCAACGTGACTTTCATTGAAGGCTTCGAACGGCGCCGGCTGGCACGGGCCTTGGCGGACGAATTACGAAATTTGCTGGCCCCCAAGGCAGCATGAACATGTTGCAAATTCGAGAATGAAGCACAAAATAAAGACGTACAATGTGGTAAAGAAAATATACTACCTAGGGATCAAATGGCGCCGTCACAGTCGGTAACCAACTATCAAGATCACGACGCCCTCGTGGAGCCGATGCCGGGAAATTCGGAAGTTTGCGTCCTGGATCCTTTGCGGGACAGCCGATGGATGGCCTTCCTTGCGCGGCATCCGAGCGCGTCTGTTTTTCACACAGCCGCCTGGCTCCAGGCGCTTCGTCGGACGTATGGCTACCGGCCGTTGGTATATACGACGACGAAACCGGGGATGCCACTTTCGAATGGAGTCGTATTTTGCAAGGTCGATAGCTGGCTCACAGGAACGCGGCTCGTTTCACTTCCTTTTTCCGATCATTGCCAGCCGCTGGCGGATGACCCTCGCGACTTGCCGATCATTTTCGCCGGCCTGCAGGAAAGGTTCCGAAACCAGAGCTGGAAATATATGGAAGTGCGGCCGCTCAGCAGCCAGGCAGACGAATGCGATTGGACCGGGCAGTTCG
>JANWJR010000119.1 GCA_025451835.1 Candidatus Acidiferrales bacterium | reverse complement strand
GTGATTTTCTACGACCGGAGAACCGATCCGAATAACAAAAGACCGATCGTCGTTCTTGCGCGCTCAACCGACGGCGGCAAAACATTCAGGAATTATGCGTGGACCACGCAGTCGTTCGATCCGAGGGATGATTTCATCGGAGATTACACGGGGATTGCAGCTCTCAATGGCCGCGTATACGGCGTATGGACAAGCAGGGCAGGCGCGCGACAATCGCCCGCTGCTTCCGGTCGCCCGAAATCAGAAAAGCGTTCGCACGATGGCTTGCGGTCGGGCCATACGGTAATCGAAGTCGGCGTGGCGGATTTCTCGCCGGTTGCAAACAGCCGGAAATAATCCTACTTCTCCGCTTTCTTTTTTTCGTCCAAACGCAAGGCAGCCGAGTTTATGCAGAATCGCAAGCCGGTTGGCGCGGGACCGTCTTCGAACACGTGCCCAAGGTGCGCGTCGCAACGGCTGCAAATTGCTTCCGTGCGAGCCATGCCGTGGCTCGAGTCGCCCTCCATTCGGACGTTTTCCGCGGCGATCGGCTGGTAGTAGCTCGGCCAACCCGATCCCGAATGAAATTTCGTCTCCGAACCGAAAAGCGGCTGCCCGCAGCAAACGCAAACATACGTGCCTTCTTTTTCGGTTTTCTCGTATTCGCCGGTGAAGGGCGGTTCGGTTCCCTTCTGTCGCGTGACGTAATATTGCTCGTCGGTCAGCTTCGACCGCCACTCCGCATCGCTCTTTGTGATCTTTTCGCTCATGCGTTCAGGTTACGCCAGAATCATGCGCTGAGGCTTGTCTTCGACAGCGGTAGATCGCGGACGCGCTTGCCGGTCGCTGCGAATATCGCGTTGCAGAACGCCGCCAGGAAAGGTGGCACGCCCGGCTCGCCGACTCCGGCCGGTGGTGCGCTGCTATCGACGATGTGAACGTTCGTCTTATACGGGGCCTCATTGATGCGCGCCACGGGATAGTCGTCAAAATTGCCTTGATCGACCACGCCCTTGGTCGCCGTGATTTCCCCGCTTCGAACGATGCTGGTTCCGAACACGGCAGCGCCTTCGAACTGCGCGCGAGTCATTTCAGGATTCACCACCAAGCCGGCGTCCACCACCGTATCGACTCGCGGAATGCGAACCTCGCCGCCACTCGAAACTTCCACCTCGACCACGGTGGCCACGTACGTGAGAAAGCTGCGGTGCACCGCGACCCCCAATCCCGAGCCCTTGCCCTTACTCCGGCTTCGCTTCGCCCAATCCGACTTTTCCGCGGCAAGTTCGAGTACGTGGCGCAGGCGTCCTGTGTCAACGGGATATTTGTCCGGGGCGCCGCCATAGTTTGGGTATCCGAATTCCGCGAGATTTAGTATCCGGGCAGGTCCGATGAGTTCGAGCAAGTACTCCACGCGGTCGCGCCCAGCCGCCGCGGCAAGCTCGTCCGCGAAGGACTGCACGGCGAAGCCATGAAAGATATTCGATACCGAGCGCAGCCATCCGATTCGAACGTGCGCGGTCGCTGGTCCGTTTTCAACCCGCAGATTCGCAATGTCGAACGGCACATCCGTCGAGCCCATTCCCAGCTCGCCCTCGCTTCCATATTCGACGTTCGGCGCAAATGTGGAGGGAATCGGCGTAAACGCCGACCGTTGCAGCCAGGCCGATGGCTTGCCATCCGGGCCGAGCGCAGCCTTCATGTAAATAGCCGCCACGGCATTGTAATAATCGAATTTGATATCGTCTTCCCGGCTCCAGACAACTTTTACCGGCCGTCCGGTTTTCTTTGACAGGACGGCGGCCTCGGCAACATAGTCGGCCATGGATTTTCGTCCGAATGCGCCGCCGAGAAGAGTCACGTGGCAGATCACGTTGTCTTTGGGAATCCCCATCACTTTCGCAATCGTCTCTTGAACGGCCTGTGGGTCCTGCGTCGGAGCCCACGCGGTCACTCTACCGTCCTTGAAATCCGCCACAGCCACGGGCGGTTCCATCGATGCGTGCGCCAGAAGTGGAACGTAGTAATCGGCTTCAATCACTTTCCCGCCCTTCGAGAATGCCGCCTCCACATCGCCTGAATTGCGCACCACTTTTCCCGCCGTACGCGAGCTCTTCCGCAACTCTTTCTTGAATTCGTCGGAGGAGTAGGACTCGTTTGCACCGTTCTCCCAGACGACGTTCAATTTCTTGCGGCCCTGGAAGACCGCCCAGGTATTGTCCCCGACCACGGCTACGCCGCCGAGCGGCTGAGACGCGGGTGGTCCCTGGAACGGATCGATCGGAATCACCTGCCGGACACCATGCACCGCGAGCGGACCTTTGTCGTCGTAAGACTTGACCTTGCCCCCAAGAACAGGAGGGTGCTCGATGGACGCGTAGAGCATCCCGTCCACATGCGCGTCCATGCCATATTCAGCACGTCCGGTGCAAATGGCGTCGAGATCGTAACTCGGCGTTCCCTTCCCGACGTATCGCCAGCCGCTCTTCGGCTTGAACTGCAAGTCTTCTTTCTTGGGGACGGGCAGTTTTGCCGCAGCCGTCGCCAGGTCTCCGTAGGTCGCCCGCCGACCCGTCGCGCGGTGAACCACGGCATGAACTGGATCGGCTGTGCATTCCGAAGGCGAAACGCCCCACTGCTGAGCCGCGGCCTGAATCAACATGACTCGCGCCGTCGCGCCCACCTCGCGCATCACGTCATAGAAATCGCGAATCGAATGCGAGCCGTCTGTGTCTTGATTTCCATAGCGCTCATCACCGATCGCTTGTTCGATCTTCACGCGCTTCCAATCCGCATCCATTTCATCCGCCACGACTAAAGGAAGCGACGTGCGAATGCCGGTACCCATTTCAGAGCGGTGCGCGACGATATAAACGGTTCCATCCGTCTCGATGCCCAGGAAAATGCTCGGATGCAGCGGCGCCCCCTCGACGCGCGAATCGAGCGGGAGGCTATCGGCGGCCCAAAGGGCTTCGGGGTACAAACGCGCGCACAGAACGAACGCTCCCGTTGAAACCACTCCTTTTAAGAACCCGCGACGGCTTACGTTTTCTATGGCGCTCATGATTGCTCTCCTGCGGCCGCCTTGATCGCAGCGCGAATCCGTTGATACGTTCCGCAGCGGCAAATGTTGCCGGCCATCGCGCCGTCAATATCATCGTCCGTGGGATTTTTCTTGCTCTTGAGAAAGGCAACCGCCTGCATGATCTGTCCTGCCTGGCAATACCCGCATTGCGGCACGTTGGCATCAATCCAGGCCTTTTGCACGGGATGAAGGCCATCGTGCGAAATGCCTTCGATGGTTGTGATTTCGGCGCCGCCCACGGTCCGCATCGCGGCGACGCAGGATCGAATCGCTTCGCCATTCTTATGCACGGTGCACGCGCCGCACAGCGCTTCGCCACAACCGAATTTCGTCCCAGTCAGCGCCAGTACGTCGCGCAGATACCAAAGCAACGGCATGTTTGAATCGCCGTCAAAAGAGCGTGCCACCCCATTTACCTTGAGATCGATCATGGCCATCCCCTCCGGTTCTCGATTTCACCGTGATTTTAATCCAACTCGGCGAAATGCACGAGAGGTAACAATCTGCGCGCCGGTTGTCTCGGGTGCGCAAAGGCTCGCGTTCGGCTACGTGGCGCGAGGACGTTCCGTGACAGGTCTTCCGCCACCGCCGGGCAAGCGTACCTTCGTTCCGCCGGCAGCCTCGCCCGTCAGAAGAGCTTCCAGCCCGGCGTACGCGTAGATTGTCCGCGCCTGATTTTGTGGCAGGCCCCCGGTATCGGCCGTAGGGCCATAGTTGCTGTGCAAATCGCGTCCCAACATGCGCAGCATCGCCATCTGCTGCCCACGATGATGTGCGGTGTGCGCGATCCGTCGCGTCATCACCCAGGCGCGCGTTCGTTGCACCTCGAAAAATTTCACCCGCTCTTCCCACCAGGCTTCGGTCGTGCATCGCAGCGCAACGAGTCGCTTTCCACTGTCTTCCGCGTAGCGCTGTATGAAATCCAGGCGAGTCTCAGGGGAAGGCAGAGGCGGCGCGTTTACGTCAATTCCCAGCATATCTCGAAACCAGCCATCTTCGCTGGCGCACTGATGGACCATGTGCTCGCCCACGCTGCGTCCCCGGGGATCATCGCAACGCGGGCGTATCAGCATGTCCGCGTCCATAAATTCGCTCCACACGCTGAGCACTTTGATCCGCTCGGTTTCGTAGGTCTCGATCAGAAAATCGTACCTCATCTCAAATGTTCCTCCTCTACCGCGATTCGCAATCTACTATTCCTATTCTGCTGATTCGCGGCAAAACTAAAGGGAAACTGTACTCCCGTACAGGCTGCCCAGAGGTTTCATTTGCGCTGATATTACACAACTATTACAAAGCTCTGCCGGGACGTGCTGTTACGCTTGTATTGCAGCACAAGCATCAAGACCACAGGGAGATTGGAACGAACCATGGCAACTACAGGCCTCGAGATACTGCGGAAGGGCAAGAGCGACGACGAATCGATTAACTGGGTCACAGCAACATTCATGATTCTTTTTCATGTCGGCGCTATCGCCGCGCTTTTTTTCTTCACCTGGAAGGCCTTTGCCGTTTCGGTTCTCTTGTGGTGGGTGGCAACCAGCCTCGGAATCGGGATGTGCTACCACAGGCTGCTCACGCACCGTGGATACAAAACGTCCAAATGGCTCGAGTATTCTCTGACGGTCTGCGCCACTCTGGCTCTCGAAGGCGGCCCCATTTTCTGGGTGGCCACGCATCGCATCCATCATCAGTTTTCCGACCGCGAAGGCGATCCGCACTCCCCGATTGATGGCAAGTGGTGGGCGCATATGGGCTGGATTCTCACGGGCAGGTCCATGCACCACGACACCACGACGCTTTCGCGCTACGTCCCCGATCTGGCAAAAGATAAGTTCCACGTCTGGATTACGAAATATCACTACGTTCCGATGATTGTACTCGGCGTCATCCTGCTGGCGATTGGCGGCCTTCCATTTCTGCTCTGGGGAATTTTCTTCCGCACAGTCGCTGGTCTGCATGCCACCTGGCTGGTGAATTCAGCGACCCATTCCTGGGGCTCGCGGCGCTTCAAGACGCGCGACCTTTCAACGAATAGCTGGTGGGTGGCGCTCATGACCTGGGGCGAAGGCTGGCACAACAATCATCACGCTCATCCCACGTCCGCTCGGCATGGCCTGGCGTGGTATGAGGTCGATCTCAATTGGTATGCAATCTGGACGCTGAAGAAGCTCGGCCTTGCGCGCCAAGTATATTCCGTCGACCTCGCCGAGCAGCCCCGGCAAGCGAACGAAGTTCGCGTGGCGGACATCGCCGCTGTGCCTTCGCAGGACGACTTAGCCTCGGCTTAGCAACCTCTGCGGGCGAGATAATCGCTTCAAAACCTGACCCTGCAATCACCGCTCACAGGCCCGTTCCGTCGCGGTACAATCTTCGCAAGACACTATGCAGATCGCCAGCCGCCGAAAGACGATCGCCTTTGCTATCGCTCTGGGTGTGTGTCTGGTTGTACTTGCGGTGGCTCTCAACGTTGGTTGGATCATTCTCAGTTGGCGCGAAGGCGTCAAGCTCTTCCTCGGAATAATCTTTTTTGGCGCCATCATTCTCGGCCTCATTCTGAACACTGGATTTCTTGTGCGCGAAATAAAACTCAACGAACAGCACGGGAGTTTTATACACGCGGTTACGCACGAACTGAAAACCCCGATTGCGTCGATACGTTTGTATCTGGAGACGCTCCAGCGGCGCGATGTGGATGAAGCGCGGCGCCAGCAATTCTACAGTCTGATGCTGCTTGACACCGACCGCTTGCTCGGCACGGTCGAGCAGGTGTTGAAGGCTGGCGAAGTAGGCTACAAACGGCGTGGACAGGGCCGGACGGACATTGAATTCGGCTCGTTGGTCCGCGATTGCATCGAACTCGCGCGCTCGCGGCACCATCTCGAGCCTGGCCTTCTTCATTACCAAGGCCCGCTCAGCGGATCGCCGGTGCACGTTCACGGGGATCCAGAGGATCTCCGCACGGCCGTGTCAAACGTGCTCGACAATGCCATCAAGTATTCCGGCGCGAAGGTGGACGTTTCAATCCACGTGGAAACTCCCGACGAAAAGACCGTGGTTTTGCGCGTGCGCGATCAGGGTGTCGGAATCCCACCTGAAGAACTCAAGCGGATTTTCAAACGTTTTTACCGGGTTCCCGGCTGGAATCGCTCTCAGATAAAGGGCACCGGACTGGGCTTGTTCATTGTCCGCGCACTCACCCGCGCCCATGGAGGCCGCGTGTTTGCCGAAAGCGGCGGTGAAGGCCGCGGCGCGACCGTTACGATCGAACTTCCACGGACGGCCGGATGAACCGCGTGCTGATTGTGGAAGACGAAGAGCATCTCGCGGAAGGTCTCCGCTTCAATCTGAAGGCCGAGGGCTATTCAGTGGACGTCGCCGGTGATGGTGAAGCGGCGCTCGAACAACTCATCGAGAAGAACAAACATTTCGATGCAGTGGTTCTGGACGTCATGCTTCCGGGCAAGGACGGCTTCGAGGTAGCCTCAACTCTGCGCCGTGCGAAAAACTTTGTCCCTGTGCTGATGCTGACTGCGCGCGGCCGTCCGGAAGACGTGCTGCAGGGATTTGCCGCCGGCGCGGACGATTACCTCCCGAAACCTTTTGAGCTGCCGATTTTTCTGGCTCGGCTCCAAGGACTGCTTCGCCGCCGCGAATGGCTGCGCGCAAGCGATCATGTCAATGGAAAGACAAAACCTGCGAGCGCCAAGACCGGTTCAAACGCCGCAGGTCAAGACACGGATGTCTTTTCTTTCAGCGGGAAGACCATCGATTTCGGAAACCTGCAGTTGCGCGCCAATGGCGGCACAATTCAACTCACGTTGATGGAGGCAAAGCTGCTCCGTCACCTGGTCCGAAACCAGAACCGGACTGTATCGCGAAAATCCATCCTCGAGGATGTGTGGGGCTTACGCGAGGAGACAGACACGAGAGCCATCGACAATTTCGTGGTTCGTCTGCGGCGTTACATCGAGAAGAACCCGGCCAAGCCAAAACATCTGCTGACCGTGCGCGGTGTGGGTTACCGCTTTGTTGGTTGAAAAGACTTAGCGCGAGCGTTCGCACGAACTTCACGTGTCGAGGACCGATTTCACCGCGTCGAGAAGATCACCGATCGGGGCGGACTTTACAGCCACCGCATGGACGCCAATCCGCTCCATCTCGTCCCTCATCTGCTGCGATTCATGCATCGTGAAAACAACTATTTTCACCGTCTGATCTTTCTTCAATATTTCGCGCGCGGCCTCCAGGCCGCCCATCACGGGCATGCTGATATCCAGGATAACCAAGTCCGGGTTTAACTCCGACGCCCTGTCGATCGCCTCTCTCCCGTTCGCGGCTTCGCCGCAGACTTGCCATCCCGCCGCCAGCAACGCCGTCCGCAGCCCTCGCCGAATGGCTTCGTGATCGTCCACCACGAGAATTCGGACGGGCTTCGCGCGCTGGTCTACTGGGCCTCGATCGGGTGTATCAGAAGCAATAAATGCGGAAGAAGGCCGCTCGGAATCACAATTCACTGCGCCACCCAAAATTACCGGCATCAACCGTGGCGATTTTTTCCGGCGCCACGTGGCTCTCTCTCATTCTTGTCCTCCGTGAAAACTACAGCAATCTAAGAATCGCAGCGGCTATCGAGGCGACTTCAGACCCTGCTGGGACCGTCGTATTCTAGCGGCTCGGCTGGCGCGATGGCGATGAATATTTACGGAATCTTGCTGAACGACTTCAGAAAAAAGCCGGTACTAGTCCTGCATCAAGTCGCATCCAACGCATTTTCTTGGTAAGCCGCCGAGAGATGCGGCCGCATTGCGGTCTGGACGAACATGTGAGATTCCGGTTCTTGTATAATGGCCGCGCTCGACTGCTCGGAACGGGATGTTGTGCGAGAAAGCCGGAAAATGGTTCTGAAGGTTTTCGAAGACAAAACAACGCTGGCACAGGCGGCGGCCGAGCAAGCCGCGGGGGCAATTGGCCGGGCAATCGCCGAGCGCGGAGCCGCGCGCGTAATTGCCGCAAGCGCCGCGTCTCAAATCGAATTTCTTGAAGCTCTCACGGCGGTTCCCGATATCGACTGGAAGAAGGTGGAGTTATTCCATCTCGATGAATACATCGGTCTTCCGATGACGCATCCCGCAAGTTTCTGCAAGTTCCTTCAGGAACGCCTGATCGGCAAGACCGGCATCGCGAATCATCACCTGTTGAATGGCGAAGAGATTCCGGCAGATGTAATTCAGCATACGAATAAACTGATCTCCTCTGCGCCAATTGATGTCGCGTTCGTCGGCATCGGAGAAAACGGCCACCTCGCCTTCAACGATCCGCCGGCGGATTTCGATACCGAAGAGCCTTACATCGTGGTGAATCTTGACCAGGCCTGCCGCCGGCAACAAGTTGGCGAAGGATGGTTCGAGGATCTTTCGGCGGTGCCCACGCAGGCGATTTCGATGTCCGTCCGCCAGGTGCTAAAAGCGAAGGAAATCCTCGCGGTGGTGCCTGACGCCCGCAAGGCGCGGGCCATCAAGGAGTGTTTTGGCGGCGAAATTAGCCCGATGGCTCCATCCTCAATCTTGCGTACCCATCCGAATGCGACGGTTTATCTCGACAAGCATTCCGCTGCGTTGCTGAGTCCGGCCACTCTTGCGGCGCTCGCCGCGTCTGTCTGACCGTGGCTGAAGAGAATCATACGTTCCGCCGAAAAATACCTTCATTGCGATGGTGGATCGCCGGAGTTCTTTTTCTCTCGACCGTAATAAATTACATCGACCGCCAGACGCTTTCCCTCCTGGCGCCGTTCCTGAAGCAGCAGTATCACTGGACCAACGTCGATTATGCCGACCTGGTGATCGCGTTTCGCGTCGCGTACGCAATCGGACAAACACTTTGCGGAAAACTAATGGACCGCCTTGGCACTCGCCGTGGACTGACCGTGACGGTAGTGTGGTATTCCATCGTTTCCGTGCTGACTTCGCTCGCGACCGGATTTTACAGTTTTATTACATTTCGTTTCCTTCTCGGCGCGGGTGAATCCGGCAATTGGCCGGCGGCGACCAAGGCGGTCTCGGAGTGGTTTCCGAAACACGAGCGCGGTCTGGCAACGGCATTCTTTGACAGCGGTTCGTCAATAGGCGGTGCAATCGCGCCTTTCATCGTCCTGTGGATTTATTCTCGCTGGGGGTTTCGAGCCTCGTTCGCGGTCCCAGGGCTGCTCGGATTTCTTTGGCTGATCGTGTGGCGTTGGATATATTACACACCGGAAAATCATCCGCGCGTGGCCGGCGCGGAGCGCGAGATGATTCTCGCCGATCAGCGGGAGAACGAACCGGCGGATAAGCCGCTCCCGCGATGGCGCGATCTGCTCAAGTTCCCGCAAACTTGGGGCGCCATCATCGCGCGAACGTTCACCGATCCGGTATTCTTCTTCATCACCGATTGGTTTCCGATTTATCTCGTCAGCAAAGGCATCTCGCTCAAGCACGGGCTGATTGCCGTCTGGATACCCTTTCTTGCCGCCGACCTGGGAAGTTTCTTTGGGGGCGCGATGTCTGGCTATCTGGTCCGTCGCGGCTGGTCGCTGGGGTGGGCTCGCAAGGCGCTTGTTATTTTTGGCGGCATCGGAGTGCTGTTCTTGATTCCAAGCGTATTCACCACGAACGTCATCTTCATCACGCTTTTCTTCGCTCTCGCTACTTTTTCTTACGCATCTTTTACGACCATGGCGAACGTGCTACCTTCTGACCTTTACACGAGCGAGTTTGTGGCGTCCGTAAGCGGTCTCAGCGGAACCGGCGCCGCGATTGGAACGATCGTCGCGTTCGAATTTATCGGGCATCTTACGTATGCGCGCCGGGCGACAACCACGCATTCGTTCGATCCGATCGTGATCGCCGCGGGATTGGTTCCTTTCGTCGGAATGATTCTCGTGCTGATGCTCGTCCGCAATACGCGCGCAACCAAAGAAGGACTCGTGCGCAAAATCTGATGCTAGTGAAGGAACAAATGAAGGAACAAGCGTGAAAATCACCGGCGCAAAAGTGTTCGTCGCCAGTCCAGGGCGCAATTTTGTCACGCTGAAGGTGTACACGGATGAAGGCTCCTACGGGTTGGGAGACGCCACGCTCAATGGCCGCGAGCTGGCAGTCGCGTCCTATCTGGCCGACCATGTAATTCCCTGCCTTATTGGCCGCGATCCGTTTCAGACCGAGGATATTTGGCAATTTCTTTACCGCGGGGCGTATTGGCGAGGAGGCCCGGTAACGATGACGGCGATTGCCGCCGTGGATACGGCGCTGTGGGATATCAAGGGCAAAGCCTTCGATACCCCGCTCTACAACCTCGTCGGTGGAAAAAGCAGAACGGGCGTGCTTGTCTACGGCCATGCAAACGGACGCGACATCGAAGAAACATCGGATGAAGTCGCCAGGTACATCGCCATGGGTTATCGCGCCGTTCGCGCGCAGACTGGAATACCGGGCTTGCCTTCCACGTACGGCGTCGCCGGCGATAAATTGTTCTACGAGCCGGCCGAAAAGGGATTGCCGCCGGAAAACGCCTGGTCCACGGAAAAATATTTAGTCCATGTGCCGAAACTCTTCGAGAAATTGCGCCTCCGTTTCGGGGATGACATTCATCTCCTGCACGACGCGCATCATCGTCTGACTCCCATTGAAGCCGCGCGGCTGGGCAAAAGCCTCGAACCGTATCACTTGTTCTGGCTCGAGGACGCTGTCACCGCCGAGCTCCAGGAAGGTTTTCGCATTGTGCGACAGCACACCACTTCGCCCCTCGCCGTGGGCGAAGTGTTCAATTCCATCTGGGACGCGCACATTTTGATCGCCGAACAACTCATCGATTACATCCGAATGACCGTCGTGCATGGCGGCGGAATCACGCATCTGAAGAAGATCGCCGCGCTTGCCGAAATCTATCATGTCCTCACCGGGTGCCACGGCGCCACCGATCTTTCTCCCGTGGCGATGGCTGCTACGCTACACTTCGATATTTCCATCAATAATTTCGGCATCCAGGAATACATGCGGCACACCAGGGAAACGGACGAAGTTTTTCCGCACTCCTATTTTTTTCAGGATGGTTGCCTGCATCCGGGCGATGCTGCTGGACTCGGCGTGGATTACGACGAGAAGCTGGCGGAACGCTTTCCGTATCAGCGCGCCTATCTGCCTGTGAATCGCAAGATGGACGGAACGATGTTCAACTGGTGAACGCTTCCGGCTGCCGGAATTCGCGGAAACCCAAAAATCGAAATCGGAGAAACACGTGGGATACAAAGATTTGGAATTGAACGGCAAAGCGGCGGTAGTGCTCGGCGGAACTTCCGGCATCGGCCGTGCGATTGCCCTGGGGCTGGCCCAGGCAGGCGCGGATGTAGCGCCCTCGTCGCGCCGCCAGGATCAGGTGGAGGCGGCCGCCCGTGAAATTGAGGCCCTCGGACGCCGCTCGCTGCCGGTAGCATCGGACGTCACCGATCGCGCGTCTCTCGAGAAATTATTGCACTCGGCCATCGATGCGTTTGGCAAGGTAGACATCCTCGTAAATTCCGCCGGTCGAACCAAGCGCACGCCGTCGCTCGATCTCGCCGAGGAAGAATGGAGCGGTATCCTTGAAACGAATCTCACAGGCGTCATGCGCGCGTGCCAAATCTTTGGCGCGCACATGGTGCAGCGCCGGTATGGCCGCATCATTAATATCGCGTCGATCGGCTCGTTCATCGCCATGTACGAGGTCGCCGCATACTCGGCCAGCAAGGCTGCGGTTGCCTCGCTGACTCAATCGCTTGCGATTGAATGGGCGGCGCACGGCGTCTGCGTCAACGCAATCGCGCCTGGCGTTTTTCCCTCGGCGCTCAACCGGCATCTGCTCGATGGCACGCCGCGCGGAAAAGAGTGGCTCGTTCGCACGCCAATGAAACGCTTCGGGAAACTCGAAGAGCTCGCCGGGGCCGCGATTTATCTGGCATCCGAGGCCGCCAGCTTTACGACCGGTTCGGTATTGGTCGTGGACGGCGGAATCCTGGCCAGCGGCGTCAACCAGTAGTCCGTGCTTCCGCCTTTTCCCCTCGCGCCCTGGAAGCAATAGATAGTAACGATCGAGTTCGCGCTACTTGCATTCTTCTCGACAAGCCCTTGCAATATGCGGTGACTGATTTAGAATCCCTGCGGGCATGCGAAGACCTCAAGTGGTTCCGGGAACCCTCACACCAACCGGCGAAACATTGCAACACGTCCCCATC
>JANWJR010000118.1 GCA_025451835.1 Candidatus Acidiferrales bacterium | reverse complement strand
GACGGCCCTGTTTCGACGCCGGCATCGAGTCCGTTGCCGACCGTGAATTTCCTGGCGCGCTCAACCAGCATCGAAACGAATTGGTCCGCGATCTGCTCCTCGACGATCACTCGGCTCGTTGCCGTGCAGCGCTGTCCGGTCGACGCAAACGCTCCCGCGACCACCGCGTCCCGCGCGAGCTGTAAATCCGCATCGGCCAGCACCACCACCGGATTTTTGCCGCCCATTTCGCACTGGACTTTTTTCATCCGTTCGGCGCCGGCGGCATAAAGCTTGCGCCCAACCGCCGTCGAGCCGGTGAACGAAAGTGCATTCACATGCGGATTCTGCACGAGTTCGTCGCCCACTTGCTCGCCCGCGCCGAGCACCACGTTCAGGACGCCCGCCGGCAGTCCCGCCTGTTCGAAAATCTCCGCGATCCGAATCGCGCAAAGCGGCGTCAGCTCCGCCGGCTTCAGCACCATCGTGTTCCCAAACACCAGCGCCGGAGCGATCTTCCACACGGGAATCGCCACCGGAAAATTCCACGGCGTGATCGCACCGACCACCCCAACGGGCCGTCGCACTGTGTACGCAAAATTCTTCGGCAATTCGCTGGGCAGCGTTTCGCCCGTCATGCGGCGCGCCTCGCCCGCCATATATTCCAGGATGTTGATCGCTCGCTGCACTTCGCCCAACGAATCCTTCAGGATCTTGCCCTCTTCCCGGGTCAGCAGCCGCGCCAGTTCCTTCTCCTGTTCTTCCATCAGCCGCACAGCCTTGAATAGAATCTTTCCGCGATTCGGAGCGGGCGTGTCGCGCCAGGCAGGGAACGCCTCCTTCGCGGCAATGATGGCCTGCTTCATTTCTTCGCGCGTCGAAAGCGGCACGCGCGCCACCACCTCGTCCGTATTGGCGGGGTTTCGCCGCTCGATTACTCTCGCCGACTTCGATTCCACCCATTCGCCGTTTATGAAATTTCTGCAAAGTTGATCTGTCGCGATTGCGGTTGTCATCTGTGCCCCTGATTGCCTGCTCTTTGAAAACGCCCGTTCTTCGGTGCGTTACCCGCCGGCCTCGCTGAACGATTGATCGAGCAGTCGAATGCCTTCGTCCACGTCGGCTTTCGAAATGTTCATCGGCGGCGCCATTCGGATGACGTTGCCGTAAAGTCCTCCCTTGCCGACGAGCAAGCCGTTCGCGCGGGTGCGCTCGAGCACCTGCGTAGTTTCCTGCGGCGCTGGCTCCTTCGTCTGACGGTCCTTCACCAGTTCCAGCGCCTGCATCATTCCCATCCCGCGGACGTCGCCAATCAACGGATACTTGTCCTTCAGCTCTTCGAGCTTCTTGCGAAAATATCCGCCGACCGCATGCGTGTTTTCCCGTAGGTTTTCTTCTTCGATCACTTCAATCACGGCGCGTGCTGCGACCGACGTCACCGGATTGCCGCCGAAAGTCGAAATCGTCAGCCCCTGATACTTGTCCGCGATCTCGGCGGTCGTAATCGTTAATCCTACCGGCACGCCGTTGCCCATGCTTTTTGCGGACGTGATCATATCCGGCGTCACTTCCCACTGTTCGATGCCCCACCACTTCTTGCCGGTTCGCCCCCAGCCGGTCTGCACTTCGTCCGAAATGTAAAGCCCGCCATAATTCTTCACGATGCGGTAAACGATTTTGAAATATTCCGGCGGAGGCGTGATAAATCCGCCCACGCCCTGAATCGGCTCGGCAATAAATGCCGCAATCGATCCGCTGGTCCCGGTCTGGATTAGATTTTCCACGTCATTCGCGCAAGCCACGCCGCATTCGGGATACGTCAAGTGCATTGGGCAGCGGTAGCAATATGGATTGATCGCGTGCGACACGCCCACGCTGATCACCCCTGCTTTGCGCCATGCAGCTTGGGCCGTCACCGACTTCGCCAGCGACGACGCGCCCGCGTATCCATGCCGCAGCGCGACCACGTCGTAGCTCGGTCCCGACATCCGTGCCAGCAGGATCGCCGCTTCATTCGCTTCCGTGCCCGAGTTTGTGAAAAAGCTCTTTTGCAATTTACCCGGCGTGATCTCCGCGAGCTTTTCCGCAAGCGCCACGATGGCCTCGTTGGGGAAGAGCGTCGAAGTGTGCTGGAGCTTGTCAACCTGCGCCTTGATCTTCGATGTGACTTTCGGGTTGCAATGGCCGACGCCGATCGTGACGATGCCGCCAAAAAAATCGAGGTACTTGTTGCCTTCGATGTCCCACAAATACTGCATGGAGGCATGATCGGCGACCAGCGGCTTCTGGTAATAATTCGCCACTGCCGGCCACAGGAATTCTTTGTGCTTCCGAACCACTTCGTCGCTGCGTGCTGAGGTAATCGCCGATTGCCTGGTCATCTGAAGTATCCCCTGCGGTAGGTCAGCCTGACTTAGTCTGCCGCGTCCGCCGTCTTGCTTGCGGCGCTGGTTCGAGAAATCTCGCCATACGATTCCGGCCGCCGATCGCGGAAGAATTGCCACGTCGAACGAACCTGGTCCATTTCCTCGAGATCGAGGTTTGCAACCAGCACTTCATCTTTTTCGCGGGTGGCCTGCGCAAAAATCTTCCCGCGCGGATTGCAGAAATAGCTCTTTCCGTAGAATTCGCCGATATTCCATGGCGATTCCTTTCCCACGCGATTGATCGCGCCGACGAAATATCCATTGGCCACGGCGTGCGCCGGCTGCTCGAGCTCCCAAAGATATTCGCTGAGTCCCGCGACGGTGGCTGACGGATTGAATACGATTTCCGCGCCGTTCAACCCCAGGATGCGCGCGCCTTCCGGGAAGTGCCGGTCGTAGCAGATGTACACGCCGATTCGTGCGAATTTCGTTTGGAACGTGGGATACCCGGTGTTTCCCGGCGTGAAATAGAATTTCTCCCAGAATCCGGGATGGCAGTGCGGGATGTGGTGCTTGCGATATTTCCCGAGATACTTTCCATCGGCGTCGATCACGGCGGCCGTGTTGTAGAAGACGCCGGTCATCTCGCGCTCGTAAATCGGGACGACCATCGCCATTTCGTGCTTCTTGGCCAGCTTGCGCATGCGTTCGACAATCGGGCCGTCCGGAACCGCCTCGGTCAGCTCGTACCACTTCGATTGCTGTTCCGCGCAGAAATAGGGGCCGTTGAAGAGTTCCTGGAGGCACAGAATCTGCACTTTTTTCTTCGCGGCGGCCTCGATCAGCTTTTCGTGCTTCTCGATCATTTTCTTGCTGATGTCGCGAATCGAGTATTTCTCGGGCGACCATTCGCATCGCGCTTGAATCAGCCCGCAACGGACCAGACGTGCCACAAGTCACCTCCCGCGCATCGTTTCGCCAGCAGTTTACTCCGCGGTGCCTGACCCGGCAAGCGTACGCCGCCATTTTGAACCCAGGCGTGGCGCCAAACGCCATTTCCCGTATAATTCCGCGAACCACCCATGAAACGTTCACTCAAATGTTTCTTTCGCGGCATGCGCCGCATCTACCCTGACTGCGTTACCATCGGGCAGGCCATTGCGTTCAACGCCTTCATTGCATTTTTTCCGATTCTGCTCCTGTCCATTGGCGTGTTGAGCAGCACTTCGTTGTTCCACGGCGCGATCCGCGAAATCCAGGAGCGCCTCGGTCAGATTCTCCCGCCGGGCAGCGACCAGGTTGTTGCCGCGTATTTTGTCCGGCGGGGCACGCATGTTTGGCGATGGATCTGGCTGGGCGCGGGCGGCACGCTCATCGCCGGTTCTCAGGTGATGGTCGGATACATCGAAGCCTTCCGGATGATTGAACGCGATCCCGTCCGCCTGGGTTACTGGCATCGCCAATTTCGCGCGTTTCTTCTTCTGTGCATCACCCTGATCCCATCTCTTGCCGTGATTGTCATGACGGTTTTCGGCAAGCAAGCCCGCGCCTGGCTGATACACCGGCTCGGGTGGCCCAATTTGATTCGCGAAGCAGGGCTTCTCTTCTATGCGGCTGTCGTTTTCCTGCTCGCGATGTTCGTGCTGGTGTTGCTCTACCGCTTCGGACGCCCCGGCTACCGAAAGTTTCGCGACCTGCTTCCCGGCGCGGCAGTAGCCACGATACTTTGGTGGGCGGTGGACATTTCTCTCGGTTTTTATGTGCGAAAGGTTCCTTATAACGTGATCTATGGCGGACTTGCGGCCGCGATAGGTCTGATCATCTGGATGTACCTTACCGCGCTCGTCGTGCTTCTCGGCGATGCGTATAACGCCGAAGCCCGCCGCGTCGGCCGCCGCCGGTAGCGGAAGCCGCGCGTCAGCAGGGTGTTAACTTCGCGGCAACAGCAGTGTCTTCCTCTGCGTTTTGGCGCTACACTTGGAATGCGGTCGAATTTCTCCGAGGCGGCGGATCCCTTCCTCCGTGCGGAGTCGCGATGAGCGAGATCCACGTCGAATGCTATTCAGGGCACCGCGCCGACGAACGTCCTCTCCATTTCACACTTCGCGGGCGTCAGTTTGACGTAAACGGCCTCGACGGTCGCTGGTATGCGCCGGAGGCGACCTACTTTCGCGTCCTCGCCGACGACGGAAATTATTACGTTCTTCGCCACGACGAGACGCAGGACACTTGGACGCTTGACGGCTTTCGCGCCGCGAGACAAGGGAGCGTATGAGACAGTTCACGCAGGATTTGCGGCGCCATCAGCGCATTCTGGTGCCCGCCGGCCATACGATTCGCGCGGAGTGCAACGGCAGCGGCCCGAAAATCGCCGGCACGGTATCCGTGATTGGTCTCGGCGGCCTGTTCCTTCGGACGCGAGATTTCCAGCCGGCCGGGACCGTCCTTCATTTGAAGCTGATCGATTCGCTCGTTACGCTCGAATCGGATTGCACCGTTCGGCGCGTCACGGACGCCGGCATGGGACTGGAAATCACGAGCATATCCACTTCCGACGAGCAAAAATTAAGGTTTCTGCTCGCGCAATTCAAGGCCTGAAGCCGGGTACCGTTGCGCTTGGGCGGCTCTGCTTTAGCGTCCTTTTGGCTCCTCGGGGCGGCAGACTGGCATGCCCGTTTGGCATTGACTCCTACGACTCCCCCGCAACTTTTGCATTCGCGAGGGTTAAACTAAGTGGAAAGAGCGCGCCCCGTGTTTCTGATCCATGGCGCCGTTCCATTTCTGAGGCGGCGATGCGCCGAATGCGAAGACCGAAGACTTGCTATCGCCTGGACAGCGGAGGAGCGAGGTTGCTTGCGGCGATACTCGCGTTGTCGCTTGCGATGGCCGTTCCTCACGCGAATGCCGATGCTGCTGGTGCGACTCCGGCGAATTCAGTCACCCTCAACAAAAAATTTCGCGGCAAGCTCCCGATTACCGAACTGACCGAAGATGAAGCGATCCTCCACGCGCTGAACCGCCTTGCCTACGGCCCTCGTCCCGGTGACGTCGAGCGCATTCGCAAGATGGGCCTCGAAAGATGGATCGATCAACAGCTCGATCCAAGCTCTATCGACGACTCGACGCTCGACCAGCATCTCGACCAATACTTGACCATCGGCATGTCCTCGAAGCAGCTCCTCGATATGTTTCCGCCTCCATTCCAGGTAGCAAAACAGGAGGGGCTCTCCAAGGAACAGGTCCAGGAACAGATAAAACAGCAGCGGCAGGAAGCTGTCGCCGCGCTCAAGCCCACCGGCAACGCGAACATCGACAAGGCCCAGCAGCAGCTCGCGAAGATGATTGGCCCGAACCGAATCGTCGCCGAACTGTCCATGGCCAAGCTCGATCGCGCGGTTTATAGCGACCGCCAGCTCGAAGCTGTCATGGAAGATTTCTGGTTCAATCATTTCAACGTCTTCGCCAACAAGGGTGCGG
>JANWJR010000117.1 GCA_025451835.1 Candidatus Acidiferrales bacterium | reverse complement strand
GGATCACGATCGGCGCATTGTGCCCGGCATTTGCATATCGCAATTCCCGCGTTGTGCCGGTAAGTTGCCCGTAGAAAAATGTGATGAAGCGGTCGCTGCCGATGTTCCGGTACACCAGAGCATTCAGCCGGGCGCACAGAATTTCAGGAGAAATCTCCGGCGATGCTAGCCCGCGAACGGCCGCTTGTAAATTCGACATCAACATCGCCGCTGGCAAACCCTTGCCTGCTACGTCTGCGATACAGAGGCCCATCGCGTCATCACCGAACGGAATCACGTCGAAATAGTCGCCGCCAACGACGCGAGCCGGCTGCCAGGCGCCCGCGATTTCGCACCCCGGCATTTGCGCAATTTCCTTGGGCAGAAATCCTTGCTGAATCGCGCGTGCTTCTTCTATTTCGCGCTCTTGCTCGTGAAGCTGCGTCTGCACTCTGTCCCGATGCTGGCTCTCCGCATCCGCTTCTTCACGCGCTTTTCGGCGTTCACGGCCCAATTCCAGTTGCCGGTGCAGGATTTCAAGCAGACGCACATTGGTCCAAGGCTTTTCGACGAAATCGCCCACCCCTTGCTGCATCGCTTCGACAGCGAGGTTCACGGTGGCCCAGCCCGTCATCACCACGATGGGTGGTGCAGTTCCCAAGCCTTTCAACTGCGCCAGTAGATCGAGCCCTTCCCGGCCAGAAGTCGTGTCCCGCGCGTAATTCAGGTCCATCAACACCAGATCAAATTCGTGGTTCGATACGGCATCAAGAATTCCCGCTGGCGATGTTACCGATTCCGTGCGGTAGCCATGTCCTTTAAGCAGTAGCCGCAACGCTTCGATTACGTCGGGTTGATCGTCCGCGATCAGCACTCGCGGTTGCACGTTTAGCTCGGTTGTGAGTTCAAGCGTCATTGGGTTCATGGACTGGGGCGACCTGCGCGCCCTCGCTAGTTGTGGCTCTTTACTCCCAAATACGGGCAGTTGGAACTCCAGTACGGATGTATTGTAAACGTCATAGTTTCAATGAATTACAGTGGCGTCTAATCTAGAAGTGATTGGAACATGCCCGCTGGCGGGAATGCGCGTCTCAAATTCGGACAGTCCTTGGGGAATCGCAACGCCGCACTCCGAATCCGCGACGACAGTTTCGTCAACGAAACCACAGCCACGATGGCCATTTCAGTCTCGCAACCCGGCGTTCCTCTTCGAGCTTCAGGTTTCCAGGTTCCAGCCTCCAGAATTCACTCATACCGAAGCGCCACCATCGGATCTACGCGCATCGCCCGCCGCGCTGGGATGTAGCAAGCCACCAGCGCAACGCCAGTCAGAACGATGGCTACGGCGGCAAACGTCGACGGGTCCGTCGCGCTAACGCCAAAAAGCATCTTCGCCATGAGGTGCGTGAGGCTGAGCGCCGCGACAACGCCAATGGCCACTCCGATAAGCGCCATCTTCATGCCTTCGCCTAACATCAGGCGCAACACATCGCGGCGCTGTGCTCCCAGCGCCATTCGAATTCCAATCTCGTGCCGACGCTGTCCCACTACGTAGGAAATCACGCCATAAATCCCGATACTCGATAGCACCAGCGCGAGTGCGGCAAAAATACTGAGCAGAATCATCGAAAATCTGCGCGCGGCAAGCGAGTCCGCAAGAATTGCATCCATCGTCTTCGTCTCGTACATTACGTTTTCGCTGTTCAATTGTTCCACGGCTTCGCGGATCGCTCCGGTCATCGCGGCCGGCGCGGCGTTCGATCGCACCACAACTTCCGACTGAGGCGGTCCGGTCCAAAATTGATCCGGAATTTGCATGAAGGGCATATAAACTTGCGCAACGATGGGGTGTTTGGCGTCGCCGTCCACATCCAAGCCCCAGTGCTTGACGTGCCCGACCACGCCGATAATTGCCGGTTCGGTGTTCATAATAGCCACGTGAATCCGCTTGCCGATCGGATCTTCGTTCGGGAAATATTCGCGAACGAACCTTTCATCAACCACCACCACCGCCGGTGAATGCTCGTTGTCGTTGATTGTGAAAAAACGCCCTCTCTTCAGCGGAATCTGCATGGCCTTCAGATATTCCGGCCCCGTCTCATAAAATAGGGATTGATTCATTTCGCTTTCGTCTGCCGGCTTCGGCTGGCCTTCGCGCCAGAAGGGAAGTTCGTTGTCGCCATCCATGGGCAAGATTCCGCCTGTGGAGTCAATGCTCTGCACACCGGGAATATCTTGCAGTCTCTCATCTAGCTCGCGGATGGCAGAACGGCTTGTTGCAGCGCTTACGCCCCGCGAAGGTGATAGTGAAACCGCGAACGTGAGAACGCCGTGAGGATTGAAACCTGGATTGACGTCCCAAAGATCGACCATGCTGTGAATCATCAGCCCCGCCCCGATCAGAAGCACGAGCGCCATAGCCATCTCGATCACCACGAAGACGCCCTGCGCCCGATGTCGAGTGCCGCTCGCTCCTCGGCCACTCTCGTTCAATGTTTCTTGCAGGTTTGGACGTGACGTTTTCAACGCCGGCGCCAGTCCAAAAATAACGCCTGCCAAAACCGAAGCGGCCAGCGTGAAGATTAAGACCCGCCCGTCAAGGCCCACGTCCTGGGCTCGAGGAAGACTTTCCGGCAGCATTCGCAGCGCCGCTTGCGTTCCCCACGCCGCCAGGCACAATCCAATGCCGCCGCCCGCCAGCCCCAACAGAATGCTCTCGGTGAGAAGTTGCCTGATAACACGCGCCTGGCTCGCGCCCAGAACCGCGCGGATGGCGAATTCGCGCCCCCGGCTCGCCGAACGGGCCAGCTGAAAATTTGCGACGTTCACGCACGCGATGAGTAATACGAAGCCAACCGCTCCCAGCAGCACTAACAAGAACGGCTGAACCTCGCCGACGATGTCCTTCTTCAGCGGCATCAGGTTTATGCCTGCACCTTTGTCGGCATCGGGGTAGGTCACTGAAAGGTTCCGCGCGATTTGGTCCATGTTTGCCTGAGCGGCGGCGAGCGTGATGCCTGCTTTCAACCGGCCGATTGCGCGCGTGCCCTCGTGCACATCGCGGCTCTGAAATAATGGATCGGTGAATTGCCCAATCGGAATGTACACATCTTTGATGCGGTCAAAATTTGTGGATTCAAGGCGGAAGCTCGCAGGCACCACGCCGATAACAGTGTAGCCTGCGCCATTCATCGTTATTCTCTTTCCAAGGATGCCCGGATCGGAGCCGAACTTGCGCTGCCACAATCCAGCGGTGATGAGCACGACCGGTGTGGTGCCAAGCCGGTCTTCTTCCGGAGTAAAAACGCGGCCACGAATAGGACTTACACCGAGAATTGAGAAAAAATTGGCGGACACCATGCCGACCCGTACGCGCTCCGATTCGCCGCTCCCCGTGATGCTGAAATCATCGCTACGATACGCCGCCATCGCGGCGAACGTGGAGGTGCCGCGCTGCCAGTCCAGAAAATTCGGATATGAAATCGATGATCGCTCGAAGCTCGCTGTCTTTTCGGAAATAACGACCAGTTCGTTAGGCCGTGGATACGGCAAGGGTCGCAGGAGAACTCCGTTTACCACGGAAAAAAGAGCGGTGTTTGCACCGATTCCCAGCGCCAGCGTCAGCACGGCGATCAACGTGAACCCCGGATTCTTCGCCAGCATCCGCAGCGCGTAGCGCAAATCCTGTATCAGCGTCCCCATGATCCGTGACCTCCCATTATTTCAAGTGCGCCATCCGGTGGATTTGTCGCTCTCTCGTCGCTCGCCACGAGCCACTGACCATCAGCCACTCCGATTCGAACGGGCACACCCGTCACAAAGCCAAAAAAATCATTTTCGGCTGGAGCCGAACTCAGTGATGTCAGATTTCTTGCACCAGAACGCGAGCAGGCTGGCGGCGCTTCATACGCTCGCGGTGTGCGTTCCTACTGTTTCTTCGACGATTCGCCCGTCAAACAAATGAATGGTGCGATCGGCGATGCTCGCGTAACGCGGGTCGTGTGTCACCATGCAAATCGTCGCGCCTTCGCGATGCAATTGCTGCAGCAATTCGATCACCGCTTCGCTGTTTTTCGAGTCCAGGTTTCCGGTGGGCTCGTCCGCCAGCAGAATCGAGGGCTGCCCGACCAGCGCTCGCGCCACGGCTACGCGCTGCTGCTGGCCGCCCGAAAGCTGCGACGGATAATGCTTCATGCGATGCGCCATGCCGACTCGTTCCAGCACTTCCTGCACTCGCTTCTTCCGTTCCGCGGACGCCATGCTCCGGTACGTCAGTGGCAGCTCGACATTCTCAAACACCGTCAAGTCGCCGATCAAATTGAACGCCTGGAACACGAAACCGATTTCGCGGTTGCGAATTCGCGTCCGGTCGGAAAGCGAAAGATTCGCGACAGGCTGGGAATTGATCCAGTAATCGCCTTCGCTCGGCGAATCGAGCAGGCCCAATATCGAAAGCAGCGTTGACTTGCCGCAGCCCGAAGGGCCCGCGATCGAGAGAAACTCGCCGCTCTTGATTTCCAGATGCACTCCCGCCAGGGCGTGCGTCTCCACTTCGTCGGTGTAAAACACTTTCTTCACGTCAACCAGCTTTATCAGCCCCTGCGTCGTCGTATTCATTCCCTGCTCCTCCGCTCAGTCCTATCCACGCTTATATACGCATCCCACCCCGGAAAATGTTCCCCGGTACACCACGTCATTTCAGTTGCACCCGGTCGAAGTTATCCCACGCCGACATGTCGGAGAGAATCACTTCGTCGCCTACATCAAGTCCCTTCAGTATCTGCACCGTGTTCACGGACGTCTTTCCAAGCGTCACCTGCACGCGAACCGCCTCTTTGCCCTCGTCGGTGACCTTGAACAAGCCCACCGTGCTGTCCGCTTCGCCGTGAACCGGACGGCCAACGTATAGCACGTTCGTCAATCGCTCGATTTCAACTGTCCCTTCGACGCTCAAATCCGGCACCGCTCCCGGCGGCAGCTCTCCATCCAATTTCACGTCGACCGTTCGCGTCCCATTGACCACCGACGGATCGATTCGTATCACGTGACCCGGAATGATTCCGTTGTGCGTGTCGATCGAAGCCTTCTGATCCAACTGAATATCTTTTGCTTGCGTCTCGGCGATCTTAAGCGCGGCCTTCAATTGCGTCGGTTGCGCCACTTTCGCCAGCGCTGTTCCCGCCAGCACCTGCTGGCCGACGTCAACATCCAATTCCTGTAAAATTCCGTCCATCCCCGGCCGAACTTCCAAATCACCCAGTTGCGATTTCTTTAGGTTGTAAAGCGCCTGCATCTGGCTGACTTTTGATTCTTGCACCGCAAGCTGTGCTGCAATCGAATTATCGAACGTTTCCACCTGTTTCTGGGCGATTTCGTTTTGCTTTTCCAGCTCGTCCGCTTGCACTTCGGAGGTCTGATAAACCAGATCGGATACCAAGCCCAGCGTTTTCAATTTCTCGTTGTTCGTCTTCTGCAATTCCGCCGTGTGGTATTGCGAGCGAATCGCCGCCGCCTGCGCCCGCTTATCCATCAGCTGATTCTGAAGCTGCGCCTTCAACGCGTTGTAATCCGCCTCTGCTCCCTTCAATTGATACTGCGCATCCAGCACCGTTTGCTCGAGCACCGGATTGGTCAATTTCAGAATCACGGTATCCGCTTTCACCGGCATTCCCGGCAGCAGATATCGCTGTTCCACGCGTCCGTCCGTCACCGCGGGAATCACTCGAATCGTTTCCGGTACCAGCGTCCCCAATCCGCGGACTTCTCGGAGCATCGGCCCGCGCTTCACCGTATCCGTCCATATCGTGGCGCGATCCACGCTCGGCGCCGCAGGCTTCAGCCGCGACAGTGCGCCTGTAATCACCACTACGATCAGCAGCCCCGCGCCGGCATAGGCCAGCCGCCGAATCTTCTTTTTCCTCTTTATTTCGGGACGAACGATATCCACAGAAGCTTCCTCGACTCCCTTATATCGCAAATGGAGGTCCGGTGCGGAATATTTGATAAGTTACTTATATTGTTTGAGCTACACGGCAGTACAACGCATGACGGATCCCATTTCTGACCGCTCATGGGATTGCTTCGTCCCGCAATCGAACAGCACCCCGTGCGCTCAAAAGATTCGCGACAACACACAAAAAAGCGCGCGTTTGCCTGGGGCTTGTGTCGGGGATCGCTCAGGAAGTCGCCGCTTCGGTGCTTGCACGAATTTCCTGCCACCGCTTCGGCCGTCTCTTTGCATCCAGCACTTTCTTGCGCAGCCGAATCGACTTTGGCGTCACTTCGACGTATTCATCGTCGGCGATAAATTCGATGGCCTTTTCGAGCGTCATGTCGCGCGGAGGAATCAGCCGGATCGCCTCATCGGCCGACGACGAACGCATGTTCGTCTGCTTCTTTTCCTTCGTGATATTCACGTTCATATCGTCTTCCCGCGCGTTTTCACCGACGATCATTCCTTCGTACACTTCCACGGACGGCCCAACGAACATTTCGCCGCGTTCCTGAATTCCCCAGATCGCGTATGCCACCGAAACGCCCGTCCGGTCCGCCACCAGCGCCCCGGTTAGCCGCATCGCCATATCGCCGGCATATTCCGTCCAGCCTTCCAGCAGCGAATGGATCAGCGCTGTGCCGCGCGTATCGGTCATCAACTGGCTGCGTAGCCCGATCAGTCCCCGCGACGGGATGCTGAATTCCATCCGCACTCGCCCCGAATGATGGTTCACCATTTTTCTCATTTCGCCGCGCCGGCTTCCGAGCGATTCCATCACGATCCCGATGAACGACTCCGGGCAATCCACCACCAGCAATTCCAGAGGCTCGAGCCGCCGCCCGTTTTCCGTTCGCACCACGATTTCCGGCTTTCCGACCATCAACTCGTAGCCTTCGCGCCGCATCGTCTCGATCAGGATTGCCAGTTGCAATTCGCCACGCCCCAGCACGCGAAACGCGTCCGTCGTCCCGGTATCTTCCACGCGCAGCGAAACATTCGTGAGCAATTCCTTCTCGAGCCGCGCGCGCAGGTCTCTCGACGTCACGAATTGTCCCTCCCGCCCCGCGAACGGCGAAGTATTGATCGTGAACACCATCGTCAGCGTCGGTTCGTCGATCGTGAGCGGTTCGAGCGGCACTGGATTCGCAACATCGGTAATGGTCTCGCCGATTTGAATCCCTTCCACGCCCGCGATCGCCACGATCTCGCCCGCCGACACTTTTTCCGCTTCGTCGCGCTCCAACCCGCGAAAGGTGAATAGCTTGGTGATCTTCGTGGGCTGGATCGTTCCATTCAGCTTCGCAATCGCCACCTCCGTCCCGCGCAGCAGCGTTCCGTTGAAAACGCGGGCAATTGCCACGCGCCCCAGAAAATCGCTGTAATCGAGATTGGTCACCTGAATTTGCAGCACGCCCGCCGGATCGCCCGAAGGCGCCGGGATCGACGTCACAATCTGCTCGAACAACGGCTGCAGGTTGGTGGAACCGTCGCCGATCTTCCTGTGCGCCACACCCGTCTTCGCGTTCGTGTAAATCACCGGAAAATCGAGTTGGTCTTCGGTGGCGTCGAGGTCGATGAAAAGATCGTAAATTTCGTCCAGCACCTCGGCAGGCCGCGCATCCGGCCGGTCGATCTTATTCAGCACCATGATCGGCGGCAGCTTCGCCGCCAGCGCCTTCTGCAGCACGTAACGCGTCTGCGGCAAAGGCCCTTCGCTGGCATCCACCAGCACCAGCACCCCGTCCACCATCCGCAACGCCCGCTCCACTTCGCCGCCGAAATCGCTGTGCCCGGGCGTATCCACGATATTGATCTTCGTGTCGTGATAATCGAGCGCCGTGTTCTTTGCCAGGATCGTGATGCCGCGCTCGCGCTCCAGGTCGTTCGAATCCATCACGCGCTCCACGAGTTCCTGGTTCGCGCGGAAAATCCCGCTTTGCCGCAGCATGGCATCCACCAGCGTTGTTTTGCCGTGGTCCACGTGCGCGATGATTGCAATATTTCGTATGTTCGTCGTCATGGTCGTCTTATATGCGGCGCCGGCCTACCCTGAACGAAGAGCAGGGGCGTCCCGCCGTTCTCTGCCGTAGCTCACCTTTGTCGCGGCTATCTTGCTGCCGTTCCGCAACTGTAGGGACGTGCCTTGAATCCTTGGAAGCCTACGCTGGAAGCCCTTCCGAATCGTCTGTCCAGAAGCTTGTATGCAAGGAAGTTCAGCAGCAACAAACGCACGCTTATTTTAGCACGCGCCACGCCGCTTCAGCCCGCTTTTTCCTTTACCATGCGAGCGGCGAAGACACTACGCGCGCCGTCGCAGCGTGCCGATTTTCGCGCAGAGATTTGAAGACTCAAATGTGGAGATCGTTCAAGCAATGAATAAAGCAAAATCCCGAACGCGATTCGCCATCAACGGTCGGATCGCTTAGCCATTGGGAATGGATTCACAAACGATTCCTGGTGAGCATCGGCTTGAGGTCGAAGCCGCGTGAGCTGCGCTCGCAACCGGCCCACATCCATTCCGGCCGACTGGCATACCAAGGCGAAATCCGTGGGATCTTTGAAGAGATAATCTTCGGCTTGTCGCTTGGCGCGCAACGGCCCGGATATCCATTCTTGTATAGTTGTCACAATCACAGCCTGCCACAATCGCACCTCGGCTTGTGTCTGCTGCTCGCGCATCACCATTGCAGTCATCGGCATGTTTCCCCCCTTGGCCTGGGTCCTTCGCAGCGGCTGGGGTGCCGCACATCTTGCAGTGAAGGCAATGACAGGTCCGAACCCGCATACGCATGGTGCTTTCCCGCGCCATGTGCTTTTTCAGTTAAGACTCAATGCTCTGGAAATACAGCGCTTAGTTTCTTGGCGCGATTTTGTCGCCCACGCGCTCTCGCCTTTTCCGCGATCAGCCCATCCGCGCGCAAATTGTTCCCGTCCCCGGCCTTTTTTTCATTGTCAGCCGCCTCGTAAGAGCGTGTTGCGTTCTATTTGCGACTTCCGAGGTGGCGCTTGCGCACCCGCCCTCGTCGTGACACAGTCTATTCTTTGTGACTCGCCCTCGCTCCCATCTGCCGCGTTACGCTGGCGTTCTGCTCGTTCTCGCCATCCTTGCCGCTGCTGCCGTTCCCGCGCTCTGGTGGGCCTTCGCGCCACCGTCGTACAAAAACGGCAGTCCTGCATGTGCCGCAACCCAAAAATCCGAAAACATCGTTATCGGTTTTGTAGGCGGCTACGTTGGTCACAATAATACCCGCCACGCCGAGGTCCAGCTCGCCGATCGTCTTCGCCGGGAGTACCCAGTTGGCGTCGTCATCGCTACATTCAACAATCATTACTACTCGAACGCCCACAACTTTGTCCTGTGCGCCCTTCACACCGCTGGCGATCCCGCGCAGGAAGGCCCCAGCCGCTTGTCCAACAGCGAAAAACGCAACGTTCACATTATTCTCTACGGCCACAGTTGGGGTGCTGCTGCTGCGATCCTTCTCGCGCGCGAACTCGCGCACGATGGCGTTCCCGTTGCCCTCACGATCCAGGTCGATAGCGTCTCCAAGTGGTGGCGGAACGACAGCGTGATTCCATCGAACGTCGCGATGGCCGTCAATTTCTATCAACTCCATGGCGCGATACATGGACGCGCTAAGATCGCAGCGACGGATCCATCGCTCACAGAGATCGAAAATTTCCAGCTCGATTATCAAGAACACCCCATCCCCTGCCCTGGCTATCCCTGGTGGGATCAGTTATTTGCCGGGTCGCACACCGAAATCGAGTGCGATCCCTATGTCTGGGATCACATTAACGCCCTGATCCGGGAACACCTCAGCGTCCCTGGAGCCCGGCCTGGGGGGGATTTCCCGGTAGTTAGTCCTGGAACTCTTGAACCACAATAACTGTGGACAAAGTCTTTCCGCGTAAGATATAGTAACGCCGAGTTTTAGCTAAGGGAAACCTGCGGGCTTCGCCCCGCATCAAATAACTATCATGGCTCAAAAACGCAAAGGACGCGGACGTTTAGTCCCTACACGACCCACGGGCGTCGAGTATCGCGTGAATTATGGCATCATCATCGCCACGGAGACAAAGCAGCACGGCAGGGGTATGCGCCCCACGCGCTGGGCTCGCTGCTCCGTGCGCTCCTCGACCGCTCACCGAATTCCCAATGGAAACTATTTCCTTCACGCTGACGAAGGGGGAGTTTTCCAGGTGAAGTCCACGGGCACTGCCTGGCACTACCTCGCAGCAGCCTGATTTGATCTCGCGGAGCTCCATCCTTCCCGGCTTCCGGGAGGGATGGGTGATCGTGTCTTCGTCGTTTCCCGCTCGTAAACTACAGCAAACATAACGCATGATCGTTGCAGCTCGATCATCTGGATTTCAGATATCCACCCCATGACCGCCCTGCAGGAGATGCCGCGTAGCCTCTTTTCGCAATTCTGCATCCTCAGCCACGCCGCGTGGACACCCGCTTCATTGCCGCGCGATGGTTGTGCTATCCTCCCCGCCGCCCGCATCGCGGATGGCTAGGAGGATTTCCCCGTGAACCTCGCTGTAAGTCCGAATATGGTGACCACTTCATTCGAGTTGCCTGGATATCGCGTCGTGAAAAACCTCGGCCTCGTGCGTGGCGTCACCGTCCGCTCGCGCAGTATTCTCGGGACTCTCGGCGCTTCGCTCGAGACTCTCGTCGGCGGCAACATCACGATTTTCGAGGACATGTGCGAGAAAACCCGCGCCGAAGCCCTCGACCGTATGATGGAGCATGCTCTCGAGCGCGGCGCCAACGCCGTCATCAGTGTCCGCTACGATGCCAACGACATCATGCAGGGCGTAACCGAAGTTCTCGCCTACGGCACCGCCGTCCAAGTGGAAAAGGCTTCGTAGGTGACGCCATACGAGCTAGGGGATAGAATACGGGCGGCACGCTTGGGAGGATCAGCAATGAAGCTCGCTCTTAAATTTCTTTCCGCAATTTTCGTGATTGCTTTGTTCACCTCAGCGGTTCTAGTCGGCGCCAGCGCCTCCAAGACGGAGACCGTCCAGTTTCCTGCCCTGTCCGGAACCCAAACTCTCTCGGGTTATCTGGCTACTCCGTCAACTGCCGGACGGCATCCCGGCCTCATTATCATTCACGAATGGTGGGGACTAAACGATTGGGTGAAGGAGCAAGCGCAAAAATTCGCCGACAACGGCTACATCACGCTCGCTCCCGACCTCTATCGCGGCAAGGTTGCCACCGATCCTTCCGAAGCGCATGAACTGATGCGCGGACTTCCCCAGGATCGCGCGATCGCCGATTTGCAGGCGGCCTTTTTGTACCTTTACAAGGACAATGACGTTGACCACGACCGCATCGGCGCCGTCGGATGGTGCATGGGCGGCGGCCTGGCCATTCAACTCGCGGTTCATCTGCCGCGTTTGGCGGCCTGCGTCGTGAATTATGGAGCTTTGCCCACCGATCCCAACGACATCCAGACGATTCAGGCGCCGGTGCTCGGCAATTTCGGAGCCGATGATCGCGGTATCACTCCCGACGATGTTCATGCCTTCGAGAAGGCCATGAAAAGTATGAATCGTCGCATCGACGTCAAGATTTATGACCGGGCCGGCCACGCCTTTGAGAATCCCAACAACAAAGACGGCTATCGCCCGGAAGCCGCCGCGGACGCCTGGCAGCGCACCATCAGCTTCCTGAATAAATCGCTGCACTAAACCCCGCATCCACGTTCTGGAAGAGCGGGGCTTCAACCCCCCGTAAAACACGCGGACGAGCGAAACGTCAGCCCCCGAATTTGTCGATGCGGCGCCCAACGCCGCGACACTCAATGGCTGAAGCTTACGTTCAGTCCGGTCGAAAAAATCAGGTCGTTTGATTTCGTGCCCAGGATCGGCGGATTTGTGACGTAGCGGTCGCTGATGCTCATTTGCCAGCCCAGCCAGTTGTTGATCTTCGTCACCCATCCGGCATCGAGCGCGAACCGGTATTGGTTCAGGTCGGCCAAATCGGGGTAAAAGTAAAACTGCTCGGAGGCCAGGCTTGCCGACCCGAATTTGTGCGTGAGGTTTTCCCCCAGCGTAATCCCCGGCAAATTCCGGTTCACGCCGGTCACCGCTCCCGCAGTCGTCAATCCTGCGCCGTAAGTTTCGCGCGTATAGTTCACGCCGGCCAGAGCGTCAAACGTTGTAGTGGGCGTGTTGATGACGTGCCAGCCCAGCCCCGCGCTATAAATCGACCGCAAATCCAAATCCTGCAACTGGTCGTGCGTGTAATCGGCTGAAGCAAATGCGAACAGCCGCTCGGTGAGATTCCGGTCGTACTTCGCTCCGCCCAGAATCGCGTTGGCGGTTACGCCCCCGCCCGCGGCGCTGTTCTTCGAATAAAGAGACGACGCGTACAGCGTGATTTCGTCGTGCAAAGTCTTTCGGTCAGCGGTAAACGCCGTATTCAAATTCGTCGTCTCGCTGTTGCCGCGCGCCAGCGCGAACCCAACGTTCAGCCCGCCGGCCCAACCCTCGATAATGCCCGGGTGCAGCGATTTCTCATATGCTTGCTGTTCGGCGCCCGAACGGACCGTTGTCACATCCGCCAGCGCCACGCTCACCGTTCCCGCGCTCGCCGTGTGAACGATCAGATTCGAACCTTCGGTCGTCACCGATCCGCTCACCGTCTTCTTGTCTTTCGTGACCACGTAGATCGGCTCGTCGGAGACCAATTCCTGCACGGCGGACCATTGCACCTTGATGTCGCCTGCGTAATCGGTCTTGACCGTCAGATCTTTGCCATCCGAACTGACGATCGTTCCCACCAACTTGCTGCCGTTCTTCAGCACCACCGTATCGGCCAGCGCGGCGCTCCCCAGCATCAGAGTCGCAATCATGACCATCACCAGAACAATCATTTTGCTCGTTATTCTCATAGGTGCCCTCCAGGACCGCTAAGGTCGCTGATTTTTCGTCACGGCGTCTATCGGGCGGTCACTGTATTCAGCAGTGGTTCTTTCCTTGGGTGCTCGGCGTGCTCTTCTTGGTTTCTTTGCCGCTGGGGTGCGCCATTGTGAGGGTATTGCCAAAACGAACCTGAAGCGCCTACATTCCCTTCAGATAAAGCGATCGGCCAAGAACGAGTTCGAGCTTCATGTCCTTCTCGAGGACCAACTCCTGTCCCAGCCCGGATGCGAGCATGAAACTGCTCGCCGCACCCGTGGCGGCGCCGGCAGCCGCATCTTTTCCGTTGTGGTCGGCCACTCCGGCGCTAGCGCCCACCAACGCCCCAGCCGCTGCCGCTTCGGCTTCTTCTTGGTGATTGCTGGATCGCGCTTCAATCTCCCCTTCTCGCTGGTAGTCCACTTTCAGGGAATGAACGCCGGGTATGTCAACCACATCTGCAACCAGCGGCGCCCACCCATTTGCCGTTTTCACGTCATCAAACGTCAGCCAGATTCGCGCCCGCCCTGCTTTGTGTGCTGGCTCGACCTTGTCCACGTGTCCGCGAACCCTCGCGCCCGGGGGCAGGACCGTCCCATCCGCGGCGACGAGAGTTTCGAGCGTCCGCGCCGTAAACCGCATTCCGGCCTTCGCATTCTGCGTGCTGATGTTCTCCCGAAGCCGCACGAGAAATCGTGTTCCGGTGGGAACCTCGCTAGGCGCTGCGCCCGGCGCCGATTGCGCCTGCGTAAATCCCAGCCCGCACGCGAGCGAGGCGAGCAGTGCCGCCGTCAGAAGCGCTAAGATTCTCTTATTCATATGCCGGTGCTCCTTACTCGATGATTTGCTCTCGACAATTGAAAGCGAGTCCCGCCCAAATGTCGATTATTCAGATGGCTTTGGAGCCTGCGGGGTGGCCCGGCACCTACTGGCGCTCCAACCAGGGCTTCGGTAACAGCGTCGATTGCGGCCCGCGTTTCAGGTGAACCGGGCCCGAGTTCATTCCCGATGGTGAACGCCGCAAAGTAGGACGATGGCATCTCAGTCATCCTCGCAAAGATTTCATCCGTTACTCATTGGCGGCGATCCTCGTCATCAGAGAAACCAGCCGCCCGAACTTCGACAAAATATGAGGCGCCAGCTCGATCAGCTCGAATGTCCGGCCCCTTTTGGGGTGCGCTGGGCTCCAGCACGACTACAAAACCTTGTTGAGCCAAAAAGACCGCCGATTCCATTTCCGCCAGTGTCGAGTCGTATGGGTCTGCTAAGGACAGGCCGGAGCATTGGAACGGTGCGATATGATGACTGGCCCATAGCGGGAAACTTCTTGGACGCGAATAAATTGGGTTTAGAGGAGAGACTGGATTGGCTCTACGCACTCTGCCAGCAGCCGCGCGACGACGCACAGCCGCACTCTGGTTTGCGGCGTTTGCGCTTCTCTCCACTCTCCTATTTTTTCTGCGCCTGTCCATGGCCTCTCACGCTGTCATCCTGTACATCGTGTTGCCTTCGTTGGCTGCCGGAATTGCCGGGTATATCTGGGGTGGGGCCATTCTGGACTCATCCCACGTCAAGACGTACGGTCAGGCCGTGCTGAGAGGCCTTGCGGTTAGTGCTGGCGCGTACGCAATATTTGCCGTGCTCTATGCTTGCGAGCTTCCCATGTTGGAAGGGCAATGGTCTTTGGGAAGGGTGGGAAGTCTGTTCCTCTTCACTCTTATGCTCGGAATTCTCATGGGCGGGCCGCTGGCTGCTGTGACCGGCATGATCTCCGGGATCACGCTTTTTAGGTTCGCCCGCCACCTCTTCGCTGAACGAGACGGCCAAGCTTCTGAAGAGAGAAGTGTGTAGGAG
>JANWJR010000116.1 GCA_025451835.1 Candidatus Acidiferrales bacterium | reverse complement strand
GGTTTTCGCGTCCCATCCATTTGACGGTAAAGGCATCACGAGCCACCGCGACCATGTCCGCGCGGTCGCGCCGTTTCTTCCGGTATTTCGCTTGCGCCGATCTTTCGCGCGGATTGTTGGGATCGAGCGCCAGCTTCAATGCTGCCGCCCATTGTTGCAATTGGCGCCTGTATTCGGCGGCGGGTACAGGCGTGCTTCCCTCTCTTAGGAGAATTTTGTACGTCCCCGTGCCAGTGGGAACCACGCGGTAAGTTTTCTCGCCAATCACGTGGGGATTAGCGCCTGGGGTCCGGTCGATATACGTCTCGACGCGTTCGTACTCGTCGAGCGCGGCATCGTCGGCGTGCTGGTTGGCGATTACCTTATCGGTTTTGGCGGCCAATTCCGCATCAGAAAGTTCAAGCGTTTCGCCCTGAGTTTTCGATTGAGCGGAACCTGCGGGCAAGACACCGTCCTGCAAATTACCAGACAACGCGGAGGACGATGAGACCTGCTGCGGCCCGCCCAGGCCCAGACCGGCCAGTGCCAGAGCACCCGCCAGGATTGAAATTTTGTGGCCGTAAGACATATCCGCGTATCTCAATGTGGGATTCTCGAAGCTGGAGCCACGGTTACAGCTCTATTGTAACCGGATTCGCGGGTCTGAGTTCTCCGTGCTGGCGGCTCGGTTCCCAGGGAGCTAACCTCATTTTAGTTAAGAATCATGAACTTTTTTGGTGGTCCGCCCGTCTATTATGGATATCGTGAGGCAGCCAACCCATTTTCTTTCGCGGAGCAAGGGCACCAGTATGGCGCTGGGAGAAACGATCCATATTGCGTTTGATACGCTCCGCGCGCACAAGCTCCGCACTTTCCTCACGCTGCTCGGAGTGATCCTGGCGGTAACGACGCTGGTGGCCGTGATCTCAGTGTTGAACGGCCTGAATGTGTACGTAGCCGACAAGGTGGCCAACCTCGGTGCTAACGCCTTCGTGATCGACCGCATCGGCATCGTCACGAATTTCGAAGAGTGGAACAAAGCCCGCAAGCGGCCGCCACTCGATATGGCGGACTTCCAGGCGCTGCGCGACAACATGAAGCTGGCTGCCTCCGTTGCAGCTGAACAGGACACCTTCGGAGACGTGCGCTATGGAGGCGATCTTAGCGAAGACGTGACGATCATCGGTGCGACGCCGGACTTCGCAAGGATTCGCGACATTGAGGTTTCGAACGGCCGCCTGCTGACGCAGGTCGATGAAGACCACCGTGCTTCCGTCTGCGTGATCGGCCCGGACGTGGCGGACAAATTTTTTGCGGGACGCGATCCGGTTGGAAGGGAAATCCGGGCGGGACAGGGTGAATACACGATTGTCGGCGTGACCGTGCCGAAGGGCACGATCTTTGGCGATTCGCAGGACAATTTCGTAATGATTCCACTTGGAACGTACCGCAAGGAATGGCTCGCGCCGCTTGATTCCGTGACCATGTTCGTCGAAGCCTGGTCTCAAGATTTGATGCCATCGGCGGAGGATGAGGCACGCGTGATCTTGCGCTCGCGCCGCCACGTCCCGTATCAGGCTGACGACAACTTCGCGACGATTGAACCCACGTCGATCACCGGACTCTGGAACCGAATTACGGGCAACGCCTTTGGGATTGCCATCTGGGTGACGTCGGTGTTCCTTGTCGTCGGCGGAATCGTAATCATGAACATCATGCTTGCCAGCGTGACCGAGCGAACGCGCGAGATCGGGCTGCGGAAATCGCTTGGAGCGAAGCGCCGCCACATCATTCTGCAATTCATGGTGGAATCGGCAATGCTCGCGGGGGCTGGCGGCGCGGTAGGGATCGCCATCGCTCTCGTTCTGGGCCAGATCGTTCGCGCCGTGACTCCCATTCCCATTGCGACGCCTGTTTTCGCGATGTTAATCGCGCTGGCGCTCTCAACGGCGGTTGGACTTTTCTTCGGAATCTATCCGGCGATGCGCGCCGCGAGGCTCGATCCAATCGAAGCTCTCCGGGCGGAAAACTAAGGCCTTATGCGGCAGGATTACAAAGAGAATCTCAAGCTTGCATTCGACACGGTGCGCACGCACAAGCTGCGCAGCTTTCTGGCAGTGCTCGGCGTAATGATCGGTGTGAGCCTAATCATTCTCGTCGTCGGCCTCGTCCAAGGGTTCCGAGTGACCATCCAGAACGAGATCGCCGCGGAAGGAATCAACACAGCCTGGATCGACCGCTTCAGCCAGGGCCCTCACAACGGGCGCCGGCCGAAGGAAGAACGCGAGCGCAAGCCGCTCACGCTAGAAGACGGGCTCGCAATCCAGCAACTTTGTCCCGCGGTAAAACAGATCGCGATTTCCGTCTTTCAGTGGGAGCAGACCCATACCGCGAAGTATGCGAACAGTCTTGTGGAAGGCACGGAGTTCCGTGGCACGTTTCCCGCCTATCTTGAAGTGTATGCAAATGCCACCATGAAAACCGGCCGTTTTTTTACCCAGGTGGAAAACGAGCACCGGGACGATGTCGTCGTAATTGGCGAGGACATCGTGAAAGCGTTCTTCCCGGACGACGACGACGCGATTGGAAAAGAAATCCTGGTTGATGGAACAAATTTTCGCGTGATCGGCGTCTTCGATAAGCAATTGGCCGGCTTTGGGACGAGCGACCAGGACAAGCGCGTAGTGATTCCCTACTACACGTTCACCAAGATTTACTCCGGCAGCTCCGAAGTGGCATTCCGGTTCCTGGCGTATACCGGACAACTTGACGCAGCCGTGGACCAAGTCCGCGAAGTGCTGCGACGGCGGCGAAACGTGGCTTACGATAAGCCCGATAATTTCTCGATTCAAACAAACGTGGAAATCCGCCAGCAGTTTGACGACATCATCCACGGCGTGGTGCTGGCAATCGTGGTGCTCAGCTCGATTGGGCTTTTGATCGGCGGGATGGGAGTGATGAACATCATGCTGGTCAGCGTCACCGAACGGACGCGCGAGATTGGTGTTCGCAAAGCGATCGGCGCCCGCCGTGGCGACATCACCTGGCAATTCCTCTTTGAGGCCATGACCCTCACAGGCACGGGGGGCCTGATTGGAGTTTTGGTGGGCAGCGGCATCGTGATGCTGATCCCGGTCGTCAGCAGTCTGAAAGCCGTCGTCCCAATGTGGGCCGTCATCGCAGGCTTCTCTGTCTCGGTGAGTATCGGATTGATTTTTGGGGTCTGGCCGGCCACGAAGGCTGCGCGTCTTAATCCCGTCGAAGCGCTTCGCTACGAATAGCGTTCGAATTATTCGGCGATTTTGGGAACATCTTCGATCCGATTTCACTGCTTCTTTGGATTGTCCAAATCATCCAGCGTCGGAATCGGGCTATTAGGATCGAGGTGCGATTTTCCCTCGGTATTGAACTCATACGGAAATCCAGCGGGGTCGCGCGGGATTCCGCGAATCATCCCTGCATCGCGCAAATCTCGTGTTGAGGATGGGTAATGGCCGAAGTGCCGGCGATACTGTTCGGCCAAGGCATTTAGATGGTGCTCATCTTCCGTGGCTTGCAGCTCCGCCAGGTGTTCGACGGCCTTCTTCCGCGTGGTTGCATTATCCGTGGAGTTGTAAATCTGAGTCCAGATCATGCGCGAGGTATCGATCGAACCGCCGGTATCCGAAATGCGCGCCGCCATAAAAGCAAGCCAAGAGGGCCCCTGCGGATCTTTGCTGGCCGCAAAATATGTTGCCGCGGCGTCTTTGTAATCGTGAAGGTACCAGTAATAAAGAAAGCCCAGATCGGACTTCAAGTGCCAATCGTCGGGGTTCGCTTGGACGCCGCGCTTCACCAGCTCGACGGCCAGGTCCGGGCGTCGCGCGCCTGCGTTTGGCTCCGAAAGGAAAATCGCGCCGAAACGATACGCCACGATGAGATGCGGGTCGAGGGTCGTCGTAATGTCGAGCAGCGGCCAGAGCAGGCCGTAATGCGAGTGCGGCACGCCTAACTGCGCTCCCCAATACTGCACTGCCCGGGTCCAGTAGATATCGGCGAGCAGAGACTCGTAACCAAGGCTCATCTTCTTCACCATCGCGCCCGAACGCAGCATGAGTTCCTGCTGCTCCTGCGCCCCGGCGCGAGTCTGCGCGTCGATACGCATTTGCAATATCGCTATGGCAGCAAACAGAACGGGCACGCCAACAATCGCGACCCGGACGAGGCGTTTGTGGCTGCGAGGGATCATTTCAGGTTGCGGCCGGAAAAGACTGCGGAAGAGGCCAGCAAAGTCACGGCGACGTAGAGGACGGCGTAAAGAGTATTTTGGCCTACAAGCGACAGCGGGATTGCATCGCCGTGCGCGGCCGCCGCGATCGAATTGAAATTGTGAAAATTTGGAAGAATGTAATACAGGCCGCGTGTGACCGCTCCCAAGGCCGGTTTGTGCGCCAATTCTCCGAAATTGCGAATGTCGTTGGCAAACACGCCGGCAATGTAAAAACCGATCGTGAAGAGCGTCGAAAGCATGGGGCTGGAAAAACAGGAGAAAAACAAGGCGAATGCCGTTACCAGCGCCAGCTCGAGCAAAATGAAATAAATCGCGATGAATATCGATCCATCGGAGCGCTGAAAATGGTGGCTGACGTAGAGCAAGGCGGCCACCAGCCCGAGCGTCATGAAAGCCGTATTCACGGCCAGCGTCAGCAAAAGCCCGGCATATTTCCCCACGATAAATTCCCAGCGTTTCACCGGTTTCGAAAGCAGACTGTACAGCGTGCGGCGTTCCATTTCCTTATAGACGAGCCCCACACCGATAAAAATTGCCATCACCAGCCCAAACAGGGAAATTGCGGAGAGACCGAGGTTGATAATGACGATGCGCTCGATGCCGACGGAGATTTGCCCGACCAAAATGGCCGCGCCAATCATCAGCAGCGCGAAGAAAATCAAATTATAGAGCACGCGGTCGCGCACAGCCTCGCGAAAGGTGTTGATCGCGACTACGCCCGGCATGGCGCTCATCGTGCGTTCACCTCGACGCCATGTGATGCGGTCTTTTCTCGCCCCACCAGCCCGAAGAAATAATCTTCGAGAGTGGGGCGCAACGCGGAAACCGACAAGATCCGGGCTTCGCAGCGCCGCAGTTCCTCGATCACAGGGTACAACTCCGCTTCCGGCACTTCGATGCGGCAGCGTCGCCCGGTCACCGTTGCCCGATCCGCGAAGCGTCGCGGCAACGCCTGTCCATCGCCCAATTCAAACAGAATTTCCATTCCGTGCAGTTCCATTGAAACAATATCGCCCGGCGCTCCCACGCCTTGCAGTTTCCCATTCAGCAGCACGGCGACGCGATCGCATAGCATTTCGGCATCCGAGAGAATGTGCGTCGAAAAGAAAACCGTGCGGCCCTCGCGCTTTAGGTCGAGGATGATATCGCGCACCTCGCGCCTCCCCAGAGGATCGAGCCCGGACATAGGCTCATCCAGGAACACGATGCGGGGATCGTGCAAAATCGCCTGGGCGATCCCCACGCGTTGCAGCATGCCTTTTGAGAATTTACGAAGTTGTATTCCGGCGGCGTCGGCAAGTCCGACTCGTTCGAGGAACCGCGCAATGCGTTCGCCGCGTTCTTTTGCGCTGAACCCAAAAATGCGAGCGAAATAGTCGAGCAGTTCACGAGCGGTCAAATAATCGTAGAAGTAAGGCTGCTCGGGCAGATATCCGATCTCGCGGTGCATGGCAACGTCATCAATCGAACGGCCACGGACTCGCGCCGTCCCGGAAGTTGGGTAGATCAGGCCCATCAGTAGCTTTAGCGTCGTTGTTTTCCCGGCGCCATTCGGACCAAGAAATCCGAAGATTTCTCCCTCTTCCACTTGGAGCGTGAGATTGTCGAGGGACCGGCGCATCCGTTTGCGCCAGAACCCCACAGGGTAATCCTTAGTGAGACCCGAAATTTCAATCGCAGGCGAAGTCATGGCCTTTCATTATTATTTTTTTTCAGATGCAGCGCCCGTGTCAATTGGCCCGGTGTTTCTTATTCGGGCACATTCGCGGTAGGCTGGAATTCGAGTCCGCGAAAGCGGTTCGAGCTTCCACCGTTAGCCAAGCGGGTTTTCAGGGGCCCTAGTTTGCGTCTTTCGGACGAAGATTCTGAAACACGGGATCGGCCTTAAACGCGGACGGAAACTTCTCTTCGTAGTCGGACAGCCCCGGGCAAATCATGCGGTGGAATCGCGAAAATCCGAGACGCTCCATTTCCGCCATGGCTTGAGGCGCCGTCCATCCATCCACGCCAATCCGATAAGCCGCGATGGACATGCCGGTGCGGTCTACGCCGAGGCGGCAGTGCACGAAAACTTTTTTGGCCGGGTTCTCCCGCACAATCGTCAGAAACTTTGCAAAGGCCTCGTCGCGGGGAGACTGGCAATTCGAAGGAATCGCAATATAATCCATCCCGAGTTTGTTTACTTCCTCGCGTTCGTAGTCGCGGTCTCCCCGCAGGTCAACGATGATATTGATTCCCATCTTCGCCAGATTTTCAAAGCCCTGCTCGGTAGGCTGCGCGCCGCGATAAAGTTCCGGACTCACTTCGGCGAGTTTTGGAACGCCCTGGACCGCCAGTTGGCGGGCGAACTCGATGGGGCGAACGTCGCTCGTTTTCGGAGTTGTCGCCTTGTTCTGTGCGTGCGCGCTTGGAGTCGCCGTCAGAGCAACAGTCAGCGATAGAATGGCGAGCAAAATCATTCGAAATGTCCGGCCCAGAGGAAAGTCCATCCAGATTCGAGTGTCCATGAGATTAAGATGCCGATTCAACCTCCGGGGAGGCTGCCAGAGGCCCTGCACATGTACCACTATGGATAGACGCTTACGACACCAGAAGCGCGATATTTTGTATGCCGCACGTGATTTTTTCTTGACAACTTTTCCACAACGAATGATACTGCGCACCCAGACTCGGGGGGAAGTGAGCCGGCTGTTTTCGCAGCGAAGCGGCCGATCACCAGTACACCGAAGCCGATTTAACCGAAAATCCAAAGGTGGTTAG
>JANWJR010000115.1 GCA_025451835.1 Candidatus Acidiferrales bacterium | reverse complement strand
GCTCTGCCGACGATCAGTATCGTCAAAAAGTGGCGGAACGAATTCGAGGATCATCTCCGCGGGAAATGCGCTTACAAGCCCGCGGAGGTATTTGCCGGAGCGCATTAACACCGTCTCAATTTGTACGGAGTATGTCGCGCACGGATACGCGAGCGCCGTAATCCGAAATTTGCAGAGGCGGGCATCGAGGGCCAGGGAATCGCATGGCAGAACAGAAACAAATCACATTCACGCTAGACGGCAAGCAGGTCGCGGCGCCCGCCGGAACGCTGGTTATCGAAGCGGCGAAGCGCCAGGGGATCGAAGTGCCATCTTTCTGCTATTACCCTGGGCTGACGCTTCAGGCGGCCTGCCGGATGTGCCTGGTCGAAGTGGAAAAGATGCCGAAGCTGCAAACGGCATGCACGCTCGTCGCGACCGACGGCATGGTCGTCAAGACGACCACCGATCAGGTGCATGGCGCGCGCAAGAATATGCTTGAGTTCCTTCTCGCGAATCACCCGCTCGATTGCCCCGTGTGCGACAAAGGGGGCGAGTGCGAACTGCAGGATATGACCTTTCGCTACGGCCTCGACCACAGCCGCTTCACCGAGGAAAAGCTGCATTATCCCGAGGAAAAGTGGTCGCCGCTCATTTATTACGATTCGCCGCGTTGCATCCTCTGCTTCCGCTGCGTACGCGTCTGCGATGAAGGGATGGATGTGAAAGCCCTCGGCGTGGGAGCGCGCGCCGTGCAGTCGGTGATTCTGCCGAACCAGCAGAATCATCTGGATTGCGAAGAATGCGGCATGTGCATCGATATCTGCCCCGTGGGCGCGCTGACCAGCGGCACGTACCGCTACCAGACTCGTCCGTGGGAAATGACCTACGTTCCTAACCCCTGCGCGCACTGCTCGAACGGATGCAAGACCACTCTCAGCGTGCGCACCAACGAAATTATTCGCGCGAATAATCGCGATCAATCCGGCGTCAACGGCGAGTTTCTGTGCGCCAAGGGCCGCTTCGCATTCGATTTCACCACCAATGCGGAACGCATTCGCCAGCCGCTCGTTCGCCGCAACGGAAAGCTCGAACCCGCAAGCTGGGAAGACGCCATCGAGGAACTGGCTCGACGGCTGAAGCAAGTTCGCGATTCGCATGGGCCGGCGGCTATTGGCGTGATCGGCTCGAACCACACCACGAACGAAGAAAATTACCTGCTCAATCGCTTCGCGCGCGTCACGCTCGGCACCAACAATCTGGACCACCATCGCACCGCCGATTACGCCGGCCTCGCCGCCGCGCTCGGTCCGAAAGCCAAAGACGCGATGGCAACGATGGCCGACGTTTACAACGCGCCTGCTGTGCTCGTAATCGGCAACGACATCTCGAATCAGAATCCGCTGGTGGGCTGGCAAATTCGCGCCGGCGTCCGCCACCACGGCTTGCGGCTTTACGTTATCAACGATCGCCCGAGCAAGATTCATCGCCAGGCGAAGCAAGTGGTTGAAGTCGCCCCGGGCGGCGTCCGCCCAGCGCTCCGCTGGCTGGCCACTGAACAAGGCCAATTCGGCGCGCAGACCACGGAATCGCTCGTCCAACTCAAGGCCGCGCTCGAAGCGGAAACCGACATCGTGGTGATATTCGGCGCGGATATTCAGGGCGCGGCGATTCGCGATCTCGTTTCCTTGGCCGCGCGGTTTGGCGGGCAAACGCGCTTCATGGCTCTGGGAGATTACGCAAACTCTCGCGGAGCGTCCGATATGGGCCTGCTTCCCGACCGCCTGCCCGGGTATGCGCCGCTTTCAGACGCAGCCGAACGCTCGCGATTCGGCAAGCTTTGGGGCGGCGAAATCTCGAGCAAGCCCGGCATGACGGCCCGCGCGATGATGGACGCGGCAGCAGCCGGAAAACTGAAAGCGCTCTACGTGGTCGGCGCAAATCCAATCAAGACGTTCGGCGTCACGCAGCCCGACCGGCTTTCCGGGCTTGAGCTGCTCGTTGTACAGGACATGTTCCTGACGGAAACCGCGCAGCGCGCGGACGTGGTGCTGCCGGCGGCGTCGAGCTACGAAAAAGACGGCACGATGACCAACACGGCTGGCGAAGTGCAGATGACGCGGCGGGCCATCGATCCGCAGGGGCCGCGCAGCGATTTCGATTTGATCCGCATCCTTTCGCACCAGCTCAACCTGCTTGGCGCCGGCGCGCCAATCCGGCTGCGCACCGCGGAAGCGGCGTTCGATGAAATTCGCCAGAACGTTGCGGGCTACGATTTGCCGGTCGCGGGTTTGCTCGCCGGTCGCGCGGAGCTTTCGTCCGCAAGTTGCAGGAACCTCGAATCGTCCTACGACATTCCGGACGGCGCGGTTTTTTCATCCAACGATTTTCTCTTTACCAGCGGTACCCTGGGCCGTTACTGTTCCAAACTCAATTCGACCAACGAGGCGAAAGACAGGCCGTGGAGTTCGTCACCCAGCATGCAGTCCTGGTGGTATCGCTAGTCAAGATCGCCGTCCTGCTCTTTGTCGTAATGACGGCACTGGCTTACCTAACCTGGTTCGAGCGGAAAGTCGTCGCGCGCATCCAATCGCGCTGGGGCCCCTATTACGTAGGCGCGCACGGACTGCTGCAACCCCTCGCCGACGGCTTGAAATTCCTTTTCAAGGAAGACGTCACGCCTCCCGCGGCGGATAAGCTGCTCTACGTCATGGCGCCGTTTCTCGCGCTGGCGCTGGCGCTCACAGCCCTGGCGCTTATCCCCTTCGGCCCGCCCAGCGTTCAGGTGCTCGGCCAGTCTGTTTTCATCGTCGCCAACAGCAACATCGGACTGCTGTTTCTCTTTGCGATCACTTCCATCGGTGTTTACGGCGTGGCGCTGGCGGGATGGTCGTCCAACAGCAAGTATCCGCTGCTTGGCGGGCTGCGCAGTTCCGCGCAGATGATCAGCTACGAAGTCTCGCTGACGCTTTCGGTCGTGGGTGTGCTGCTTCTCGCGGGCTCGTTTAGCTTCAACGGCATCATCGCGTCGCAGGCCGGTTACTACCATCACGCGAATTTCATCCCGCGCTGGTACGTGATTCCGCAAATCGTCGGCTTCCTGTGTTACATCACGGCGGCAATCGCCGAAACGAACCGCATACCTTTCGATCTGCCCGAAGCGGAAACAGAACTCGTCGCGGGATTTCACACCGAGTACTCGAGCTTCAAGTTCGCGATGTTCTTCATGGCTGAATACGCGAACATGATTACCGTCTCCTGCCTCGCGACGATTCTTTTCTTCGGCGGCTGGCTCTCTCCCTTCCCGGACACCTGGACCTGGCAGCTTTACCTTCCCGGCGCGCTGCTGATTCTCACCGGCATTTATTGCGGGTACGACACGGTGAGGGAGATGCGTGGAATCGCGCAGCTTCAGTTTGCGGTGGTGACTCTGCTCGCCCTCGGGATTGGCGTGATCTGCTTGATTCCCGCGGTGATGCCGGTGATCCAAGGCTTGTTCTGGTTCGTCGCCAAGGTAGTTTGTTTCTTGTTCTTCTACGTGTGGATTCGCGGCACGCTGCCGCGATTTCGCTACGACCAGTTGATGTCCTTCGGCTGGAAGCTGCTGCTGCCTGTTTCGCTGGCGAACCTGGTGGCGACTGCATTCGTGTTGGCAGTGAGGCACGGATGAGCCTCCCTTTAATTGTATTTTTCATCTGCGCTCTGATCGCCGTAGTCGGCGCGATTCTGCTGATCGTGTCCCGCGAGCCGATTCACAGCGCGCTTTCGCTCATCCTCGTGATGATGGCGCTCGCCGTGCTCTACCTGCTTCTGGGTGCGGAATTTATCGCCGCCGTGCAGATCATCGTCTACGCCGGCGCAATCATGGTCTTATTCGTCTTCGTCATCATGGTGTTGAATGCCGGCGAAGAAGAGCGCACCAACTGGAGCAGGATCGCGAAGTTTGCGGGCCTGCCTCTGGGGTTTTTCCTGCTGATGTGGATGGCGCACTGGATGGCTGATGCGGCGATTGGCCGAACCGTCGCGAATAGCGGCGGCGGTACGACGGTGGCATTCTCCACCGTCGAGCTTTCGAAGTTGCTTTTCACGAAGTACCTGTTCCCGTTCGAGGCGACCTCCATTCTGATTTTGATCGCGATCTTGGGCGCTTTGGTTTTGGCCAAGAGGGAAAACTAGCCGTGGTTCCGATTTCTTATTATCTGGTGCTGAGCGCCGTCCTCTTCGGACTGGGTGTGGTGGCGTTCGTCATCAAGCGCAACATCATCACGATCTTCATGGCGATCGAACTGATGCTGAACGCCGTGAACCTCGCGTTCGTGGCTTTCGCTCGCGCCTGGAATCAGCTCGACGGCCTGGTGTTCGTGTTTTTTGTGATTGTGGTGGCGGCAGCGGAGGCAGCAGTGGGGCTCGCCATCGTCATTACCATCATGCAGAATCGCGATACGCTCAACGTCGAGCGCGTGAATTCTCTCAAGTTCTGATGCCCATACTCGACCATCTCTGGATCATTCTCGCGCTGCCCCTCGCCGGGGCGGCGATCAACGGCCTGCTCGGCTGGAAGTGGCCGAAGTCCGTTATAAATACGATCGGTATCGGTTCCGTTGCTCTCTCTTTTTTGGCGGTTCTGGAAGCAACGCGCGAATTCGCGCAACTCCCTGCCAGCCAGATTCCTTTCGTGAAGGACTTTTTCACTTGGATGACCGCCGGCGCGTTCCGCGTGGATTTCGCGCTGCAAGTCGATCAATTGACCATCGTCATGCTCCTGGTGGTCACCTTCGTCAGTTTGCTGGTCCACATCTATTCCACCGGCTACATGGCGCACGACGGCGGCTATTGCCGGTTCTTTGCGTACATGAATCTGTTCGTCTTCTTCATGCTCACGCTGGTTCTCGCGGCAAACCTGATTCTGCTGTTCGTGGGATGGGAAGGCGTCGGACTGTGCAGTTATTTGTTGATCGGCTTCTGGTTCCTGAAGAAGAGCGCCAACGATGCCGGGAAAAAAGCGTTCATCACTACGCGCATCGGCGACATGGGGTTCACAATCGGCATTCTGCTGGCCTTCTGGACTTTCCATTCGGTTGATTACCGCACCATGTTCTCGCAAGTCGCCAAGATGGGCGTCGAGGGAACCGCGGGCATCGGCGTTCTCACTGCAATCTGCCTGCTCCTCTTTGCCGGCGCGATCGGCAAGTCCGCACAATTGCCGCTGTACGTTTGGCTGCCGGACGCGATGGAAGGCCCCACGCCGGTGAGCGCGTTGATTCACGCCGCCACGATGGTCACGGCCGGCGTGTATATGGTGGCGCGCATGAATCCGCTGTTCTCCCGCGCGCCGATTGCGATGTTCGTCGTCGCGGCCGTGGGAGCTATCACCGCGTTTTATGCTGCCACGATCGGGCTGCTGCAAACCGACATCAAAAAAGTTCTCGCTTATTCCACCGTGTCGCAGCTTGGCTATATGTTCCTGGGCTGCGGCGTCGGTGCGTACGCCGCCGGAATTTTTCACTTGATGACCCACGCGTTCTTCAAGGGGCTGCTCTTCCTGGCGGCTGGAAGCGTTATCCACGCCGTAGGCGGCGAGCAGGACATGCGCCGCATGGGCGGCCTGCGCAAGAAAATTCCCGTGACCTACTGGACGATGCTGATCGCCACGCTGTCGATTGCCGGCATCCCCGGTTTCGCCGGATTTTTCAGTAAGGACGAAATTTTGGCCGCCGCCGGCTCGGGACCGCACGCGAATCTCTGGTTGTGGCTGATTGGCTTGATCGGAGCGGGGCTGACTTCGTTTTATATGTTCCGTTTGGTGTTCCTTACCTTTTTCGGCAAGGCAAGATATGACGAGCACAAAGTCCACGTCCACGAATCGCCCAAGAACATCACCGTCCCGCTGATGATTCTGGCGTTCTGCGCGATTTTCGGCGGATGGTTCGCCGCCCCGCACCTCGTCGGCGGAACGGATTACTTCGAAGCATTCCTGCATCCGGTGTTTTCCGCTTATCACGTGCAAGGGGCTGTCGAACAGCAAGCATCGCTCGCCGGATCGGCGGGCGCGGAGGCCGGCATGGCGCACAACCCGGCGATGGAGCTATTTCACGCGATCACCGGCCCGCCCGTGCTGATCGCAATCGCGGGCTTGCTGCTCGCATGGTGGTTCTACATCAGGAAACCAGATGCACCGAAGAAGGTCGCGCGCAGCGTACATGGCCTCTACACGCTCGTGCTGAACAAGTATTACGTGGACGAACTTTACCTCGCGGTGATTATCCGCCCGCTTTTATGGATTTCCACGCACGTGCTCTGGCATACCGTGGACGTTGGCATGATCGACGGCACTCTGAATGGCACGGCCAGCGCCGCGCGGGCAGCCGGTGGCGAATTGCGCGAAATGCAATCCGGCAACGCGCGCAGCTACGCCACGTGGGTTGTGGTTGGCGCGGTGGGATTCACTGTGTTGTTGGTCGGGCTTTGGCTGAAGGTGCGTTAGCAGGGTACAGCACTAAGGTGCGCCGCAAAGCGCGCGAATAGGATGAGCTAGTTTGGAAACGCAAACACATCTGCTGACGGTGGTCACGTTCCTCCCGCTGCTCGGCGTTCCGGCGCTGCTGATGCTGCGCGCGAACGATCACAAGTGGGTGCGCCGCATCGCACTCGCTGTTTCGATAGCCGAGTTCATTATTTCGCTCTTCCTGCTGCATGGGTTCGGAGCAACGAATGCTCAGTATTCATTCGAGGAGTTTTACAACTGGATTCCCGGCGGCAGCATTCATTACCACCTCGGCGTTGACGGCATCAGCCTGTTTCTCGTCTTGCTCACGACTTTCCTCACGCCCATCGCCATTCTCTGCTCGTGGAACTCCATCCAGGATCGTGTAAGGGGCTTTTTCATTTCGCTCCTGGTGATCGAGACGGCCATGATCGGCGTGTTCCTCTCGCTCGATCTCTTCCTCTTCTTCGTTTTCTGGGAACTGACTCTGATCCCGATGTACTTCATCATCGGCATTTGGGGCCACGGCCGCCGAATCTATGCCGCGCTGAAATTTATTTTGTTCACGATGTTTGGCTCGATCCTGATGCTGGTGGCGATCCTGTGGCTCTACAACCTGACGCACACGTTCAACCTGCCGGACATTCAGGCCATGCTGCAAACGGGCCAGGTGGTGCTGCCGCCGCACACCGAACTCTGGCTCTTCGGCGCATTTTTCCTGGCATTCGCCATCAAGGTGCCCCTCTTCCCGTTGCACACCTGGCTGCCTGATGCACATACCGAAGCGCCCACCGCAGGATCCGTGATCCTTGCGGGCGTGATGCTGAAGCTGGGCACGTACGGAATGCTGCGCTTCTGCCTTCCGCTCTTCCCGGATGCCTCGCACCGGATGGCGCCGCTGATCGGCGTGCTTGCGATTATCGGCATCGTCTATGGCGCGTTGGTTGCGATGGTGCAGCACGATTTCAAGCGCCTCATTGCCTATACCTCGGTCAGCCACCTTGGCTTCGTCGTGCTCGGACTTTTTGCGTTCAGCACAATATCGATTCAGGGTGCGATCTACCAGATGCTGAACCACGGCGTTTGCACGGGAGCGCTGTTCGTCGGCGTTGGCATGCTTTACGACCGGCGTCACACGCACGAGATCAAGGAATTCGGTGGGCTGATAAATCCCATGCCGGTGCTGATGGCGTTTTTTCTGTTCATTGCGCTTTCATCGTTGGCGTTGCCACCGTTGAATAGCTTTATCGGCGAATTCATGATCCTGATCGGTACTTTCGAGCACCATCATGCCTGGGCTTCGTGGGCCGCGTCGGGCGCGATTCTTTCCGCAATCTATCTCCTGTGGGCTTACCAGCGCGTCGGGTTCGGCGAAGTGACGGTGGAAAAAAATAAAACGCTTCCCGACGCATCGGGCCGCGAGCGCCTGATCCTCGCGACGATGTCTCTGGTGATTATCTTCATGGGCGTCGCTTCCCCGCTATTCACGCGCCGCATGGAACCGGCCGCGAATACCGTGCTGCTCCAGATGGATCGCGTGGCGATGGCTTCTCGCAAGGCGCGCGGCCTTGGCGCGCCTGATCAAGTTGCGGTGCTTCCAGCCGCTTCCGCAACGCCGTCTCAAGCCACCCTGAAGGTCGCGCTCGTGAACGCTTCGCAAAGGCGGGTGCAGCCGTAATGCAGATTTCCGCCGAGCAAATCGACAATCTGCAGCGCCTTGCACCGGAGTTGATCCTCTGCTTCTTCGGCATTCTGATCATGGTTGTCGACCCGTTTCTCGGCGCGGCCCGGCAGCGCGTGCTCGGGTGGGTCGCATTCATCGGGACGCTCGCTGCGCTCGGCGGTGTCTGGGTGGCCTCGCACGATCTTGGCTACGCCTATAGCAACCTGATTCGCACCGACCAGTTCAGCATCTTCGTGCATGTGGTGGTGATCGGGGCGGCGGCGCTCGCGATCCTGGCCTCGCTGCAATATCTCGACAACGAAGGCATCCAGCGTGGCGAATACTACGCGCTCGTCCTGTTCGCGGCCGCGGGAATGGGAATCCTCGCCGGAGCGAACGAACTCGTCACATCCTTTATAGGCCTTGAGATGAGTTCGATTTCGAGTTACGTCCTGGTGGGATTCCGCCGCAAGTCCGCGCAATCCAACGAAGCCTCGCTGAAATATTTCATTCTTGGCTCCTTCGCGACGGCATTCTTCCTCTACGGCATCGCTATGGTTTACGGCGCCACGGGAACGACGCGCATCGACGCGGTCCAGACGGCCCTGGCAGCGGCGCCCCTGACGTCGCTTTCCATGCTTGGCCTGGGGCTGATCTTCGTCGGGCTCGGATTCAAGGTGGTGATTGCACCTTTCCAGATTTACGCGCCGGACGTTTACGAAGGCGCGCCTACCCCCGTGACTGCCTTGCTCGCATCGGCCCCCAAGGCTGCGACCTTCGCGCTGATGATCCGCATTTTTTACGTCTCCTTCGGGTCGGCGCAAAGCTTCTGGTTCTGGGCCGTATGGATTTCCGCCGTCCTGACGATGTGCATCGGCAACCTCGCGGCGATCGTGCAGACGAATGTCAAGCGCATGCTGGCCTATTCCTCCATCGCGCACGCGGGATACATCCTGGTGGCCTTTGCGGCCTCCACCGAGATCGGCATCGCCGCCGTGCTCTTTTATCTCGCGGCCTATGCGCTGATGAAGCTGGGAGCGTTTCTGGTGATCGCGCATCTCGGCCAGCAGGGCGAACGCCGGCTCAACATTCAGGATTACGCCGGGCTCGGATCGAAGCAGCCGGTTCTGGCAGCGTGTTTCTCGCTGTTTCTGCTTTCGCTACTGGGCTTGCCAGCGACGGGCGGCTTCTTCGGGAAATTCTTCGCCTTTCAATCGGCTCTCGATTCGAGAATCGTGTGGCTGGTGGTGATTGCGGCAATCAACAGCGTGATCGGCGCGTATTACTATCTCCGCGTGATCATCTCGATGTATTTCTGGGACCCGTCGAAGGATTACACGCCCACAGCCGTCGCGCCCACGCTCAGCTTCGCTCTTCTGGTCTGCGCCGTCGGCACGCTCTACCTCGGCATCCTCCCGGCCCGCGTCCTCTCGCTCGCCAAGCTCGCTGCCGATTCGCTTATCCTTCATTAGCCATTAGCCGCCCACAAAAAAATGCCCGGGAACTCGCGGCATCGCAAGCTCCCGGGCGGAATTACGTGAAGTTGCCGCTACTTGATCAGAACGATGACCAGCGCATACAGCGTAAGCGACTCGATCAACGCCACACCGATGATGAACGCAATGCGAATCGGACCGCCGGCTCCAGGGTTACGCGCGATCCCTTCGCACGCCGCTGCTGTCGCAATACCTTGGCCGATGCCGCATGCTCCCGCAGCGATGCCGAGCGCAATCGCGGCCGCCACGCCGACCCAGCTAGCGCCACCACCCGCCAGAGCCGCTCCCGGTGTTTGCGCGAACGTCACCGGTGCCACCATCAGCAGAACCACCATCGCCAAAACAAACCATGCTGCTTTCTTGGTCATACTTTCTCCTTCGTTATGAACTTGCCGCCAGGCGGTGGTTCCCGGCTGCCTTGGGAGGCTGCCGGTCTCACGCTGCAACGGCCATGATGCCCAATAATGCCAGACTAGTGCTCTTCCGCAACCGCCATGCCCAGGTACACGATCGCCAAAATCGTGAATATGAATGCTTGCAGGATGGCCTCGAAGATATGGAAACCGATCAACAGGAAGGGGACTCCCACGGGGACCACGGCGGAAATATATCCAGCCGGATTCAGATGTCCCATGTAAGCGAACAACGCTATCGAAAGGCCTAGAAATGTAACGTACAGCATCTCGCCGACCAGCATGTTGGCCCAAAGCCGGACGGTGAGAGAGAGCAGCCGCGCGAAGTGGCTGATCGTCTCGATCACCACCATCAATGGGGAGAGCAGTTTTATTGGTCCCATTAACGTTCTCACGTAAGAAATCGGGCCGTGCTTCGCTATGCCGATCCAGTTGTAATAGAGAAACACGATCGCGGCGCAGCCCAACGGAACAGTTTTTTCGGCCGTCGGCGACATGAATCCCGGCACGACCGCGGCTAAGTTGGATAGCAATATGAAAACGCCGATGGTCCCCATGATCGGAATGTGACGCTCCGCTCTGTGGCCGACGATGTCATCAATCAAATCCTTCACCCCGACGCCCATTGGGTTCGTCACTAGAAATTCCGCGCACTGCTGCGTGGCGCCCGGCCTGTCCGCGGATATTCGCGCCTTCAGCCACAAGAAGAAAATAATTGCGAACAAAAACACCACGAATTCCATCGCCAGAAAATTGGGAATCGGGTAAGCCGCGTCGGCGGGTTGGATGTGCAAAAGCGCAAGCAAGGCGAGCGCTGGCTTCGCCAGCAGCCAATTCGCCAGCTTTGTTACGCCGAGGACGCGCTCTCTGCCCATGGTTCTCCCAGAAGAAAACAACCGGATATTGGTTTATCGTCCTTGTATCGCCAGAATTACGGCGCGTTCCACCGATGCTGCCCGCGTGCAATCTCGTACCCCAACTCCGCCACGATTGCCGGCAGCACCGTCGTCAAACCGCACAGAAAAGCGACAGGAGGCAGGTGCAGCCAAGCGAGAATAGCATAGACCGCCAATATCAGCAACACGATGCGTCCAAAGAACTTAGCGTGAATCGTCCTGGGCACCCTTACGACGTCAGCGCCCGCCTGCGCCGTACCCAGTCGTATCAATTCTGTTGCTCCACGCCCCAGCCATATGAAATTCAGCCAGCACACAGCCGCTCCTGCCGCTGCGCCTTCGGCGGCTCGAATGCCCCACCCGGCTGCAGCGCCAATCGCGATCGCGATGCCGATGCCCACGATGAAATATTGAATGCGGCGTTCGATCGCCTCGGGATCGGAATCGTGCACGGTTACTTCTCTCCCGCGCTCGCGATTTTCAATGCATCCCGAATCCCGATCACCACGCCCAGAATTCCAAGCACGATCATCAAAATCGGTCTGGTATGCAGCCAGCGATCGAGGAAATAGCCGATGAGACCGCCCAGAAATACCGGCCCGACGATCATGAACGGCAATTCCAGAGCGATCGCCACTTGCTTCATGGGCCCGCCGGGATCTTTGTCTGGCGGTAAGTTTGCGGGAGTCATTTTGCAATCATTCTAATGCAGGAAGGGCCTCAGTACCGAGGATTGTGCGAAGCGCACGAACTGCTCCGGGAAAATTCCAGCGGCGAGCGTGGTCGCCGCCATTGCTCCAAGCGCGAGCTCTTGCGTCCACGCAATTGCAGGATTCATCGCGTCGCCCGGCTCGCGCGCCCACATCGCCGCTATCATCCGGAAGTAAAAATACACGGCCGGAAGCATATATAACACGGCGACGATCGCGAGGGGCGAGTGCTGCGTCTCAACGAGCGCCGAGATGACCATCAGCTTCGCCACAAATCCGGCCGTCAGAGGAACGCCGGCGAGCGAAAGCAAAAAGACAAGCATCAGAATCGCCGCGACGGGACTGCGCCGGACCAGCCCGTGCAGGTCATCGAGCTCGTCCGCGGCCATTCCTTTGCGCCGCAATAGCTCGACGATACCGAAAGCGCCGGTCGCGAAAACCGAGTACGTGAGCAGATAGTAGCCCGCGGCGCGTAAGCCGCGCGTGCTAACCGTGCCGTCTTTGTTGACCGTGGCAACCAGACCCAGCAGGACGTATCCAATCTGTGCGATTGACGAATAGGCCAGCAGCCGCTTGATGTTCGATTGGGTGATGGCGGCAAACGTTCCGATGGTCAGCGAAAGCACTGCAACCGCCGCAATCGCCCACACCCACGCAGCCGCCAGCGGCCAGAAAACACCCAGCAACAAACGCAGCAAGACCGCAAAACCGGCTGCCGCGGAGCCGATGCTGGCAAACGCGGCGCATCCAGCCGGGGCCCCCTCTAGGGCGTCCGGCACCCACTGATGAAAAGGGGCTGCCGCGATCTTGAACAAAATTCCGGCGGCGATGGTCGCAAAAGCAACGTAGGCCAGCGAGTCCGCCGGCCATTGCGAATGGCGTTCCGCGATTTTCTGCGCGATTACGGCGAGATTTGTCGATCCCGCAAGCCCGTAAAGAATCGAAAACCCGTAGGCCAGAATGGCGGAGCTGAAAATTCCCGTCACGGCGAATTTCAGCGGGCCCTCATTCGACCGGCGATCGTCTCGAAGAAATCCCGAGAGAACGTAAAAGCTGGTTGCCATTATTTCCAGCGCAACGAAAAGAAGAACTAGATCGTTGCCGCACGCCGCGAACAACATGCCCGTCGCGGCAAAAAGCATCAGCGCGAATTGCAAACCCTGCCGCTCGCCTTCCGTCTCGCTGGTGCGCACCGACAACAGGATTACCACCGCCGTTAGAACGAGAAAGACCAGCCCGAAGAAAATAAAAAATGGATCCACGAGGATTGAATTGTCGAATGTGGAGGCCTGCACGCCGCTCATCAGCCAAAGCGCGGTGGCGCTGAACGCCACTCCGAATATGGCGGTCAGCGCGTTCCACGATTTCTGGCGCGCGTTCAGCGAACCGTCGGTAAAAAGTATCGCCAGTCCGAAAACCGCCAGCATCACTTCCGGCACGATGGACGGAAAATCGCGCCTCGCCTGCTCGAACACGGCCTGCCACGACACCAGTTGATCCATCTACTTCGCTCCTGCGGGCGGCGCAGGCGCACCGGACGGCGGCATGGAGGTTGGCGGGGGCGCAGCAAGCGCACGCAATGTAAGGCTCTCGCCGGCAGCCTCCCGGGAATAGGCTGGATTGACGGCTTCCACAATTCGCTTCACGGGCGCGTCCAGCACGCGAAACAGGGGCCTCGGATACAGCCCTATCCAGAAAGCCAGAAGCACGAGCGGAATCAGGCAGGCAAGCTCGAAGCGGTTCAGATCGACTGCTCCTCCGCTCTCGGATTCTGTCGTATCGCTTGCGCTGCCGAACATCACGCGCTGATAAAGCCAGAGCAGCGACGCAGCGGCGAGCACCACGCCAATCAAGGCGCATGCCGCCCATCCCCAGTGGATCGCGACCACGCCGCGCAGCACCGTGAACTCGCCGGTAAAGCCGCACAGAAGGGGCATGCCCAGCGCTGCGAGCGTCATGACGATATAGATCGCCGCGAATTTCGGCATCGCGGACGCAAGCCCGCCCAGTTCCGAGATCGTGGTTGTGTGTCTCCGCTCGTAAACGATGCCCGCGAGCAGGAACAGCGCTGCCATCGAAATACCGCAGCTAATCTGCTCGATCACGCCCCCTTCCAAGCCCAGCGGTGTGAGCGAAAATATTCCAAGCGTGCAAAATCCCATCTGGCTGAATGATGAATATGCCATCAGGCGTTTCGTCTCTTTCTGCATCAAGGACGTGAGGGCGCCGTAAACGATCGCGATCAGCGAAAGCACGATCATGAAGCTGCGATATTTATGGGCGGCGTCGGGAAGCATCGGCACCGAAAATCGCAGAAATCCGTAGACTCCTGCGTTCAGCAATAGCGCCGCAAGAATCGCGGAGACCGCGGCCGGAGCTTCCCCTTGAACCTCGGGCATCCAGGTGTGAAAAGGAAACATCGGAACGACGATTGCAAACGCGAAGAAAAATCCCCAGAAAAGCCATTTTTCCAGGTGCCATTGTGCGATGGGATGCGCGAGGATCTCGCGAACGTCGAACGTGTCTCGCGCGTGTCCAATCGCCAGAATCGCCAGCAGCATCACCACGGACCCGGCCAGCGTATAAAGAAGAAATTTGAATGCTGTATATGATCTCCGCTCGCCTCCCCAAATGGCGATCAGGAAATACATCGCCACCAGCGTCAACTCCCAGAAAACGTAAAAGAGAACCAAATCGAGAGAAAGGAAAATGCCCAGAAGCCCGGTTTGAAGCAGCAGCATGAGCGCGTAGTAGTGGCTCCCGCGCTGCCGGATGGACCGCAAGGTAGAGGCGATCGCGATCGCTCCAAGCACCGTCGTCAGCATCACCATCACCAGGCTGATTCCATCGAGCCCCAGCGTAAAGCGCACGCCTAGCGATGGAATCCACGAATGATCGCTGCCGAATTGGAATCGCGGAGCGTCGCCCGCGGCGTGAAAGCGCCAAAGCAGCGTCAGCGACGCCAGCAAATCGAGTGCGGCAAATCCGTTCGCAACGCGGAGATGCAAATCCGCGCGCACGCTGGGAAGGATCAGCAGCACGGCTGCGCCCACAAGAGGCGTCAAGAGAATCGTCGTTAAGATTTCTCCGCTGGAGAAAATCATTCCATGTCTCCGCTTAATGTCCTGCGAGCATCGCCGCGTGATGCGCCGCATACAGGCAGCCGCCCAGGATTCCAATTACACCCGCGACGATCCACAGCATGTATCGCTGCACGAACCCGCTTTGAAGAAGCCGCACGGGAATCCCGGCAAACTCCACGGCTCGAGCGATGAAGCTCACGAACCCGTCGACAACCCATGCGTCACACCAAATCGCCGCGCGCGATGCAATTCGTGCGGCGGCCCCTGTGCCGGCAAGAGCGAATTGATCTATCTGATTTCGGTCAACCCCCCCAAGCGCGATACTCGCGGTTTTCGCCAGGCGCGCAATTCCGGCTTCGAACGGTTTCACGCGCAAAACTTTCCACGAAGACCTCTGATCGAGACGCTCGAATCGAGCTATCAGGCGTTCCGGCAATCCCGATTTCTTGACGTAAAGAAAGCGCGCCAGGGCGATTCCTGCCAGAGGCGCCGCGATGGCCGCGAGTGCTAAGGTTCCGATCACCATTTCAGAAGGTCCATTTCGTCAGCGAGTACCGTTTTCCGGCCCCGAAACACCGCCAGAACGATTCCAACAGAAACCACCGCTTCCGCCGCTTCGCACCCGATCAGAAACACCGCGAAAACCTGCCCGTTCACGTTGCCCCACTCCCGCGAAAACGCCACCAGGTTGATGTTCACCGCGTTCAAAATCAGCTCGACCGACATGAGCGTGACGATTAGATTCCGCCGCGCAAGCGCTCCCGCTACGCCGATGACCAGGAGCGCCAGGCTCAACAGCAAATAATGATCGATCGAGATCACGCCACTCTCCGGTTTAGCGCGGCGATCCCGCCAATCAGTGCCACAACAAGCAGCAGCGATGCCATTTCGAGCGGAAGCAGATACTGGGCGAAAAGCACGTCGCCCAGCGCGGCCGTATTTCTCGCCGGTAGGTTCGCCGCTGCCGGCAAATACAGGGATTTGCTCCCGGCAAAGATTGCGATCATCACCTCGCCGGCAAAGACAATCGCAAACACGATCGCAACAATCCTGTAGCGGCTGAATCGAAGTGCGCGTCTCGGACTCTTCTGATTCGTCGGTGTGGCCGCGAAGACAAACAGAACTACCACTCCGGCCGCGCTCACGAGCAATTGCATCGCGAAAAGAAAGTCAGCTTGGAGCTGGAGAAAGATTCCCCCTGTAGCGATCAGCGCCACCACCAGGAAAACGGCGCTATGAAAGGGGCTCCGGCGGGTTACCGTCAATACCGCTGACACAACCGCGATGGCCGAAAAAAAATAAAAGAAGATGGAATTGAGGAGCATTTACCGCGCGTCCGCCGGCGCCGCGGGTGCGACCGGCTCGCGACGGCCTCCGTCGGCGCTCCAGAGCCAGCCCGCAAAGGCCACTGTGGCAAGAGTGGTTACAAACGATGAAACGCCCGGGCCGAAATCCCATAGCTGGGTCATGGAGATCGCGCACGCCGCGAGGATCAAATTGACCGTAGCCACGGGGACCAGCACACGCCACGCGGCCGGTATCCCGCGCTCGAACGCACTGCGCGGCACCACCGCGCGAATCCATAGGAACCCATAGAGCAAGCTCGCCACCTTTGCGCAGAACCAGAACGTGCCGTGAATCGCCGCCATCGTTTCGGGCGATGCAAACAAAGCGACGGACATTACGATGGCAAACGCGGCGCAGAATCCGCCGGCAATCCGCGCCCTGCGCTGCTGAAGCTTCCGATCGTTGCCATAAGCAAGCCAGAAACACCAGCCAGCGAACGCCAGAAACAATAGCGCCGGAAAGGCGTCAACAAGTTCTACCTGTGTGCCGAAGAAGCGATCGTGGTAGCGCGCAAACGGCCTCAGCCAGCCTCCGAAAAAAACCGTGGCAGCGATCGCGGCAAAGACGATCATGTTCAGTTGTCCCGTCAGGGACGAAAGTACTTTTCGCAGTATCCCGCTTTCAATCCCACCCGGCACGACAGCTCGCGGTGGCCCGCCCGGTATTTCCGAAGCCGCCCGATCCGAGCTC
>JANWJR010000114.1 GCA_025451835.1 Candidatus Acidiferrales bacterium | reverse complement strand
CGCGCATCGACCACGTACCACATTTCAGTCTTACCGCGTCCGCCGGCGGCAGCTTCGTGACGGGATGCGTATTCGTCGTCGGGATGGACCTGCACGGAAAGTTTGTCTTCCGCGAAAATAAATTTTACAAGCAAGGGGAATCGTTCGTTTCGATTAACGCGCGCGCCCGTCCATTCCGGAGGCATCGCAGGCCACGCATCGCCGACCTTCGCGCCGGCGAACGCGCCGCTCGCAAAGCGGCAATCGTCGCCGGTCATCCATGCTTCGCCGATTCGCTCCGGCAGATTCGTTTTTTCGGGGAACAATGGCGCAAGCGACAGCGCGCCCCACGGCCGCGCGCTGAAAATTGGTTCCAGACGGGCCGGGCAGAGGATCACTTGCTTTGACCGAAGAAATGCGCAAGCCGCCGCAAGCCTTCTTCAATTCGCTCCATGGATGTGGCGTACGAAATCCGAATATACCCGGGCGCGCCGAAGGCTTCCCCGGGAACCACGGCGACGTGCTCGCGCTCGAGAAGTTGCCTTGTGACCGCTGTATCGTTGGGCATCGCCGGGTTGCAATGCGCCAGCACTTTGGGGAAAACGTAAAACGCGCCTTGCGGCGATGGGCAGCTAATGCCGGGAATCGCGCGCAAACCCGCGAGGATGTGTTCGCGTCGCCGCGCGTACTCCGCAAGCATCGCCGTAACCGAGTCCATCGGGCCGCGTAGCGCTTCCAGCGCGGCATATTGCGAAATCGAAGTTGGATTCGAGGTGGATTGGCTCTGGAGCTTTATGATGGCGCTGACTAATTCCTGCGGGCCCAGAACGTAACCCATGCGCCATCCGGTCATTGCAAATGTTTTCGACAGCGAGCCGGCGATAATTACCCGGTCTTTCGCCCCCGGAAGGCTTGCGACAGAAAAGGGCTTTGCGTCGCCATAGACAAAATGCGAGTAGCACTCGTCGGACAGCAGCCAAACGCCGCGCTGTTTGCAGACCTCGAGAATCTTGGCGAACTCATCGCGGGGAATCACGGCGCCAGTGGGATTGCTCGGCGAATTCACGATCACCATGCGCGTCCGCGGCGTGAGCGCCTTCTCAAGATCGCCGGCTCGCAGGCAGAATCCATCTTCGGCCCGCGTCGAAAGAAAAACGGGAGTTCCTCCGGCGTACTTCACGATGTCCGGATAGCTCACCCAGTAGGGCGCCGGAACTACAACCTCGTCGCCTGAATTTATCAGCGCGCAGACTGTGTTGAACACTGCGTGCTTTCCACCGGTGTTGACGACGCATTCCGCCGGCTGGTAGGCCGATCCAAGCTGCGCGGCGTGCCAGTCGCAAATCGCCTGCCGCAATGGTGCAATACCCGGCGTCGCCGTGTATTTCGTCCGGTTTTCGTCGAGCGCCTTGATCGCCGCCCGCTTGATGTGGTCGGGCGTCGGGAAATCAGGCTCGCCAGGCCCGAAGTCGACCACGTCCACGCCCCGCGCTTTATACTTGTCGGCTTCCTGAATTATCACCGCAACCGGCGACGCGCTGATGCGGTTCACGCGGTCCGCAAGCAGGGCTTCCTTCAATCCTGTGGCGGGTTCCATGGATATCCTCAATTTGAGTTTGAAAATGATTCCGGCGCTATTTTACATCGGCGCATCTATACAACTTTCGCGCGCAGCCGCTCTTCCACGATTGGCGGCACGAGTCCTTTTACCGACCCGCCCAGCCGAGCCAGCTCTTTCACGATCCGCGAACTCAAGTAACTGTACGCCTCGCCCGGCAGCATGAAAACGGTTTCGATCTGCGGCTCAATCTTGCGATTCATCATCGCCATTTGCAATTCGTATTCGTAGTCGGAAATGGCGCGAATCCCGCGCACGACCACTCGGGCACCTTTCTCGCGGGCGTATTCCATCAGCAGGCCGTCGAATACGTCCACCTCGACATTCTTCCAATCGAACGTTACGCTTTCGAGCATTTCGACGCGCTCTTTTACGGCGAACAGAGGGTCCTTCTCGAGGTTTCGCGCCACCGCAACGATCAGGCGGTCGAAGATTTTTGCTCCGCGCGCAATCACGTCGAGATGGCCGTTCGTAACCGGGTCGAACGATCCCGGATAAACCGCGATAACGGAATTGCTGCGCTCAGTTTCCATTCGGTGCGTCATTCTAACTCAAAATTTCCACGATGGCCGCGACAAAAAAACCTGAACGGCTGAGCATCTCCGCGGCCCCAACTTCGCTAGCACTCGAGTCCCTTGCAACCCCGGCTACATCCGTTCGGCCTTCCAAAGATGTATTTGGATCCTGTTTCTGACTGTTGGATGAAAGTCCTTGACGGAGACGACCGAAATAGTCGTAATTTAAGGTGTTGCGGCAGTTGGGCTTGGGAGCAGGAGCTTCGTTTGACTTTGGCCATTAGTAAGAGCTAAGATGTATATGCGACTCAATCAGTCGTATATCGAGCGGTCGTATGTGGGGCAGTCGCATACCGAGCAATGATGAAGCTATCGAAAAAGGCGGATTACGGACTGATCGCGTTGAAGCATCTCGCGATGCACAACGGACATGGCTCGTCGAGCGCCGCGGATATTGCCGAGGTCTACAGGATTTCGACGCCCCTCATGGCCAAAGTTCTTCAGAAGCTCGCGAAGGCTGGACTTGTGGCCGCGCGGCACGGCTCGAGCGGCGGTTATACCCTGGCGCGCGCGGCAACCGACATCAGCGCCCTCGACGCGATCCGTGCCATCGAAGGGCCGCTATTCATCACTTCGTGCGTAACGTCGCGCGGCGAGTGCGATGTCACCACAACCTGCTCGATCCGCGAACCGCTGCGGCGGGTAAACGACAGCATATTGGACGTTCTGGCCAAGGTAAGAATTTCGCAGATGACGGACGACGCGCCGCTATCTGAAGTCGTCGAGTTGAGAATTTAAGTTCAGGAGAGAGAGGGAATGGCAATCAAACTACCAATTTATATGGACAATCACGCGACCACGCCGGTTGATCCGCGCGTGCTCGAAGCGATGATGCCCTATTTTAAGGAAAAGTTCGGCAATTCCGCGAGCCGCAACCATGAATTCGGTTGGGTGGCGGAAGAGGCGGTCGAAAACGCCCGCGGCCAAATCGCCCGCCTGATCAACGCCACGCCGAAAGAGATCGTTTTCACCAGCGGCGCGACAGAATCCACCAACCTCGCGATCAAAGGCGTCGCGGAGATGTACCGCGAGAAGGGCAATCACATCATCACGCAGGTCACCGAGCATAAGGCGACGCTCGATACTTGCAAGCGCCTTGAGAAGTACGGCTATGAAGTGACCTACCTGCCGGTCGAAAAGGACGGCCGCATCGCCCTCGACGATCTGCGCCGGGCGATCACACCCAAAACGATTTTGATCTCGATCATGTATGCGAACAACGAGATCGGCGTCGTGCAGCCGATCGCGGAGATCGGCAGGATTGCCAAGGAAAAGGGTGTTTTCTTCCACGTTGACGGCGTGCAGGCAGTCGGGAAAATTCCAGTCGACGTTCAGAAAGATGGCATCGATCTTCTTTCGATTTCCGGCCACAAGATTTATGGGCCCAAGGGCGTCGGCGCGCTGTACGTCCGCCGCAAGAATCCCCGCGTGCAGCTTTCCGCGATCATTGATGGCGGCGGCCACGAGCGCGGCATGCGTTCCGGCACACTCAACGTTCCCGGAATCGTTGGTCTCGGAAAGGCGTGCGAGATTTGCCAGAATGAAATGGCGACGGAATCCAAACACCTCAGCCAGTTGCGCGACCGGTTGAAGGACTCGATCATGAGCCACCTGGACGAGACGTTCGTCAACGGCTCGATGGAGCATCGCCTGCCGCACAACATCAACATCAGCTTTGCCTACGTGGAAGGCGAATCATTACTGATGGGCATCAACGACATCGCGGTTTCAAGCGGCTCGGCTTGTACTTCGGCGACACTTGAGCCGAGTTACGTGCTGAAAGCGCTTGGCGTCGGGGAAGATCTGGCGCACACCTCGATTCGATTCGGGATTGGGCGCTTCAACACGGAGGAAGAAGTGGATTACGTCGCCGATCGCGTCGTCGAGACGGTGACGCGCTTGCGCGAGCTTTCGCCGCTTTACGAGATGGCCAAAGAAGGCGTGGATATCAGCAAGATGAAATGGACGGCGGCAGCTGAATAAATAGCGGATAGCTGTGTGCGGGTTCGAGCATCAAAAGATCAAAGGAGCAATTGCCATGGCTTATTCAGATAAAGTAGTCGAGCACTATAAGAATCCCCGCAACGTCGGCTCGCTCGATAAGAACGATCCGGCAGTGGGAACGGGTCTCGTCGGCGCGCCGGAATGCGGCGACGTCATGAAGCTGCAGATGAAGGTGAATCCCGAGACCCGGGTCATCGAAGAGGCCAAGTTCAAGACCTTTGGCTGCGGATCGGCGATTGCCAGCTCTTCCCTCGCCACCGAATGGGTCAAGGGCAAGACGGTCGAGGAAGCCCTCTCCATCAAGAACACGGATATCGTCCGTGAACTGGCCCTGCCCCCGGTGAAGATTCACTGTTCGGTTCTGGCCGAGGATGCCATCAAGGCTGCGCTATCCGACTGGAAAAAGAAGCAAGGCGAAGCGGAAGCCAAACCAGCCGAAGCGGCGGCGCGACACTAAGGGGAACGAATTGACGAATTGCTTGGTGTTGTAGCGCCGGGCTTTAGCCCGGCATGTTTTCCGCGAGAATATTTATGATCCATGTCAGTGAAAAAGCGGCGGCGAAAATTCGGGAACTCTTGACGAAAGAGGGCGTGCCTGCGGAATCGGGCGGCCTTCGCGTCGGCGTGCAGGGCGGCGGCTGCTCCGGCCTCACGTATGCCATGCGTCTTGATACCGAAGCGCGCAATCGCGACAAGGTGTTCGAGGAAAATGGCGCGCGGCTGTTCGTCGATCCAAAAAGCTATCTCTATCTGGCGAACACCACGCTCGACTACCACGAAGATCTGATCAAGCAAGGTTTTGTTTTTCAAAACCCGCAGGCCACGCGCAGTTGCGGCTGCGGAAGTTCGTTCACGGCCTGAGAGCCATCGGGCGCTTCGTAGGCGGCTCCGTCCCTCGCGCCGCTCGCTGCGATACTGCATTTCCTCCTCCTTCGGGGGCTTCGACGCTTGCCGCAGGCAGGACAACACGAACATTCGATCGAGCGTATGAGTGTGACGCAAACACAAGCCGAACGCACCGCGGCCTCGCAATGCTGGAGCTGCAAAGCGCTGGCGCGCGGCGGGCATTTCTGCGTGTCGTGCGGAAAAATTCAGCCGCTCCCGCGCGGAACCGATTATTTTGCATTTTTCGGCTTGCCGCAAAAAGTGGGGCTCGACGAGGGTGCTTTCGAGGAACGATTTCACAAGCTCAGCTGGAAGCTGCATCCAGATAATTTCGTCCGGACCGGCGAATATGAGCGAAGCCTTTCTCTCGAGCGGTCGTCGGAGTTGAATGACGCCTACCGCACGCTGCGCGATCCGCTCTCTCGCGTCGAATACCTGCTCGAGCATTTGGGAATCAGGAAAGAAGGGACCACCAAGCAGCAAGCGCCGCCCGAATTGCTCGAGGAAGTTTTCGAGCTCAACGAATCGCTCGATGAATTGCGCGAAGCGAAAGCGGAAGGCGGCGATACGGCGAATATGCGCGAACGCCTCGCCGCCGCTGAGAAGAATTTCCAGCAGAAACTTGACGAAGTGGATGCGGAGCTGGCCGGCCTGGGGCGCGAATGGGATGCGGCTCTCGACGCGAAGGCAGATGATGCCCCAAAGAAAGCCGTGCTTGCGCGGATGAACGAGGTCTTGAATCGCCGAAGCTACATCCGAAATCTTGTCTTTGGCGTACAGAAGGAATTGGCGGAAGCTTGAAATAAGGGGTGAGCAAACAACATGGGTCGCGTTGTCGGAATTGACTTGGGAACCACTTTCAGCCTGATCGCTTATATGGATCAGCGAACGAATGAGCCGAAGTGTATTCGCGGCCCGTACGATTCCCCGCTCTGCCCCTCGATTGTCAGCGCGAAACTGGACGGCAAAGTGATTGTCGGAGAGCCTGCGCGCCGGCGATTGCTCACGCATCCCGCCAGGACGATCTATTCAGTGAAGCGCCTGATGGGCCGCGGCGTCGCCGACGTACAGGATGAGCTAAAGCTATTTCCCTTCCGGATCGATCCAGATGGCGGCAATGTGATTCGCGTGCGGCTGGGCGAAAAACTGTTCACGCCGCCGGAAATTTCCGCTTACATTCTTCGTGAATTGAAATCCTGGGCCGAAAATCATTTCAAGGAGACTGTCGACCGCGCGGTTATTACGGTCCCTGCCTATTTTAATGACGCCCAGCGCCAGGCCACGAAAGATGCCGGCCGGATCGCGGGACTCGACGTACTGCGCCTCGTGAATGAGCCGACCGCCGCGGCGCTCGCCTACGGCTTGCACAAGCAAAAGCGCGGACGCGTTGCCGTTTACGATTTTGGCGGCGGGACGTTCGACATCTCGGTTCTGAAATTGGTCGCAACCGGTGAAGGCGATATCTATCAGGTGCTTTCGACGAACGGCGACACGCACCTTGGCGGCGACGATATCGATAACGCTCTTTTGGACCTGGCGCGAAAGGAAATTCACGCGCAGTTCGGCATCAAGCTCGATCCTCGCGGAGAAGCAGTTCAGGAATTGCGCAAAGAACTGATTCGCGTAAAGCACGAACTTTCCGCCGAGAACGAGACCGTCGTTCAATTCCCGCTCGGCCCGAAAGGAATGTACGTCCGCACGATCGGCCGGACAGAATTCGAAGCCCTGATTCAACCAATCATCGCGCGGACCATGACGCCCGTGAAAATGGCCCTGGCGGACGCCAAGTTTGTGCCTGCCGACATCGAGGAAGTTGTTTTGGTCGGCGGTTCCACGCGCATTCCTGTGGTCAGGAAAACCGTCGGTGACTATTTCCATCGCCCGCCGCACTGCGAACTCGATCCCGATCAAGTGGTCGCGCTGGGCGCCGCCGTTCAGGCGGACATTCTCGAATCCGGCGTTAAGACGATGCTGCTGCTCGACGTAACGCCGCTGTCGCTTGGCATCGAGACCATGGGCGGCGTGGTGGCAAAAATCATTCCGCGGAATTCAACCATTCCCGCCAGCGCCCAGGAAATGTTTACCACCGGCGTGGAGAAGCAAACCGCAATTGACGTTCACGTCCTGCAGGGAGAACGCGAACTGGCGAAAGATTGCCGCTCCCTCTCTCGGTTTCAGTTGAAGGTCGCGCCGGGTCCCGCAGGCCTCGCTCGCGTTGAAGTGAAATTCCTGATCGATGCGAACGGCATTTTGCAAGTCGCCGCGCGCGATTTGAGAACGAACGAGCAGCAAACCGTCGAAGTGCAGCCAAGCTATGGCCTTTCCGACGGGGAAATCGAGCGCATGCTCGAAGAGTCGCTCGAATTTGCCGAACGGGATATCTCCGAACGCCAGCTCATCGAGGCGCGCAACGAAGCCGAAACAATCTTGCAAGCCACGATCAAGACGCTGGGTGATCCTCGCGCGCGCGAACTTTCGGCCGAAGAGAGCACGGAAATCCAGGAATCCATCGCGCGGCTTCGCGTCGCTATGGTGGGAACCGATTACAAACTGATCCGTGACAAAATTGATGGACTGAACGAAGCAACCATGCACCTGGCTGAGATGCTGATGAACAGCACGTTGCAGTCCGCGCTGCAGGGCAAGCGGCTTGAGGACGTGTAGCGGGGGAGGAATGCAGGATGGGCGGCAAGAATCCATATATTGAAGAAACCGTATTCACGCCGGCGGAAAAGAAGTACAAGATCACATTCGTCCGGGACGGCAAGACCGTCGAAGTGGATCCTGAGAAAGTTCCGTACGGGCACGACGGTTTGCCTGGAAGCATTCTGGATATTTCGCAAGGTTTCCAGATGGGGCTCGACCACGCCTGCGGCGGCGTGTGCGCCTGCTCGACGTGCCACGTGATCGTTCACGAAGGCCTCGAATCCTGCAACGAAGCGACCGACGCCGAACTCGACCAGCTCGACGAAGCTCCGGGCGTGACGCCGAAATCCCGCCTGGGATGCCAGTGCGTGCCGGACGGAACGAAAGATATCGTCGTCGAAATTCCTTCGTGGAACAAGAATTACGCCAAGGAAGCGGAACACTGATTTCTCGCCTCGCCCGCGTTTTTTGAGGGCCGCGCGCCAATCGACCAAGCAGAAAAGAGGACACAGTGCCGAACGGATTTGACTGGGACGACCCTGAAGAAATTGGCATACAGCTCGCGGAGAAGTTTCCGGATGTCGATCCGCTCACCGTCCGTTTCACCGATCTGCACAAGTGGGTCGTCGAACTTCCGGGATTCACCGGCGATCCGAAACTGTCGAATGAAGGCAAGCTCGAAGCCGTCCAGATGGCCTGGCATGAAGAATACAAGGACAGCCACGCCTGATGTTCACCTCACTTCACCTCACTTCCCCGCCCACATTCCGTGAATCCGCGCTGAAGTTTGCGCATCCCGATTCTGCGGTTGCGGGCGAAGCCCCTTGTCTTTGGAACCTCAAAGCGCCACAAGTACAGGAGAAATTATGGAAGCTGATCCGCGATACCCGATCGGAAAGCCCGAGCTTCGCGATTCGCTCACGGAACAGCAGCGGCGCGAGCTTATCAACGCAATCGCCGAAACTCCCGCTGCCTTGAAGCGCGCGGTGGCGGGCTTGGACGAAAAGCAACTCGACACGCCGTACCGTCCCGGCGGATGGACCGTTCGCCAGGTGGCGAATCATCTGCCCGACAGCCATATGAACGCGCTGGTGCGGTTCAAGCTTGCTCTCACCGAGGACGAACCCACCATCAAGCCGTACAACGAAGCGCGCTGGGCCGAGCTCGCCGATTCGAAGAACGCGGCGATCGAGCCGTCACTCGCGCTGCTCGAAAGCCTCCATCAGCGATGGCTGGTGCTGTTGCGGTCGCTCGCGCCGTCCGACTGGCAGAAGAAGCTGCGCCACCCGGAAAGCGGGTTGATGACTCTCGATAAGGCTCTTTCGATCTACGGATGGCACGGACGGCACCACGTCGCGCACATCACGTCGCTGCGCGAACGGAACGGCTGGCGATGACGAGAGTTTCGAGTCGTTCCTGATCCCGTTTTCCCACGCCTGAAATCCCCTCCGCCAAGGGCTGAAAGTCCGTTGATTGCAGCGGCCAAAGTGCCTCAAAAATTGTCGATTAGACTGTATCTCCGTCCCTTGTTTTCTGTAAGTTACCGACGTTTCTAATCCCTGTTGTGCCGATTAGAAATTGACGGGTTTGGCACT
>JANWJR010000113.1 GCA_025451835.1 Candidatus Acidiferrales bacterium | reverse complement strand
TTGGAGAAATCGTTGTGCCAGTCAGCAAGTCGACGAGAGAAACGGTGTTGTCGCCCGAATTCGTCACTACCGCGAGATCGCGGTCGGTATCAACCGAAACTCCCACAGGCGACGATCCAACAATTACGGGCTGAATAACGGTCAGGTCCGCGGCGTTCGATAGGACGTTCGGCGCAGGACCAGCCGGATTTTCGACCGTGATGATATATCGATGGGCTTCGCCGAGCATTGTCGCGGGAATCGTGGCAATAATCTGGCGCGCGCTTACTACATTGACGCTGCCAGCAGGAAGCGCCGTATCATCGAGGAGCACCTGCGAGGCGCCTGCAGCAAATCCGTTCCCATTGATCGTGAGCGTGAGCGGGGAACCCGCATCCGCAAATGCGAGGGCCGGACTTGCTTCCACGACTTGCAATGCGCGAACGGAGCCGAGCGAAACAATCGATACCGTGCCATCCGCACGATTCGCAACGACGGCATCGTTCGTGGCCGGATCGATAGCCACCGCCTGCGGTGAATTCCCCACCGTCACCGTCTGCAATGGAATGTTGTTTTGCAAATCCACAATCGCGGCCGTGTGGGAATTTCCGTTCACTGCGATGCCGACGTTCGCCAGCGAGTTTGCAGCCGCCGCCACAAAGCCCGGCTGTCCCTGCGTGAACGAGATCGAATTCGTCGTGTTATTCAGAAGGCTGAAGGTCGTGAGTGTTGAGGCGTTGGGATCGGTGAATAGCGCCGTATGCGTTTCCGCATCGATGCCGACTCCTTGCGCCGTGGAAGAAAGCCCGAACGTGCCGATCAATTCAGGCGTTCGGCCGGCGGGATCGCCGGAGCTGGGATCGCGTCCGAGGTCTACCAGATTGATCGTGCCGCCTCCACCGGGGGTGAGCACAGCCCAATTCAGGAGCGGGTCAATGGCGATGCGCGGATTTGCGCCTGTGCTAAGGCTAACGAGCGGATTGCCGGTGATCTGCTGGACAATCACAGGCGTACCGGTTCCGACGTCAAGCACCGTTGCAGCATTCGTGGATTGGTTCGCCACGATGGCGCGATGCGTCAGCGGGTTAATGCCAATCGAAATCGGGACGAACCCGCTCGGCAGCGCCAATGGGGGTCCCGCCAGGGTATTCGTCGTGAGATTAATCGTCGAGACCGTATTGTCTCCGCTGTTCACGACCAAGGCAATATTTGGCGAGACCACGTCATCCACGGCGACGCCCCTCGGCGAGCTTCCGACGGTGATGTTTGCTACAACCGAATTGCCGGCGATATTCACGATCGAAACCGTGTTGCTTCCTGTGTTTGCAACCACAGCTTCTCCGAGCGCGGTGTCGATTGCCACAGCGGAGGGCTGCGAGCCCACGGAAACAGTCGCTTGCGCCGAGGTCGGAATATTCGCAGGCAAGGGCTCGACCGCGATATTTGTCGCGGCAATCGACGGGATGCCCGCGGTCACGGCATCGGGGTTCTGCACGATCAGCGGATAGAGTCCGGGTACGAGCAGCGAGTTCGCGGGAAGGTTCGCAATCATTTGCCGGCTGTCGTTGGGCGTGATTCCCACCTGCTGGGCCGGGGCCAAGCCGTTGAAAAACGCCTCGGTCGCGGGCGTATAAAATCCGCCCGTCAAGTTCACGCCAATTCCAGCATTCGTCTGCGAAACGCTGTCCGGGCTCGATGCAATAATCGACGGGCGAGCCGGGTTCACGGTTAACTGCGCGGTCGGTCCCACTCCCACTTTTCTGCGCTGCACTTGAATCGAAACGATTCCGGTGGTTTGCAGCGACGACGCCGGAACGGTCGCTCGAAGCAGCGTGGTGCTAATGAATAGAGAAGGGACGAGTACGCCATTCACCAGCACGCCGTCGGTTGAGATGAAATCCGTTCCAATTACGTAAATGTCCTGCTGCACGGATCCCTGCGCAGCTACGGTGGGATCGATACTGGTCACCGCGGGAGGCGCTGGCGTGACCAGCGTGACGGACGCGGAGGCCGACCGCGCGGAGCATGCACCGGCAGTCGCCGTTACCGTGATGGCGCTGCCTGGATTTGCCGAAGGCGCGGTGTAAAGCCCGTTCGGCGTGATCGTTCCGAAAATCGAATTGCCGCCAGCCACGTTGCTGACGGTCCAGGTGACCGCCTTGTTGTTCGAACCGGTTACCGTGGGAGTGAACTGGAAAGTGGATGGCTGGCCGGGCTGCGAGAGTGGAATGGTGGCAGACGTGGGCAAAAGCGTAACTCGGACTCCGCAATCGATGATCGCTTGCCCAACGCCAAAAGCCGATGCGTCAATCGTACTTGTCGCCACGACGTCCACTGTGCTCGGACTTGGCACAACCGCGGGCGCGGTATAGAGCCCGGCAGAGGTGACCGTACCGAGGTTTCCGCTGCCGCAATTTGCCGGCGGGTTTGTGGTTATCCCCTTCACGGTTGTTGGCGGTCCGGGCACGCAGACTTGCCAGTTCACCGTCGTCGTTGAACCGCCTGTGACAGTCGCGCTGAATTGCAGCGATCCGTTGACCGCCACCGCCTGAGTTGTCGGCGCCACAACCACGCCGATCGTAGTCTTATTCCCGCCGCAACCCGCCGCCAGCACCGCCAGCAGCAACGCCGCGCTCAGTCCCCACAATCGCATGTTGTTCCCGTCGGCCATCGGCACTCCGTTTCCTTCAGTGCGGTCTTTTAGCTTTCCTGCGCGCATTCTCTTTGTCCTGCCGGCATTAGAAGGTCCGGCTCACCGTAAATCGGAACACTTGGCGTTCCTCGATGAGGTTCGCCGGCAATTTCTGATTCGACGTCTGCAACAGATTGTTCAATTCAGGTATGACCTGCGTATTCAGAACGCCGAGTTTTGCCAGCGCTTCTCGCGTCACCGGATCGATGGAGAACGCGCCGGGCTGTCCCTCGATCTGTCCCGTCAGCCTGGAATAATTGTACGCGTAATAGAATCGGAATGGCGCGTTGATGATCGGCAACTGAACGACGAACTGAATTCCCGCTGAAGTGTGCGGGTAAAAATTCGTACCCCCGACGATCGGGAGTTTATTGGAAATGTGAAGGGTCGGGAAATCGGAATTGGGGAATTCTTCCTGGAGCACAGTCACCGCTGACGGGTCGATTTCGAGTTGGGACCTGCGGATGATCCCGGACACGCCAAAATCATTGAACAGGTCCATTTCAACCGGGCCTGCAATCGGAATCCGGTACTCGACGTTCCCCACGGCCTGGAAATCTCCTCCAGGACGCGTCGGCAAGAACTGCACGGTCGGCACGGTGAGCAACTGCTGCACCGGCTGTCCTTGCTGGTTCAGGTTTTGCGGATTCGTGAAGGCAACCGTTTGCGTGCTGGCAAACGGAATCAACACGAAAGGCGAAATGGTGTAAAAGTCGAATCCGCGCACGTCGTTCTCGCCGCCCAAATAGAACCGGTCGTAGGGCGGCACGTCCCTTCCGCCGTAGCTGGTGATCATGCCCGTCTGAAAACGCAGGGCGATCACGTTGCGCCGGTGATAGTGCGGATGGAAGTAGGTCATGCTGAACGTGTTGGTGACGGTGTTGACGTTTCCGCCCAGCGGACCGCCCTCAAATCCCGCGCCGTAATAGAAACTCTTCCCTTTCGTCGGACTCAAGGCACTATTTCGCGTGTCGTATTGAATGGTCGGCGTGATCTTGCTGGACTTAATTCCGTTGAGGGCGGAAGGTCCGGCGAGGCTCGAGAACTTCGTCAGATCGAAGAGCAGCGTTGCCGATTGGCTGAACGGCGTGATGTCCGTAGTGCTGTAACCGTACGTGAGGCCCACACGCGTGAAATTATAATGACGGAGGGGATAGCTGGCAAAGATCGTGAAACCCTTCGAATTCGTGTTGTAGTTTTCTTCGAGCGCGGGATTCAACGCAATCTGCTGTCCCAGCAGAAGGCCTTCCTGGCGCGCCTGGTTAAAGTCATACTTGCTCAAGAACACCGTGAATCCGGTGGAAATCGGCCGGTCGAAAAGGTATGGCTCGGTGAAGCCAAACTGGATTTGCTTTTGAATATCGCCCACCTGCGCGGACAGCGAAAGCGTCTCGCCCAAGCCAAGGAAGTTATTGGTCTGATAGGAGAAGCCCACGAAAGTGCCGGCGATGCCGCTGACGCCCCCCGAGAAGCTAATGGATTGCTTGCCCTTTTCCCTCACCTTTAGCCGGATGTCCACCGTGCCGGCTTTGACGTTCCTTTTCAATTCGGCGTTTTCCGGCTTGATGGTTTCGAAATAGCCAAGCTGGTTGAGGCGCAGGATGCTCAACTCCCACAGCCGGTTGTTGAAGACCTGCCCTTCGTCCAGCAACAATTGCCGGCGGATCACTTTGTCGCGGGTGGTGGTATTCCCGGTAAATTCGATCCTGCGGACGAAGTATTGCTTCTGCTGGTCGAGCACCATCTTCAAGTTGACGACTTTTTTAACGTCGTCGAGTTCGGTCTGTGGCGAGGCCACGAAATCGATATATCCGAAGTCGCCGTAGAGCTTCTTGTAATCGTCGAGGGCTTTGCGAACCTTATCGGCTGCAAAAATATCTCCTTCTTTCAGCGGGAACACGCGTGCCAGCACGTCGCTTCGAAACACCAGTCCTTGGTCGGGGTCCGCGCTGGCGAAGGAGATCTTGCCCATGCGGTACTGTTCGCCCTCCTCAATCGCGATCGAGATGTTTGTCGCCTTTCCATGCTTTGCGCCCACAAGAGGCCAAGGCCCGGGAATACCTCCCTTATCTTCCTGCACCGTTTTCAGAACCGGATCATGAACGTAGACCTTGAAGTATCCATGGTCCTGATACAGGCCCGTGACGCCCACCGCCAGATCTTCGTCCAACTTCTGCCGATCGTAGGTCTTTGAGAGGACAGGAATGAACGTAAATCCGAGGGGAACTCCATACGGGCGGTCGTGGCGCATCGCGCGAATAAGCTTGCGGCTCGAAAACACCGTGTTTCCGGTGAAGGTAATGTCTCCGACCTTGACCTTTGGTCCTTCGTCAATATTGAAGACGAGCTTGACGGCATTGGTAGCGGCGATGCGCTCGTAGGTCGGTTTCACGGTCGCGAATTGCCGCCCATGCTCGGCGAGCAGTTCCTTGATCACCACCTCGGCGCGTTTGATAACCGTGGGATCGAAGCGGCTCTCGACTGATAATCCAACCTTTTTGTCCTTGAAGGCGTCGAGAATATCGGATTCCGTGATCGATTTGTTGCCCTTGTACTCAATGCGCCGAATGATCGGCCGTTCCTTGACGTAGAAAACCAAGATCTTGGCATTGGGTTGGTCGGGACTGTCTTCGACTTCCAGGCGAATGTCCTCGAAAAACTGCGTGTTCCACAAGGCTTGAAAATCACGTCGCACCGCTTCCACGTTATAAGGATCGCCCGGGCGCGAGAAGATTCTGGCCACGAGGGTATCTTTCTGGACGCGCCGATTGCCGACAAATTCAATTCTCTCGATGATGTATTGCGGTCCGGAGGCCTGAGTAGCTTGATCGGGCTGCTGAGCCCAAAGGGGATGGGCAAATGCGACGACGAGGATGCACACACCGGCGGCCAGTTCCAGAAAAAACAACAAAAACTTCCTGTGGGCGGCCATAGTTCTGGTCAAGGCCGCAGTCCCCCGCACAAAATTGTATTGCTCCCCCGCCGGATTGGTTCGATTCCGGCTCGCGCGTGTAGGATTCTTAGTGGGCTACCGGGGTTGCTTCCACCACGGGCCGGAACGCCAAGCCGTCCACCGAGAGATAAATCTCAAGCGTTGCCGGCCTCTGCAGTCCGCCCTGAATGAGAGCTTCCGACAGCGGGTCTTCGACGTACTTCTGCAGCGCCCGGCGAAGAGGCCGAGCGCCGTAATTTCGATCGCTGCAAGTCTTCTCAAGAATCCACTGGCGCGCCTCCGGCGTGAGAGCAATCTGCACCTGGCGATGCACCAGCGTTTCGTTGATTTGGCCCACGAGCAAATCGATGATCCGCAGCAGGTCTTCGTCGCTGAGCGAGTTGAAGAGGATCACTTCATCGAGCCGGTTCAAGAATTCCGGATTGAAGACTCGCTTCACTTCTCCCATCACCATATCGTCCTGGCTCTTCGCGGCTGCATCGCCCCCAACGGTCTGGAAACCCAAACCCGTTTGCTTTTGCAACTGCCGCGCGCCCAGATTCGAAGTCAGGATGATAATGGTGTTGCGGAAATCCACGGTATTGCCGATCCCATCCGTGAGCTGCCCGTCTTCGAAGACTTGCAGCAGGATATTGTACACGTCCGGATGCGCTTTTTCGATTTCATCGAGCAGGATCACGCAGTACGGTGTGCGGCGCACGCGCTCGGTCAATTGCCCGCCCTCTTCGTACCCAACATATCCTGGAGGCGCGCCGATCAATTTTGATACGGAATGCTTCTCCATGTATTCGGACATGTCGAAGCGGATGAGCGACTTCTCGCTGCCGAACAGAAATTCCGCCAGCCGCCGCGCCACTTCCGTCTTGCCGACGCCCGTCGGCCCGAGGAACAGGAAGCACCCCACCGGACGTCCCGGCGCCTTCAATCCCGCGCGGCTTCGCCGAATTGCTCGAGCGAGCGCGGTGATGGCCTTGTCCTGGCTGATGACCCGGCGATGCAATTCTTCTTCGATGCGCAGCAACTTCTGCTGCTCGTCCTCTTTAATGGAGGAAACTTGAATCCCGGTCCACCGCGCCACGACTTCTTCGATGTCTTCGCGCGTCACGATCCCTGTGGATGAATCGTCAATCTTGAGCTTTTCGCGCAGCAGCCGCAGGTGTTCCTTTTCCTTGCGCTCTTCTTCGGAATAAAAGCGCGCCTTTTCGAATTCGTGATTGGCGATGGCGGTTTCCATGCGGTGGGTGATGAACTTCACGCGTTTTTGCACTTCCGAAACTTCGTCCGGGAGCATCGCCTGACGCAGCTTGACGCGCGATCCGGCTTCGTCGAGAAGATCGATCGCCTTATCCGGAAGAAAACGATCGGGAATGTAGCGGTTCGAAAGATAGACCGAGTAACGCAGCGCCTCATCCGTATAGCTCACCGCGTGGAATTTCTCGTAGCGATCGCGCACGCCTTGCAGCACGCGAATTGCTTCGTCCTCGCCCGGCGCGGGAACTTTTACGGATTGGAAGCGGCGTTCGAGCGAACGGTCTTTCTCGACGGACTTGCGATATTCCGACGGCGTCGTGGCGCCGATGCACTGAATCTCGCCGCGGCTGAGCGCGGGCTTCAAAATATTTGCGGCATCAAGGGAGCCTTCGGCCGATCCGGCCCCCACCAGTGTGTGCAGCTCGTCAATGAAAACGATCGCGTTCTGGCTTTCCATCAATTCCTTCATGATGGTCTTGAGGCGCTCTTCAAACTGCCCGCGATATTTCGTGCCAGCCACAATCAAGGAGAGATCGAGCGAAAGGATGCGCTTGTCCGCGAGAAAAGGCGGCACGTCGCCATCCGCAATCCGTTGCGCGAGACCTTCGACGATGGCCGTCTTGCCCACGCCAGGCTCGCCGATCAGCACCGGATTATTTTTCGTACGGCGGCAGAGAATCTGAATGGCGCGTTCGAGTTCACGATCGCGGCCCACCAGCGGATCGAGTTGGCCTTCCATGGCCGCCTGCGTCAGGTCTCGGCTGAATTCCGCCAGCAATGAAGCTTCTTTTGGCCGGTTCACTGGCACCTTCTCCCCCGCGCTTCTCGAGAGTTCTTCCCGTACGGTCGAAAGCCGCAATCCCCGTTCCAGTAAAATTTCTGCGCCAAAGGATTTCTCCTCCCGCAAAACTCCCAGAAGCAGGTGCTCGGTCCCAACGTGTTTGTGGCCCAGACGTTCGGCCTCTTCCGCGGCAAAATTGAGAATCCGCTTACATTCCTGGCTGAGCGGAACTTCCACAGAGGTGGAAATGCGTTCGCGAACGGTGATGCGCGCTTCTATTTCCTTGCGAATGGATTCGATCGAACCGTGCGAGCGCAGAAAACGGTTTGCAAGGGCCTTGTCTTCGCGAAGAAGTCCCAGCAGCAAGTGCTCGGTTTCGATGTAGGGGCTGCCATACTGGCTGGCCTCATATCGAGCGAAGAATATTACACGCCGGGCTTTTTCTGTGTAGCGTTCAAACACGGATCACCCACGTTCTCCGGGAATCGTCGCTGCTGCAACTGCGGGCCGCGCCGCCGTGGCGGCAGCGCCAGCGAAAAAGGATTGTTCGCCCGCCGCCAGTTTTCCATGCACCAGCACGAGCATGCGGTCTGCTCGGCGGGCCAGTGGTTGGTTGTGCGTTGCAAGGATCGAGGTCAGATGGTGCGACTCGTGGAGCCGCTGTATGAGCTCGAAGATCGTATCGGCGTTCCGCTCGTCGAGATCTCCGGTGGGCTCGTCCGCCAAAAGCAGTGCCGGGCCGTTCACCAGAGCGCGCGCGATTGCCACGCGCTGCTGTTCGCCTCCCGAAAGTTCACCCGACCGTTGTCCGGCGCGATGTCCCAAGCCCACTTCTCCCAGCCATTCACCCGCCGTTCGGAGCGCCTGAGCCAGCGCGATGCCCCGAATCAGCAGTGGCATCGCTACGTTCTCCGATGCCGTAAAATCCGGCAGAATGTGGTGCCGCTGCCAGACAAAGCCCACGGACCGGTTGCGATAATCAGATAAGTCCGTTTCGCCTAGAGAAAAAAGCGAATTCCGCTCGAAGTATACTGTACCGCTCGTCGGAGTGTCCAGCGCAGCCAGCAAATGCAGCAGCGTGCTTTTTCCAGTTCCGGAAGGGCCAACAACGGAAATCATTTCTCCGCGGTCCACCGAAAAACTAACGCCATCGAGCGGCGTAATTTCCTGCTCGCCGGAGCGAAAGGTCTTGCGCAGAGATTCAACGCGGACGATCGCTTCGGAGTTTGTGGTAATTGCGTCTCCGGAGTCGCCCAGGACCACCACACCCGGATTTGCCTGCGTTAGCATTCCTACTTACTCTCCGTCAATTTAGATGCCGAATAGCCCAATCGATATGTCCTTTTTTTACATGCAACTAAGGTTCCGAAGAAAAAGCTTTGCAGGCCGTTAACTCCCATATCTTTCACATTTTAGCCGCCGAAGTGCCGCTTTCCTGTGAAGGCCAAGCAGCCTCGATTTGTCTTTCATGACAATTCCCGTCACATTGTAGTTTAGCACGATGCGAATGAGCGTGAGGAAGGCGGCGAAAATCATTCAAATCGGAGAATTTCCACCGGCAAAATGCGTGCGGCGGACCGCGCCGGAAACATGGTTGCGGCCACACTGACGACAATGGCCGCGGCCGCAATCCAGATCGCGTCGTAAGCATTCGCGTGAAACGGGACGTAGGGAATCGCATACACTTCGGGATTCAGCGGGATCAATCGCCAGCGATTTGCCACCCAAGCGAATGAATAGCCGATCGCAAGCCCCGCCGCCGTTCCGGCCACGCTCACAGCGAGCCCTTGGAGAACAAAGATCTGTCGCACTTGCCGCCGCCGCGCCCCCATCGCCATCAGCACGGAAATGTCTCGGGCGTGGTCGGTCACGGTCATGGTCAGGACCACCAGGATATTCAGCGCCGCAACAAAGGTGATTAACCCAATGAATAGGGCGGTTACGAGCTTTTCCAGGCTCAGCGCCCGAAAGAGAGCTCGATTTTCTTCCATCCACGTGGTCGTCGTGTAACCCTTCCCCGCGCTGCGCAACAAATCAGCGGCAATCGCAGGAGCGTCGTCCAGATGCTGTACGCGCACTTCGAGGAGACTCACCACGTCGCCTATTCCCGCAAGCCCCTGCGCGGACGCCAGAGTCACGAATCCCCAATTCGCGTCGTAATCATAAAATCCAGAATCAAAAATTCCGGCAACGCGGAACCTTCGCGACCGGGGCAGCATCCCAAATGGCGTCAAGCTGCCTTGCGGGCTCGTCAGCGTAACGTAATCACCGGCGGAGATTTGCAGGTCGTTGGCCATAATTCGGCCGACAATCAACGCCGAAATACCATCCGCATTCGTTGCGAAGTTACCGCTGCCTGCAACGATGTGCAGCAGCGCTTCGCTGGCCTTCCGTTCGAGCTCGGGATCCACGCCCTTCAAAACGATTCCACGGGCGTGATCTCCCGCGGAAAGAAGGACCGTATCGTAAACGGCGGGCTCAATCGAGCGGACTCCCGGCGTTGATTCGAGGCGCGCCATCAGCTCGCGGTAATCGCGAATTCCTTCCGGGCTTGTGGGCTTCAAGTTGACGTGCGCCGTAACGCTCAGCAGGCGGTCGCGAATCGCCTGGCGAAAACCCGTGTTCATCGAGAGCGCGATCACCAGAGTCGTCACACCCGCGGTCACCCCAATCACCGCCAGCAGCGTGACGATCCGCAGAACCGCCGGCCGGTTGGGCGCACGCAAATACCGCAACGCCACCAACCATTCGAATGTCATTTCGTTCCGCCGCTCTTGGTATCGTGTGTAGATGGGGCCCCGGATTGCGATTCAGCAACCTCAGTCATTTCGGCGCGCAACAGCGGGAACAGCACAACTTCGCGGATGGAGTGGGAGTTCGTCAACAGCATCACTAATCGGTCTACGCCGATTCCTTCGCCCGCCGTTGGTGGCAATCCGTGCGAAAGCGCGCGAATGTAGTCCACGTCCACTTCCTTCGGCGCTTCCTGGCCCCCTTTTTCGACCTGCGCTCGAAACCGTCGCTCCTGGTCGACTGGATCGTTTAATTCCGAGAATCCGTTTGCCAGTTCCATGCCCGCTATAAAAAGCTCAAATCGCTCGGTAACGGACGGATCGTTCGGGCGCTTCTTCGAGAGCGGTGAAATCGCCGTCGGGAAGTCATATATAAAGGTTGGCTGGATCAGGTGCGATTCGGCGATGCTTTCGAAAAGCTCGCCGGTAACTTCGCCGTCGGAAAGCTTTGCCGGTTCAACAATTGGCTTCGCGCCATGCGAACGAGCCCACGCGTTATAGCGCTCCGCAATCGTGTGCGGGCCGCCGGAAGCAGCGAGTTGCGCGACCTCCGGCGTGGCGCCGGCAGCGGCAGGCCAATACTTATTGATAGCCTCGCGCATTGAGAGCCGAGCGAAGCGGCTGAAATCGAGGTCGATCTTGCTATCTTCCTGGCCATAAGGAATCGTTGTCGAGCCACAAACCTTTTGCGCGAGCATGCGAAACAGGTCTTCGGTCAAATCCATCAGATCTTCGAAATCGCTGTAAGCCTGATAGAATTCGAGCATGGTGAATTCGCGCTCGTGGATCGCGTCAACGCCTTCATTGCGGAAATTTCGGTTCATCTCATACACGCGATCAAATCCCCCAACTACCAGGCGCTTCAGGTAGAGTTCCGGCGCGATCCGGAGATATAGATCCATGTCGAACGTGTTGTGGTGGGTGATAAATGGCCGCGCCGTGGCGCCACCGAGAATTGGGTGCATCATCGGGGTTTCCACTTCCATGTAATGCCGCTCGTCGAAGAAATTTCGCAGCTCGCGTATGATCTGCGTGCGCCGAGTAAAAATTTCACGGGCTCGATCGTTTACGATGAGATCAACGTATCGGCGCCGGTAGCGCTGCTCGACGTCCGCCAAGCCATGCCACTTTTCCGGCATCGGCAGTAACGCCTTGCTCAGTAATTCGAGTTTTTCCACCCACACGGTCAGCTCATTGGTCTTGGTGCGGAACAAATGCCCTGAAACGCCGATGATGTCGCCCAGATCCAGCAACTGAAAAAGTTTGAACGCCGCCTCGCCCACGACGTCGAGCTTGACGTAAATCTGCAGCCTTGCTCCATCGCCGCTGATGTGCGCGAATGCGGCTTTGCCATGCGGCCGCAGCGCGACGACTCGCCCTGCGACGCGAACTTCCACTCGATCGGCGGCGAGCCGCTCCGCCGTCTCGTCACGAAACGCGTCAAGCAGTTTTTTCGCCGTGTGAGTCCAGTCAAATTTGTGCGGATACGCGGCGTACCCGAGTGCCTCGATATCGCGCAGTTTCTTGAGCCGCTGCTGGTACTGATCGACCGGTTCGAATTCCAACGAGCCATCCTTTCGGCGATGCGAGTCACGCGAGTTCGCCGCAGTATATAGACCAGCTTCCGAAACCGTCAAGAAGACTGCGGGTATGCGTATACGCACGCGAAAAAGGGACCATCGCCCCCCCGCCGCCAACAGTCTCTCAGGGTATGCGCTATGCCAAGCCGCGCTCGATGAATTGCTGCTTGCGCCGTTTGGAGCGGCAGGGGCTAGTTTGGAGTTCTTTGCTTGAGGCGCGTCACAGTTTTCGGAAGATCTCCGAAGGGATCGAACGGCAAAAAATACAAGAAATGCTGCGGTCCGCAACTCCTAAACCGGGCAGGCGGGGCTGCGCATCATCGGCACGATTCTGGAAAACGAAGTGACGCGGCGGGTGGGACCGCCGCACCGGCCAGGTCCGCAGTCGGGCGCGTTGCGCTGGGGACACCGGTCGGGTTACGTGATGTTTGGCCGGCGGAATGCCCGTGTCAGAGTTGCCCGCAGCGTCGCCGGATGAACGCGCCGTTGACTCAGCAAGTGCAGGTCGCGTAACGTGCAGAAAATCGAGAACCACTGCAAACAACTAAACCCGGGATAATTTCCCGCAGTATCGGGGAAGTATGAACCTGCTAACTCCGTCCAGTTAGCTTAGGGAGTCCGGATCCCTAGGGATGACTGGCTCTGATTTTCAATGCCAGCCAGTTGGTCACGGAGGTGTGCTGCTTCGTCGCGATCTTTCGCAGCCAGGACATGGTACTTAGTGGCACCGACGCTTCCCATGGCCTCGAAAATCCTGCTGACGCCATCGGTTTTGCCCTTGCCCATACCTTCGAGCTGGCTGGCGAGATCCTCTTGGTATTGGGCGTCGGCTTCTACGCCGTCAATTCGACGCTGAAGGTCCTGGATGTCCGCCCAGCGCTGAGCCTGGTCGACGGCAGCATCATGGACAGCCAAGGTGGCATTTTGATACGTCCCATCTTCTTCAAGATCCGTGGTAAATTCCTCAAGATTCCGTTCGCCGTTGATATTGTCGCGAGCGGCAGACAATTGGTACCAAGTCAAGGCCCTGGCATCGTCCTGCCGCACGCCTTGCCCGTATTGATACATCCACCCGACCTGATTCTCCGCGTCGCCATTGCCCTGCGCGGCGGCTTGGACAAACCACAACATAGCCTTGGCGTAATTTACCGGGACACCTGTGCCATGTTGAAAGATGTAGCCGATGTTCTCCTGAGCTTGGGGGTTGCCATGTTCTGCGGCTTTGGAATACCAGGAAAGAGCCTCGGTGTAATTCTGCGGCTGGCCCCATCCTTGCTCCGCCAAGTAGCCTAGCTGGTTTTCGGCGTCGGAGTCGCCGTGGTTGGCGGCGCGCGTGTACCAAGCGATAGCCTGGGCATAATCACGCTTTACTCCAAGTCCGCACTGATAGAAATAGCCGACTTCCTCCTCGGCATCAGCGAGATTCTGGTCGGCCGCTTTGCTGTACCAAGCAAAAGCTTGCTTGTAATCACGATGCACTGAGAGACCGGCCTTGTACATCGCCGCCAAATGGTACTCAGCGAGCCCGTAGCCCTGGTTTGCCGCAAGACGGTAGTACCTTACAGCGCTCTTGTAATTCTGTGGCAGGCCGGTGTTGTTTTGATACATGCTGCCGAGCTGATTCTGCGCAGGGGCGAAGCCCTGGGCAGCGGATTTGCGGTACCAAGCCAAGGCCTGCGCGTAATCGAGCGTGATGTAGCGGGCATGAAAATAATAATCCCCGAGGACAAATTGCGCCTGCGCATCGCCCGCAGCGGCCGGCGCGAGCAGAGAGTTAAGTTCATTCCGCGGCGGCGCTGGCGTCACCTGAGGCGAGGTCGGTACGGGAGACTGCCCTCGCGCCGCAGAAACCAGGACGAACAAAAAGAGGCCTGCTAGAGTGGCCGTAGTTCGAAAGCTCATAGAGATCTTCGCCCTCGACGATTTCGCAGAATGGCTCCTACCCCCCCGTGCAGCCCTGCCCCTCGCAGCGACCCGAAGATCGCGTCACACCGCAATCATCTGCCATCTTTTTAGTAGGTTCGCACGCCAGAGCGTAGATAACGATAGCCTGCCCGTACTAGGGGGAAAGAATGTGTTCAAAATTGTACCCGCGTCAAGAAGACTACGCTTCTGCAAACCGGGTGTATAATCCAGCCACTTTCGGAGGCGGTGTGTTTTATGGGCGCAAGCGGGGCAACGCCCCGCCGCGGCGCGATGTTGCGGGCGATTGGGTTTGCCCGCTGCCGCGAGACAAGAACCAACTATTCGAGACCGTCGTGCAGAGGTGGGAATCCGGGTACGCCATGATGAGCGTGGCGCTGGATGAATCTTTCTCCCTGCGCGCGCGTGGAAAACTGGTCTGTGCGCGCCAGCAAGTCTCGATCGCAGCCGACCTTCTTTGCCGCCTGGCGACCGCGCTCATCGGCGCATGCGATTCGCTGGAGGATCGCGGCCGACATATCGCGAATCTTCCTATCGTCGAGCCGCTGAAAGTGGGATTTTTTCGCGGAGATACGGCGCAGGGAGCCGCGACGTGGAACAGCCTTTTGCACCACGTCCTGTTCGGCGATCGCTCGCGCTTCTTTCATAAGGTTCGTATTCTTTCCGATACCCTCGGTCAGCTTACGCAGCAATTCGACGACAGCGCATCAGAGATTTTCCACGGCACTTCAGTCGAACCGGTCGATTGCTGGCGGAAGGTCGAATGCCTTCATTACGACTTCACGACATGCCTGCGCGAGGAGGAAGTGGTGTTGAAATCGTTTCTCCGCGCTCTGCCGTCCACGCAACTTGCTGCGTTTTCCAGGGAAGTCGAGATCGCACGGCAGCTCAAGCGTACGCGTAACAAACCCGCGCTCTTTGGCGTCTCCGCTTAGCCGTGTCTCATGCAGCTGCAAGGCACCGCCCGGCGCTCAGCAGATCGCGCAAGCCACAGCGCTCCCTTTCTGAGATGCTTGCCGCACTGGACGCCAGCCTGCATTCGGACCAAAATAAACGAGACTAGCTGAACCCACCGTGCATCCAAACCGGATGCGCGCGACGCCAGTTGCGCCGCGCGGGTGCGAGGATCGCTCCGTGGTAACGACCGCAAGTACAACTTCTAAGCCGACCGACGCATCGCAGCTATGGGTGCGTCCCCAACGGGTAGCGTGGCCCGGTTGAAACGAACCGAACCTGGCGAGCTGCCGGAAAGCGAGGCCATCCGGCTTGCCCAACAAGGCGACGCGACGGCGTTCGAGCGTATCTATCGTTTGCACAACCGGCGTGTTTATTCGCTGTGTTTGAGGATGGTCGGGAATACGGCGGAAGCAGAGGATTTGACTCAGGATGCTTTCCTCCAGCTTTTCCGCAAGATTTCCACCTTTCGCGGCGAGTCTGCTTTTTCGACGTGGCTTCACCGGCTGGCGGTGAACGTGGTTCTCATGCGCTTGCGGAAGAAGTCCGCAACCGAAATGTCACTCGAAGAGGTTACCGAACCCGATGAAGAGTCGGATGGCCCTCGGCGGGATTTCGGCGGACCCGACCTCCGGCTCAGCGGTTCGGTGGACCGGCTGAACCTGCAGCGGGCCGTGGACCAACTGCCGCCGGGTTATAAAACAGTTTTTGTGCTCCACGACGTGCAGGGTTACGAGCACAACGAAATTGCGACGATCATGCACTGTTCGATCGGCAATTCGAAATCGCAACTGCACAAAGCACGCATGAGAATCCGCGAACTCTTGCACGAGAACCTCCGAGACAAAGCGCGAGCGGAGCGCAAAGCTGCCGGAAGCGGTTCTGGCGGCGAGGAATGAAGAAATGCCGATTGTCGGCTGCAAGGAATTTCTAGATCAACTCGAACCCTGGCTCGACGGCGAGCGCTCGGCAGACGCCCAAGCCCATCTGAGCGGCTGCCAGCGTTGTCGCAATGTGGTTGCCGACATGGGATTGATCCAGAACAGCGCCCGCGATTGGGCCGCGGACGCGCCCGAACCACCCGGGCGAATCTGGACTTCGCTTCGCGCTCAACTCGAACGGGAAGGCTTGATGCGCCAGCCACAGCGGGCATTGAGGGGTTGGATTCCGGGTTGGCTGCAGTCCGCGCCGCGGCCGGCGCTCGCCGGCGCTTATGTGGCCGTTCTGGTCGCGCTGGCTTTCGGCTTGAGCGGTCCTATTCTGAGCCATGTAAACCAAGAGCGCTGGCGCGAAACAGCGCTCGACACATCCTCCCCGCTAAATGCGGAACTCGACACTGCCGAGGCAACCGTTGCCGCCTTTCCCAAATCCAATTCTCCCGTGACCGTCTCCTTGCACAAGAATCTTGCCATCGTGGACAACTACATCACTTTGTGCGAAAAAAGCGTTCGCGAAGAGCCCGAAAACGAAATGGCGCGCGATTATCTCTACGACGCGTATCAGCAGAAAGCGGATTTGCTCGCGCAAATGAGCGAGCGCGGAGACAATACCCGATGAGCACGACCCAGTCCTTCCCAGCCAAGTGGAATTGGAGCGCGGTCGCCCTTCTGGCGCCGAGCTTGCTGCTTTTCGGCGCACTGCCCGCTTCCGCTCACCACATGGAGAAACATTTCAGGGTGCAGTCGCAACCGGTGATCACAATCCATAACCCCAGCGGCCAAATTACCGTCAAGGCCTGGACGAAACAGGAAGTGATGATCGTTGCGGACCACGCGAGCCCGCAGGTGGAAGTGGACGCGGAGCAAACCGGAAATCGCATCGACCTGCTGACGCATCAGCTTTCTGACAACATCGCGCCAGAAGATCTTCGCGCGGATTACGTCCTAAGCGTCCCGGAAGACGCCGAGCTCCAGATCCACAATGACGCGGGTGAAGTAAACGTCACTAACGTTCTCGGCGACATGAACGTAGAAACCGTGGCGGCGGGCGTGGACCTCGAAGATGCCGCCGGCTACCTGACCGTGAAAACCGTCGGCGGATCCTTTCAGTGCTTGCGCTGCGCCGGCCGCGTCGAGGCTTCCTCCATCAGCGGCAGCTTCCGCTTCCTCGATCTCCGCAGCTATCATGTGCGCGCACAAACTTCCACCGGCAACATCCTTTTTACCGGCGAATTTCTCCCCAATGGACTCTACCGCCTAAAGAACTACAGCGGGGTAATTGAAGTTCGCTTTTCTCCGGCCGATTCGTTCGACCTCAGCGCCACTTCGCTCAAGGGCAAAGTAAATAACGAAGCCACACTCACGCCTCCCGACCACCCGCAGCATTTCTACTCAAAATTCGGCAACAGCCTGTTCGGCACTTTCAACGCCGGCCGCGCCAAAGTCGAACTCAGCTCCTTCGATGGTACAATCAACATCCTGAAGCGTGATTGATCGCGCGAATTTGCGGCAAGAATTTCGTTTGTCTCCGCAGTTCGCACGGCGCGAGCTTCGGCACTGGTAACCGCCGCGCAAAAGACATGGGGTTTGTGGGCCGTGTTTTGGTTCCTGAAGTACAGACTCGATTGGACAAATGAGCGTTAACCCATGACACCCGATCCGCACCACCGGCGGTTGGTCTGCCTCACCGGATTCATGGGCACCGGCAAATCCACGGTTGCACGGCTGCTCGCGCGCCAAATCGGGTGGGTGCATGTGGACCTCGACAAGCGCATCATGGAAATCACCGGGCGTTCGATCCCCGAAATTTTCGCGCAGGCCGCCGAAGCCGGGTTCCGAAAAATCGAGCACGACCAGCTCGCGCGCATCGTCGGCGAAACCGTCGAATTTCAGAAGCGCCGCATCGTTTCTCTCGGGGGAGGCACCACAGCGCAGCCTCAGAATGTCACGCTATTGCGCGAAAGCGGGGCTGCAATCGTCTGGCTCGATTGCCCCGTTGAAGAATTGCTAGGCCGCTGCGCCCGCATCACCGATCGACCTCTCTTCCGCGATGAAGCCAGCTTTCGCAAGCTCTACCACGAGCGCCAAGCCTCCTATGAGCTTGCGGATTTTCGCGTCGAGAGCAATATCGAGCCGCTGCGGGTCGTGGAGCAAATCCTGGCACTCGGCATTTTCCCCAAGGTGACCGCATGAAGATGAAATTCGCCCGGAGTTGGATCGAGAGTGTGCTGCTGTTTGTATTCATGCCCGCAGCCGTACTCTTCGCAGTTGCGCTCGCGGCTCCGCCGGCAATGTCCCAAGCGCAGCATTCGCCTGAAATGTCGACACTACGCGGCGGCATTACCAGCGCGCTTCCGGTTGTTGGCCGATCCGCGGAAGCCATTGTTGCGCCCGTTGCGGCGCCGCCTGCGTCCTCTTCGTCGGTTCTAACTTCCGACAAAGGCAAGCTGCGGATTCTCGTCAACGGCCAAGAAGTCGGCAAGGAAGATTTCGACATCGCACCGGGTGGCGGCGGATGGGTGGCCCACGGAAGCACCGAGATTCAATCGGCGCAAGGCGCTATGCACGTCACCGGCACTCTCACGCTGCACGACGACGGAACGCCCGTGCACTATGAATGGTCCACTTCGGGCCCCAAGAAGGCATCGTCGACCATTGAGTTCAACGGCGCGTCGGCCAGCGTCGACCTTCGCCTACAGGGTGCCCGGCCCTACACGCAGCAGTTCACGTTCACGTCCCCGCGCGTTGTGATTCTCGACAATAATTTGTACTATCAGTATTCGATCCTTGCGCACCTCTACGACTGGAACCAGAAAGGTACGCAGTCATTCTCCGTACTCGTCCCGCAGGAAATGACTCCCGGCACAGTCACGGTACAATCGGTTGGCAAGCAGGATGTGAACGGCAAGAAGTTCGACGAACTGGTGGTAAAAACCGAGGACATAGAACTCGACGTCTACCTCGATAACCTCCGCCTTATGCGTATCGTAGTTCCCAGTTCCAACGCCGAAATTCTTCGCCAATAAGCGTCGCGGTTCGCTACCAGGAAGACCGAGCAGACTCCCCAAAAAAGCGAAAGGCTCGAGCGGAAACCCGAGCCTTTGCACTTCACAGTGGGAAAGCCGCCGGACGAATTATGGATCGCGGCGGAGCTTTCCGGTGGACGCTGAAGGATTACAACTGAGCGCGGTGGGTCACGTTCGACTGTTGCATCGGGTGTGGCTTCTCGATGGTCACGGAAACGCTCAACTCGGCGCCCTTGCGCAGAAGTCCGAGATTCACGGATTTCTCATCGCTCTTCTGGCGCAGTTGCAAACGCAAATCCGCCAACGAGCGCACCGCGTTGCCGTTCACCTTGACGATCACGTCGCCCGCCTTGATTCCCGCCTTTTCCGCCGGAGTGCCTGAGCGAACTTCGCGGACCAGAACGCCTGCATCGTTCGGCGCGCCAAAATACGCGCCAAGCTGTCCCGTCAAATCCTCGGCGCTGATTCCAAGCACCGGCGTTCGGAAATCGACGCTCTCGGGCATGTCGAAGTGGAAATCGAAATTCCGCGGCGAAAACTCATAGGCCCGCCCGAAATCACGCATCTTCCCTTCCATTTGCTTCTGCATGAACGCGTTGCGATCTCCAAGCGCCACGGAAATATTCTGGGCACGGCCACCGCGCGAAATCGCGAGATCGACCATGCGTCCCGCGGGGGTCTCGCGGACCAGGCGCCGGAATTGCATCGTGCCTTCGACGGTTTCGCCATCATATTTCGTAATTACGTCGTTTTCCTTTAATCCAGCCTTCGCGGCGGGGCTGTCGGGCTCGACGTCCTTCACGATTGCTCCGCGAACGGCCGGCAGGTTCAGGCTCTTGGCCGTCTCCGGCGTGACATCGGCGATTTCGACGCCGAGCCATCCGCTGTCGTCATCCGTGGAGCGGCCAAAAAATTCCGGCCTTTGATCGAACTCCTGCACAATTTTGTCCTGCGCCCGGCCGGCAAGCTCCTGGGCCCGTGCAGCGAGTTCGTCCGCCCGCGACTCAATCTCGCCACTCTCGTTCTGAAGTTCGGCCGAAAGTCCCGCGATTTTTCCGAACTGCGGCGAACTCATGCTGACCTCCTTCGCTATGCGCGGCAGGTCCGAAACTTGCGACCTAAACTTCTCTTCCATAGTACGAACCTCGCGGTCAAATTGTTCCTCGGCCGAGCGGAGATTCATGGAGTTGTAATCGAAGGGGTTAGCGCTTGACGTGGCAGAATCCGGGGAGGATGCGTTTGGCAAGGCCGCCTGGCCCGCCTTTTGGTTGGATGTTTGTCCGAGCAGGCTACCCGGCGCAATCGCGAACACGATCAACAAGACACCGAGGCCCGCAAGGCTCGAAAGAATTTCGTTCTTCATTCTCTTCGTCCTCGCTTTCTATTGGATTACGCCCCGTCAAACGCCTGGCCGCTGCACCACCAGGCGAATGCCGCCGTTTACCGTTCGAACCGAAATATCTCCGCCGTTGCCATCGCCCAACTTCGCGTGGAACGTATGTTTCGCGGGCGCGCCCGCGGTGGATTTCATCGGTAGGTCGGAATTGAGATCGCCGTTCATGCTGAGAACGCTGAGATTTGCGCGTCCGTCGGACGGGAGTCCCAGCATCACTGAACCGTTGACCGTTTCGATGTCCATGGGACCGCCAGCCACCAAGCGGCGCAACTCGAGGCGGAGGTCGCCGTTTGTGGTTCTAGCATTGAACCTGCCGGAGCTGTCGAGGACTTCCACGTTGCCATTTACGGAACGAAGATCGCCAAAGCCTTCAACGCCGCGCACGACCACGCTGCCGTTCACCGTTCCCACACTACCCAGCAAAATCCGATACGGCACATGCACGTGGTATTCGACGGCCACTTCCGCGCCGGCACCCTTGGGATAGCGCGTATGCACGACAATGTGGCCGGGCTGGCTGTCCACCTCAATTTTCACGCGGTCAACATCTTCTGGATCGCCGCTCGCCGTTTTCACGGCGCTCACTTCCACTTCGTCGCGGTTCCAACCTTCCACTTGAACGGAACCATTGACATTGTCCAAAATGAAATTGCCTCCGGAGTGGAGCGGAAAAACCTGATCGAAAACCTTGTTGGTTGTCGCGGCGAAACTTGGAATTGAAATGCACAGAGCAAAAGTCAGAAACAGAAACGCACGCGGCATCGCGCCTGCGGCCGACCGGACTGCTTTCAGGGAATGGGCCCGGGACCCAATGCTATGCATTGATGCTTGCATGGTCGCCCCCTCGGGTAAAGTTCCCGATTTTCGATCGCTCGGTCCGCTCACAATTGCTGGACCGGATGCAGTTTTTGACGAGGCGGCATCGCGCGTGCGCGATAGGCTGCCGTCTCATTGCGGTTGATTTTCAGTCGCCTCGGACTGTTCGAGCTGGCGCAACTGAAACTCCAACTGATGCTGTAATTGATCCATCTGCTGCTTATAGAGTTGCATCTGCTTGCTCAGGTCGCTGGCGATCAAGCGGATGTTTCCCGATACTGTTCGAAGACGGAGAATCTCGCCGCCGCCATTGAGCGCGCCTTCGGCTCGCACCACGCGCGCGCCATTCGATCCATCGTCATAAATGACTTTCAGCGGAAATGCCGGATCCACGATCACGCGGTGCTGGTCGCCAAGCTGAATCTGCGCGTCGATCGTCACCGGCAATTGCCGCGGCAGGTACACGACGATGTCGCCATCTCCCGATTGCAGCTCGCAGGTGCTTCGCAATTTAACTGGAGTCGCGAACCACGCCGTAATTCCGCCCGCGTCGGTCGAGGCCTTGACGGAGCTGTCTACCTGCGTCAGATAAATGCTTCCGTTATCGGTTTTGAGATTTGTCGGTCCCGAAAGATGCACCACTCGAATGCCGCCGCCGCCGGTCTTGGCTTGCACGATCCCAGCCGCCTCGCCCACATCAATCTGCCCGCCGAGAGTTTCCGCGACCAGGTCGCCGCCGGAATGTTCGAGCGTTACGTTGCCACCGGCAGTTTCGAGGCGCGCCGAACCCCCAACGGATGCGACGCGGATGTGTCCGCCGCTGGTGTGTAACGCGGCGTTGCCGGCGATGTCGCCCGCGGTAATGTGACCGCCGCCTGTGGCAGCCACCAATTCGCCCGCGACGTTCTTTACCGCGATATGGCCGCCGTCGGTTTCGAGACGCGCAGCGCCGCGAATGTTTCCTGCCGTAATGTTTCCGCCAGAAGTCGAAAGGCTCACGCGACCGCGGACGTCATCGATATTGATGTTTCCGCCGCCCGTCGAGACATCGAGGCTGTAATTTTTCGGGATGTTAACGGTGATGGTCACCCAGAGCCGCCCCGTCAATTGCCCGCTCGAAGTCGATCCTCGCAGCACAACTCCATCCGGCGTTACCCGAGAGATCATGTTGAACTTCGAGAGCAATCGTTTTGCATCTTTCTGCGAGGCGTCGGTTTCGAGATGGACGTCGTAATCAACTTTTCCCGAGTCCTGCGTGTGAATGACGATATTCCCAAGGTCGGTCGCAAGGCGCAGATGCTGACCGTCGTGTGTTTGCGTGGTCCCCCTCAAATCGGAAGTGAGACGCGATGACTGGCGGTTCCGTGCGCTGGACTGCGGCGCCGGATTCGCGAAAGCGGCGGTGGGCCACGCAAGGCACGCAATCACTGCCGCAACAAAAATCAGACAGCCGGGAAGCGAACGGCGCTCGGGCATCGGACGTAAGCGTTGCAAGCCCGCGACGAAAGGAGTGATTTGCATACTAGAATTTCGCGCGCGGCCCAAGGTCGCGAATAGCGGCGGCGCTTTGCAGCCGGATGTACGTGTTCGGATCTTTCTGCATGCGCTCTCGGAGAACAGCAAGCATGTGATTGTCGGAGGAAACCTGGCCGTTCGCGGCCATGGAACGCAGTTCGTTAATAGCCTCGACGCGAACGCCGGGATTCCGGTCATCGACAAGCGCGTCAAGTAATGTCTGGCGGACAATATCCTGAGGCTCGGCGCCATTCAGAGCCTCAAGCGCTTTCAGACGGACCGCCGCATTGTTGTCTGTATGAACCGCATGGCAAAGAGCAGAGCGCACCTCGGGGTCATTGTTGCGCGCGCGAAGGAGGTCCACCGCATCGAGCCGCACGTCGGGATCGTACCGCTGATTGTTCCGGAGCACGTAGAGCAGAACGCGCTTGACGTCGCCATTGTCCACGGTTCCATGCACCGTCATGGGCTGCTGGGCATTGAGCTGCAATTCCACCTGCGGAGGCTGGTTCTCGCCTGACGGGTATACGTTGATTCCAGCGACTTCTGCGGTGTGAAGATCTAGAGTGCTAACGGGCGATGCAACCGGGGCACTTGTATCAGCGGCGCCCGAAGCCGCAGGCGATTCCGCGATGGCGTCGGGCGGGCTAGCCGGAGTGAGAGAATGACGAAGCAACCTCGGCCCAAACATTCCCACCGAAAATCCCACGAACAAAAGAATTGCCGCTCCCCACGCGGGGCGCGGGGCCAGCCAACTCGCGGGAAGCAGGGCGCCCGCGGTGCGGCCAAACCAGCTTCGCCCTTCTTCCAGATCGAGAGCGTAGAGAAGATTCGCGCGGCAGCTCGCCAATAAAGACGCGCCGGGTTCCACATGATTTTCCGCCAGTAACCCGAGAAGCTGATTTTCGCTTTCGAATTCTGCGGCGCAGCCTGAGCAATGCGCGAGGTGCGCGGCGACTCGGGCCTGTTCGGCGGAATCGAGCTCACCGGCCGCAAAGAGAACCAGCAGCGGCTCGAATTCGCCGCATGCCCAGCCGATCTTGCCGTTTTCGCGGTCTGCCTGCATCTTCGACGTCCTATTCTCCCCGATACTTACCGCAATCAGCGAACGGCGTCCAGTGTCGCGCGCAATTTTCGCGTCGCGCGAAAGAGCGAATTCTTCACCGTCTCTTCCGAGGTACCCAGCATATCGCCGATGGCACGCAACCGCATGCCTTGAAAATGTTTCATCTCAAAAACGGTGCGTTCGCGCGGCGAAAGTCGCTCGAGCGCCGCCTGAATATGGTTTCCCAGTTCCTGGCCAAGCAAGCTCTTTTCGGGGTTGGCTCCCGCCCGCAATTCCGGCTGGCGGTCGAAGAAATCTCGCGTTCCACCATCGGTCTCTTCGAGGGCGGGTGCCTGATCCTCGCGGCGGCTCGCCCGGCGGCGCAGATGATCGAGCGCCACGTTCGTCACGATCCGGTAAAGCCAGGTGTAAAAGCTGCATTCAAACCGGAACCGATGGAGATTGCGGTAAACGCGCAGGAAGCTCTCCTGATAAATGTCTCGCGCGTCTTCCGCGCGCTGCACGAGGTTTAGCGCGAGCCGCAAGACTTCCCTGTCGTGGCGGCGCACCAATTCCTCGAATGCCACGCGATCGCCGGCCTGGGCGCTTTGGACCAACGCCTGCTCTTCGGATGCTTTCACCGCTGCCTGGCGTGCGTCTCCCGCGAGTGCTACGCTCATCCCCATCATGTTAACCGCCGCCCGTGCTTCGTTTTTGTCAGGGCCGCTCCGGTGCAGACCCTGATTCCCGCTTTCTGTGGCGTCCTGCCTCTCTGTAGATGCCAATGTGATAGACGGGTCCACTGGCCGATGGTGAGCACCAGCGGACGGACGTTTCCCAGTATCGAACATGTTGCTCAAAGCGTTCCCTCTTCAACCGTTTGACGTCATTACGCTCCCTGCCTTAGCTGCATACGCAAGAAGCCCGCGAAAATCCTGGCGTCGCCGGAACCCCTAAGGAAACACAGCCCTTATGCCGCGACTAAAGCCACGACCCGGCAAGATGCACCTGCTTTCGGCGGTCCGCCGGACGAGCATCCTCGGAACCGCGACCGTATTCGCGGTTCGCGGGTTCACTTGACTAAAGTACGGAAATTGTCTCGGATTTATATCAATGCAAGGACGACGCCAATCGGATTTCGCAGAATTAGAGCCGCGAGGCGATCCAGATCAATCCGTACACGGCAACGCAAACGGCAAAATCAACGGCGACGCCGAGGTCGATTTGAAAGCCTTGATGCTTCAGAACCGCAGGTAGGTGAGGGACTAAGGAAAAATAATAAATCGCGTTGCCGATGAGGATCGCCGCGAGATATTCGATCCAGCGTCGAAGGGTGACACCAAGAACTTGCCTCGGAATAGGTTGGGCCGGCCGTTGGAACTCGCCAGTTCACACACAATATAGGCCAGCATAGGCCGGCGGGCAAACCGTAGAAAGTTTCTTGGGACATCATTCGTAACGCAAGGCGACCATCGGGTCCACGCGCATAGCGCGGCGCGCGGGAACGTAACAGGCGAGCAACGCAACGCCGAGCAGAACAATTAGCACGGCAACGAAGGTGGCAGGATCCGTGGCGGAAACGCCATAGAGCAGGCTCGTCATTAGGCGCGTGAGCAGAAACG